>JBBQXF010000075.1:0-22996 GCA_038209965.1 Cytophagales bacterium | reverse complement strand
CCGTTTTGTTGCGCACCCCCGCCAAATAGGTTATCCGTTGGTTGCGGCTGGCTCCTTCCAGATGGACAGTAGTGCCGTGGAGGCCCGCCGAGGCGGAAGCGGCAAATTTTTCTGGGGTCTTGTATTGGATGTTCAGTACTGAGGAAAGTTTGTCCCCGTATTTGGCTTGCCAGCCGCCCGACGAAAATTCTACCCCTTGCACCAGATCCGGGTTGACAAAGCTCAGGCCTTCTTGTTGGCCCGCCCGAACCAAAAAGGGGCGGTAAATCTCGATGCCGTTGACATAGACTAAATTTTCGTCAAAACTGCCCCCACGCACTGAATAGGCGGTGGACAGTTCACTGTTGCTCACCACACCCAAACCAACGGTGGCCAAGGCTTGGTTAAAATCGCCGAAGGGAGTCGGGATCTGGCGCAAGACCGACGGGCGGATGTTGAGCGTGCTCACTTCGCCCCGCTGGTCGCGAGTGTCTTTGATTTCCACACTTTGCAACACGCGGGTCTTGGTTTGCAGCACGAGATCCAGCTCCCGGATCTCGCCCGGCAAGAGCACCAGCAGCCGCTGCACTTCTTGGTGCTGAATGTGCCGAAAACGGAGGGTCCAGGTACCGGGCGGCAGGCTCAAGGAGTAGGCGCCAGTTTCATCGGTGGCAGTGCCTTGCCGCGTGCCCACCAGCACTACACTGACCGCTGAAACGGCGCTGCCCAGGCTGTCGGTCACGCGGCCCAGCACGCGGGCTGCTTGGGCCTGCCCACGTGCTGGTATGAGCAAGCACAACCAGCAAGCGAGCGCAATGGCAAACGGCTTTCCGAAGCCAACTAAAGATCGTTGAATAAAACTGGCGTTGGTTGGCATTTGTCTGACGAAAGGGGCAATTCACGGATACCCAAACAAAATTGATACGCTACAAATCTGAAAATAAATCATTGATGACCAGTGAAATAAGTTCAGTCATTCCACCGAGAGACTTAGTTGGCGGATGCATTTACCTGCTTTAAACAAAGCTACATTTTTTTGGCAACTTTTGGGCGGCACGCTGCAAATGGGGAGCAGCGCCTAGCTTGGCCCGACATTTCCCAGCCTCTTTTTTTAAATCTGGTATTTATCAAAATGCGTCTAAAGTCGCTATTACACCTTCATTTTGAAGCTTTATTTAAACTTTGGGGCTTTGAAAATTAAGGTAATCCTCAATATGTCTGCCATTTGAGCCGCATCAATCATGTCCTTGGGACAGAATCATGGACAAATTGGGGGTTAAAAAAGATCCGGGTCTTTTTTGGCCAATTTTATTGCACTTTGAGGTTTTCCCGGGCTTTAAAAACAGCCTTCGGATCGGGGAGGCCCAGATTGGGGGATCGCACCCCGACGGGCCAAACCTGTTGTGAGGCGGGGCATGGCGCCCCTTCGGGCTGGGTGCCGGTTTGCCCTGCTGCCAAGGGCCGCGCCCTTAGCTGACCGCTATTGCGCCTTCGTGCGCCTGACACTTGGCAGCCCGGCCCGGCGTTGGCAGACATGTTGAATCGCCAAATTCTGGTTTTAACCTAGAATTTTGGATTTAAAAATGATAACTTATTGTCATTTTTTGTAATAAATCCTGATAAATGCCCATTTTCAAATTTAGTGCTGGGAAATGTCGGCTTGGCGCAGACGGTCGCCTTTTGTCAAAAAGAAAATCGGGCGGCTAGCCAGTTCCCCAAGTCACCAAAGTTGGGCAAATGGTGGGTTAACTCGCCACGGTGGCCCAAAAAGAAACCCCTTCACCGGGTACTGGGCGAAGGGGTTAGCAAAATTAGCGGCCAGTTATGCCTCTACACAAAATTCTTCAAAAACATCTACCAAGTGATTGGCGATCATTTCGGCATTGCGGCCTTCAATGTGGTGCCGCTCAATGAAATGCACCAATTCGCCATCGCGGAACAGGGCAATGGCTGGCGAAGAAGGTGGATAGGGCAATAAATGCTCGCGGGTCTTGGCCACTGCTTCTTTGTCCACTCCGGCAAACACGGTAGCTAGGTGATCAGGCTTGATCTCGGCACTTTGCAGGGCCAGTTTTACGCCGGGCCGGGCTGCCCCAGCGGCGCACCCACACACGGAATTTACTACCAGCAGCACAGTGCCGGGGCGTTTGAGCACCTCATCGACTTGAACAGCCGAGGTCACATCTTCAAAACCGACGGCAACGAGGTCGTTTTTCATCGGTGCGGTGATATATTCAGGATACATATTGATAAAAATTTGGATTGATGAACCGATTAAAAAATAATAAGTTAGAGAAAGCCCAGTTCCAGTTTGGCCACTTCCGACATCATGTCTTGTGAATAGGGTGGGTTCCAAGTAATTTCCACTGTAACTTCATTGACTCCCGGAATGGCCGAAATTTTCTGCTTCACCTCCTCGGGGATCTGCTCGGCCGATGGGCACGAAGGCGAAGTAAGCGTCATTAGGATGAACACATTGTTAATCGGATAGACAGTCATCTCGTAAATGAGGCCCAGTTCATAAATATCAACCGGAATTTCTGGGTCATACACCAATTTGATCGCAGCCAACACTTCGTCCCGGAGGGTATCTTGGTTGGTCTGGGATGAGGCAATTGTCTCTATTTCGGCGGTCAGCGGTTGTTCCATCGGGTTATTTTTTTGTTTGATTATTAAATTTATTTAGTCAATTAACACAGTCGGATAACTAAATTACAGAAGATATTTGAGGTCAGCACAAACCATTTAGGCTGAGAACACAAATTAACTGGTTATTGGCGTAAATTGTTTGCCCAGCTAGTTACTACCTTCCCGCCCAATTGCCTCGCTATGCTGCTTGCATGGCATAGGCCAAGCCATAGAGTTTGATCTGCTTGATCATGGCGGCCAGTCCGTTGGAGCGATTCATGGACAGCAACTGGCGCATCCCGATCCGATCCAAAAAGAATAGATCGGCTTGTGCAACGGCTTGTGGAGGCTGCCCCGACAACACCCGGATCATCAAACTAACCAAACCTTTGACCAAGACCGAATCGCTGTCGCCCGCCAAATGAACGTTAAGGTTCAGTATTTCGGGGTGGATCCACACTTGGGACTGGCAGCCTTTGATCAAAAAATCAGGAGTCCGATGGTTTTCGGGCAGCAAAGGCAGCTTTTTCCCTAGTTCAATAATGTAATTGTATTTGTCATTATTATTGTCAAAAAGGGAAAATTCCTCAATGATTTCGTCCTGAATTTCGTTAATGTTCATTGTTGACCAGCGAATAAAGCTCGATGCTTAAACTGTAAACGTATCAATAAAGTTCTTAATCTAGGATTTTCGGCCCAATTTCGTTGATGGGCGAAAGGTAAAGATCGCTCTCGATATTGACCTTGGCCAATGTGAGGCGCATAGCATCCGCAATCTGGGCCGCCGCCGCAAAAGAGGTGCTGAGGGCAAAAATGGAAGGGCCGGAACCCGAAATGCTGCACCCCAACGCCCCATTTTCCAGAGAGGCCCTTTTCACATTGTCAAATTCGGGGATGAGCAGCGAGCGCACCGGCTCGATGATCACGTCTTGGAGCGAGCGGCTGATCAGTCCGTAGTCATTGAGCATCAGGCCGGTGAGCAACCCGCCGATGTTGCCCCACTGAATAATGGCATCGCGCAGCAGGATTGATTTTTTGAGGATGCTCCGGGCATCTTCGGTGCGGATCTCGATGTGCGGATGCACCACCGTGGCCACCAAGTCCTTTGGGATCGGGATCTGCACCACGTCCAGAGGGTCATAGCTGCGGATGAGCACAAAACCGCCCAACAACGAAGGGGCCACATTGTCGGCATGGGCGGCCCCGCAGGCCATTCGCTCGCCTTCCATCGCAAACGGCAGCAGCTCGCGCTTGGTGAGCGGCCGGCCCATCAGTTCATTGATAGCGAAAATAGCGGCCACTGCACTGGCTGCACTGCTGCCCAAACCACTGCCGAGGGGCATTTTCTTGTTCAGTTCAATATCCACCCCTTGGCTGCGGCCCAACTGTTGGAGAAAGGCATCGATCACCACTCCCGCTGTGTTCTTGGCTGGGTCGGCAGAGAGTTTGCCACCGTCGCCCGTAATCCGCGAGATGGTGGTCCGTCCCGACTGGTTCAACCTGACGATCAGTTCATCGCCAGGTTCGTGCAATGCAAAACCCAATACGTCAAAACCGCATCCCACATTGGCCACGGTGGCGGGCGCAAATACCCGGATGGACTCTTTCATGTCAGTTTTTTCTCCAATTCTGCCGCAAATTAGGCATTATTGGGCACACAGGCAAGCCCGGAAAGCACAAGCCAGAAATTCGTTGCCGACATGGTCCAGTGGGACTCTAAGGTTTAATCTGCACTTTGTAGATTTTGAACTCAAAGACCGTGGGCAATCCGCAGGTGTTGGTGTACCAATTTGCTAAATGTTGCAAATCGGCCTGGCCCAACTGATAAAGCCCAGTTTCTGGTTCAACAAAATGTACACTGCCGCCATTTTTGTGGGCGGCCATGGCGTGACGATTGGCCCCGCCCGCTCCGTATTTGATCGTGAGGTAATAAAAACCGTCAGTGGCATTGAACAGGGCTTGGAGGGGAACGCTCCAAGCCACGTTGTTATAGATGCTGGTGGAGATAATGGCCATACCATTTTCGTCCAAACTGGTGGCCGATGCTTGGCCTGCCGTGGTTTGGATGGTTCCCATGATTGAACTATTTTTTTGCAACAGATCGACTTTGGTTACCGGGTTGCCTTGGATCAGGGATATGGCCAGCCAAGTTTGGGAATAAGCCGCACACCGAGCTTTGGGGTTGCTCAGGGGCGCGAGGGGTGCAGGAAGTGGCATATTGTGGTCATTTATTGAGAGTGAAAAATTTTGCTCAAATGTACCCAAATCAAAGAAAAAGGCAAACGAAAGACTTGCGATTTTTTGGTCGCGGCTTAATGCCCGAGCAATGATTGGCGCGCAACTTTTCAGTTACCAATCTAGTGCCTATCTTTGGGCGATTTCGGGGCTGACTAGCCAAGGACTGGCCGGTAGCATTTAAAAAAACTGGCTGGCTTTTTTTGGGGAAAGCCGGTCGGCACTGGTGGCTGGCAAACTAATTTTACCGTTCATTTTTAATTCAATCCAATCAATGACCTTACTCCGCATCGGCATTTTTTTTGGTGGTCCTTCGCGCGAACGCGAAATTTCTTTTGCTGGCGGGCGCACAGTGATCGACAACCTGGACCGCAGCCTGTTCGTCGCCGTTCCGATCTTTGTGGACAGCCTTGGCAATTTTATTATGATCGAGCCAGCTTACTTGCAAAAAAGTCATATCCGGGAATTTTACCCGCCGCAAGCCAGTCTCAAAGCAAAAGATCCATTTAGCATTTATGTCGAGTCGCTCGGGGAAAAAACCGACGAAGTCCAGTTGGAAATGATCGCCGCCGTGGGGCAGCAGCTCCGGCCCAGCGATTTTCGCCATTACATCGATTTTGCATTTATTGCCATGCACGGCGCACCCGGCGAAGATGGCAGTTTGCAGGGCTTGTTTGAATGGTATGGCCTGCCCTACTCTGGGCCGGGCATTATTGGCTCGTCGATCAGCATGGACAAGCCCTTGCAAAATGAACTGATCATGCAGATCACGGGCATGGAAAAACGTCAGTTGGTGATCAGCCGGCACACTTGGGAGCGCAGTGAACCAGCCGATATTTTTGGGCAGGTCAAGGCCGCCATCGGTTTGCCCGTGGTGGCCAAAGCTCCCCATGGCGGATCGTCCATTGGGGTGGCCATTGTCAAGCAAGACGACGTCGCGGCGTTTGTCCGCGCTGTGCAGCAATGTTTTTTTACGATCCACTTGGGCAAGGGCCAATGGCAGCAGCTAGATGAAAAAGGCAAGCACGATTTTGTCCAGAAAATCGCCAATTTGGATGCGAGCATTGGCTATCCCGTGGTGTTTGAGGCGGCTTCCAGTTTGACCGATACCGGGGCCATTGTTTATCACCATCCCCAAGACTTGCGGGAAAAATTGGATGATTATTTTTCCTATTCGGATACTGATGCCGTCTTGACCTCGGTCAATGGGGAAGAAGAAGTCTTGTTTGAAGAATTTATTGATGGCAAAGAGTTTTCTTGCGGGGTGATCCAAGATGAAGCCGGCGAACCGATTGCCCTGCCCCCCACGGGCATCAAGGCCGAGGTGTTTGATTTCCATTCCAAGTACCAATCCAAATTGACCAAGAAGATTATGCCCGTGGACGTGCCCCTGCCGCAGTTGCACGAGATCCACCGCCAGATCCGGCTGGTGGCCAAGGGCCTGCGCCTTGGGGTGTGCGCCCGGATCGATGGCTTTGCCACGGCAGATGGGCGGGTGCTGCTCCATGACCCCAACACCATCCCGGGGATGTCGCCCACGTCGCTCATTTTCAAGCAAATGGTGGAAATTGGCCTTGCTCCCAGCCAAGCCATTACCTATTTTGTCCGGGCCTCGCTGCAAGACCGGGCCCGCACCGGCAAGCACACTTGGGCCGTGAAACAGTTGTTGGCCGATCTGGATCGGGCCATTGCCCGCGAAGTGGCCCATTTGCCGGAGCGGCGCAAAGTGGCCATTCTTTTCGGTGGGTTTGTCCGCAGCCAAGAAGAATCGCTGGCCACTGCCCGCCGGATGTTTGCCAAGTTGGCCGCCTCGGGGCAATATGCACCAGTGCTGGTGTTGCTCACGGGCAGCCGCGATCAGCACGTGCTGCACCGCATCCCGGTCAATTTACTGTTCAAAGAAACCTTGGCCGATCTCAAAACGGCTTTGTTTGCCGATAAGCACCCCCTCATTGCGGAGTGTGTGGCCAATGGCAAATCGTTGGCCCAAAAATATGCCGGGGGATTTGACGAAACAGTCGTCCGGTTGAGCTATGAAACATTGGCCGCGCAAGTAAGCCGGGCTTTTGTCGCCACGGATGAACTAGGGGCGAACGAGGCCGGATCGATCCAGAAATCCCTGCAAGCTGTTGGGCTGGCCTATTCTGGGCCTGACGTCGCTGACATGGACTAAGCTGGACAGCATCCGCAGGGTATTTTGCCTTTTTATACGTTGGCAATCAATAGGTTGAAATTTATTGTTGTCAATCAAATGGTTATTGACAAGTTTATTCGGTGCAATTCCAATAAAAACAGGAATTGTAAAAGAGCAATCAACCACCAACTTGCTTTTCTGTTATTTCGTATTTTTGTGCCAAGAACTCAATCAAAAAAATTATGCAGTTTGCTGACATAAAAAATGACATTACCTTTCGCAAGATATTTGGCAATGAAAACAAGACTGAAATCTTAATTTCATTTCTTAATGCGGTGCTAAAATTGGAAGGCAACAAACAAATTATGTGGGTTGAAATTCTAAACCCTTATCAATTGCCGCGCATGGCAGGCTCAAAATCTACAATTTTGGACGCAATGGCAAAGGACAAGGCGAGAAATTCCTACATTGTAGAAATGCAAGTTACGGACAAAAAGACCTTGACAAACGCATTACTTTTTACAGTGCGAGGGGCTATGCTTCACAGTTAGGTGCAAGCGAAAATTATTACCAACTTAAGCCTGTCATTTTTATTGGGATTTTAAACTTTGAATATCTGCAAAGTGCCGATTACTTGTCAAGGCATTTGATTTTAGACGCAGAAACACAAGAACACAAACTGAGAGACTTGGAATTTTCGTTTATAGAACTGCCCAAATTCAACAAAACGGAACCAGAGCTACCAACGCTGGTGGAAAAGTGGATCTTCTTTATTAAAAATGCTGAAAATCTAAACGTAATTCCCGCAAGTGTGAATGACAAAGGGCTAAAAAGTGCTTGCCAAGAGGCTGACCATCATACGTGGACAAGAAAGGAGTTGGAGGAATACAAGTATGCTCGTATGCGGGAAACCGACGAAATTGTAGAAAAAATGCTTGTTATTGAAAAACGTAATATTGAAATAGCTAGGAGTTTATTGCTAACTTCTCTTTCTAACCAAGAAGTAGCCAAACATACAGATCTGACAGTTGAACAAATAGAGCAATTGAGAAGCGAAAATCAGTGAAAAATGTGTCCAGCCCTCACCAATATTTTTCTATTTTCTTCTCGTGGTTTTTCAGTAAATGAAAACGCCATCAGCCCATTTTCTCAAATTCTAATTAATGAGGATTTATTGTTAACATCGCATTCATTCGACGCATCTATTCGCGTTTTTATGCTTTGGTAATCAAGAGGTTAAAGTTTGTATTGTTGACCCACAATTTTGATAAATCTATTTTTTATTTGTTGTTTTTCAGTAAGTAAAAACGCCACCAGCCCATTTTTTCAAATTTTTATGGATGAGAATTTACTGGTAATGTTAAGATAGCGCACCAATGTTGCTACGCCATTTTTGCTCGATTGAGGTAGCCCAAACCACTATTGGGCCGGGTGCGGCTTGGCCAATAAACTGATGAGCAGGCAGGCGCCCCCGATCACCAGAAACATGAGCGTTTGGGAACCGTGGGCCATGAACGCAAAATCTTTACCAGCTACTTCACTGATGCCATAGGCGGTTAGGGTGGCCGCCACCAGCCAATGGTACACCCCAATGCCGCCCTGCACTGGGGCCACGATGCTGATCCCGCTCATGGCCAATACGGCCAGGGCGCAGTGCCAGTCCAGCCTCGCGGTGGTGTCCATAGCAAAAAATAAGACATAAGAGGTGAGGAAATAACCAATCCAGATGGCAAAGGTATGGAAAAGGAACTTGGCCTGATCGCGCCGTTCCAATTGGCCGATGCTCAGCAGGCCCGCTTTGAGGCCCCGCAAAAATAGGATGACTTTATTGGCCAGAGGGTGGGCCATGATTTTGCGCCAAAACAGCAGTAGGCCCAGCAATGTTCCCACGCCCACGATCACCAGTGCCCATAAAATAGGCCATTTGGACGGCTGGCCATTGCTGGCCGGGTTGCCAAAAATGGTGAGCAAGAAACCACTGAGCCGCTCATACTCGAGCACCAGCGCAAGACTGGTAAACAGGATGAGCATGATCAGATCCACCACCCGCTCGGCAATGACCGCCCCGAAAGAGAGGTTGAACGGGACCCCGCGCAGGCGTTGGAGAATGATGCAGCGGCTCACTTCGCCCATCCGGGGGAGCACAAAATTGGCCAAGTAACCCACCATCACGGCCAAAAACGGCGCAGTATCGCCAGTGCGATAGCCCAATGGCTTGAGCATAATGGCCCAGCGGATGCCCCGGCTCAAGTGGGCCCCCATCGAAATGACAATCGATACCGAGATCCACCCGAAATCGGCCTTGGCAATATTGGCCATCATTGCGGCCAAGTCCTGTTCACGGTACAAATACCAGAACAGTCCGGCGGCTGCCAATAGGGAAAGCGTGTACTGTAAGATTTTGCGGGGCGAGAGCCTGAGCGATTGATCCATGGGCGGGGATTTGGCCCAAAGTTACACCAATGTAAATTAGTAGGCCGGCCCCGGTGGGTTGCCAAATATTGAAATACGAAGGCGGTATGCTAGCGGTGTACCAGTGGGAGAAGCAACTACGGCTTGAGCTGCCGCCACGATCGCGGTTTATCAAATGTCCTGCTTTTTTAAAGCCGCCATGCTGGCCAATAATGCTGGGTCGTTCACTGCTGGCCAAATGCCACAAATTTTTGCCCCCAAAAAACTGTTTTCTTTCCGAGATGCCCTTATATTAGCTGTCTGATTGTCCCACCAGCGATTGGCGTTGAAAGCTGGCCAATAAACCACTCCTAAAAATGCTGATTTACAAAGAATTGCCCGTTTTGTCGTTTGAGTCGGCCCAAGTATATGAAACTTGGCTGGCCGAACATCATCCCCAACCGACTGGTTTTTGGCTCCGGTATTATAAAAAAGGCAGCGGCCAGCCCACTCTCCTGCACGACGAAGCGGTGGATGTGTCCATCAGTTGGGGGTGGATCGATGGCCTGATCAATAAGTATGACGACGCTTCTTATTTGGTGCGGTTTACGCCCCGGCGGCCCAAAAGTATCTGGTCCAAAGTGAACGTGGCCAAGGTAGAAAGACTAATTGCCGAAGGGCGGATGCAGCCCAGCGGGTTGATCCACGTGGAAAAAGCCCAGCAGGACGGGCGCTGGGATCGGGCCTATGAGCCGGCCAGCAAGATGGTTGTCCCCGCCGATTTTATTGCGTTGGTGGATCAAGATCCGCTTGCCAATGAATTTTACCAAACCCTCAACCGAGCGTCTCTCTATGCCATCGGTTTTCGGCTCAATGCCACCCGAGATCCCGAAAAAAGGGCCAAAAAAATGGGCCAACTCCTGGCCATGTTGCGCGACAAACGGTTTGTGTAGCCCATCAGTCGGCAAGAGTAAGGCACTGGGGTCCCCCTGCTTTCTGGGCTTGGCCGGTTCAGGCATTGCCGGGGATGCGGGATTCGCACCCACGGCCTCTATGTCCCGAACGCGGCGCGCTACCGGGCTGCGCTAGCCCCGGTGAATGCCCAAAACTACACCCAGCCAAGGATTTACCAAAACCCAGCCAGCTGATATCGGGTGCAAATGGGTTGGACAATAAAAAGGCTGGATCACCGGCTTTGCAATAATTTGCCGCTCAGGCCAACCCAAATGGATTTTAATTGCGCACAAAACCTTAACTTTAGGGAAACATTGCATCAGCTATGCGTTTTTTGGTTTGGTTTTCCTTGGGATGGTGCGGATTGGCCGCGCTGCCCCTCAAGGCACAAGATCCCCAGTTTACCCAGTTTTACCATGCCCCACTCTACCTCAACCCGGCCTTCACCGGTACTGCCGAGGAGTTTCGGCTGGCAGGCAACTACCGCTACCAGTGGACAGCCATTGATGCCCAGTTCATGACCACCACCGTTGCGTTTGATTACAGTGCCCCCACTATCCGCAGCGGGTTTGGGTTGCTGATCCAGCACGACAAAGCGGGCGGTTTCCTCACCACTACCGGGGCCACGGGGCTGTATTCTTTCCTTGTCCCGCTTTCCGATCAGTGGCACCTGCGCCTGGGCCTGCAAGCCGGAGTGGGCAACCGCCAGTTGGATTTTTCCCAATTGGTTTTTGTGAGCCAAGTGCGCCCCGACGAGGCCGATGTCTGGGAGGGCGGCAGTAGTGGCTCCCGTTGGTTTGCCGATTTTGCGGGCGGTGCCGTGCTTTACAGCCGCCATTTCTGGGGCGGGCTGGCCGTTCACCACCTCAACCGGCCCAATACTTCCTTTTTCTCGGGCGATAACGCCATCATGCCGCTGAAAATTTCGGCGCACGTGGGGGCCAACCTCCCGATCAGCACCCTCAACGGTGATCTGTACCTGTTGCCCGCAGCCCTCTACCGCCAGCAAGGCCCGGTTTCCCAGCTCGATGTGGGCGCACGATTGGCTTTTGAGCGCTTCCCCCTGATCTTGGGTGTGGCTTACCGGGGGATTCCTTTCAAGAAGAATTTTAACAGTACCCAGCAAGATGCCATCGCTTTTACCACCGGCCTGCGCACGGGCCAGTTCACTTTTGGCTATAGCTATGATCTGACCATTGCGGGCATCCGTCCCTATTCGGGCGGCTCGCACGAGATCGCGATCGTGTACGAGTGGGCCACCAAGCGCAGCCGCTCCCGGCGCGGGATCTCCTGCCCGATCTACGACAAACCGATTAACAGCGGCTGGAACCTGCGGCAATGAAGCCCGGTAGCGTGCCCACCGTTGCGAATCCGCCCAATCTTGGCTTAACTTGCGGCCACATTATCCGTTAGGCTGGCAACAGATGTATTTAGGCAAGAAAATAGTAGTTGTTCTCCCGGCATACAATGCCGAAAAAACCGTGGAACGCACTTACAATGAAATCCCCTTCGACCTAGTGGACGAAGTGGTACTGGTGGACGATGCCAGCAGGGACCAAACCAGCCTACAAGCACGGGCCATTGGGATCCACCACGTGGTCACCCACCAAAAAAACCGGGGCTATGGCGGGAACCAAAAAACCTGTTATGACACCGCCCTGAGCCTAGGGGCCGATATAGTGGTGATGCTCCATCCCGACTACCAATACACCCCCAAACTGATCACGGCCATGGTGTCCATTATCGGGCAGGATCTTTACCCAGTGGTGTTTGGCTCACGAATCTTGGGCGGGGGAGCGCTCAAGGGCGGGATGCCGATGTACAAATACATTTCCAACCGTTTCCTGACCTTGGCCCAAAACCTGTTGATGAATGAAAAACTATCGGAATATCACACTGGCTACCGGGCGTTTTCCCGCCAAGTGCTGGAAAGTGTGGACTATCACAAGAATTCCGATAACTTTATCTTTGACAATCAAATGATTGCCCAAATTTTTGCCAAAGATTTTCAGATTGCCGAGGTTACTTGCCCCACCAAATATTTTGACGAAGCCTCCTCCATCAATTTGAGCAACAGCATCCGGTATGGTTTGGGCGTGCTCAAGGTCTCACTGCTCTATGCCCTTTCGCATCGCTTGGGTTGGATCAAATGGAAGATACTGGCCTGAGAGACCAATTCAGCAAAATGCCCAACCTAGTTGGAAGACGTATTAAAATTTCCTATTTTTGGCAAAAATTTTTAGTTAGTCTTATTTTTTTAATTTATTCTAATGGACGGACAGAAAATCACTATCGACGGAACCGGCAAATTGAACGTTCCCGATGCCCCCATTTTACCCTTCATTGAAGGTGACGGCACAGGCCCCGATATTTGGGCGGCCTCTGTCCCGGTTTTTGAAGCTGCCGTGGCCAAAGCATACGGTGGCAAACGCCAGATTGTGTGGAAGGAAGTGCTGGCGGGCGAAAAAGCCTTCAAATTAACGGGCAATTGGCTTCCTGAAGAAACCCTCAATGTTTTCAAGGAATATTTGGTCGGGATCAAAGGCCCACTCACCACCCCCGTGGGCGGCGGTATCCGTTCGCTCAATGTGGCCTTGCGCCAGGAATTGGATCTGTACGCTTGCGTGCGCCCGGTCAAATGGTTTGTTGGAGTGCCCTCACCCGTAAAACGGCCCGACCTGACTGACATGGTGATTTTCCGGGAAAATACCGAGGATGTCTATGCGGGCATTGAATGGATGGCTGGCACGCCCGAATGCGATAGGGTGATTGATTTTTTGGTGAACGAAATGAAGGTTACCAAGATCCGTTTTCCCGATTCCTCTTCCATCGGCATCAAGCCCATTTCCAAAGATGGCACCGAGCGGCTGGTGCGGGCCGCAATCATATACGCAATCGCCCATAAAAAACCCTCCATGACCATTGTTCACAAGGGCAATATCATGAAATTTACTTCCGGGGCCTTCAAACAATGGGGCTATGATCTGGCCGTGCGCGAGTTCCGCGACCACGTGATCACCTGGGAAGAGTATGACAAGCTGGCCAAGGCCGAGGGCCAAGCGGCCGCCGATGCCAAGCTGGTGGGCAAAGTGATGATCAAAGACTCGATTACCGATGCTTTCTTGCAACAAATCCTGCTGCGCCCCAACGAATACTCGGTCATTGCCACGGCCAACCTTAACGGCGACTATATTTCTGATGCACTGGCTGCCATTGTTGGCGGGATCGGCATAGCTCCCGGGGCCAACATCAACTATACAACTGGCCACGCCATTTTTGAGGCCACCCACGGCACGGCTCCCAAGTATGCAGGGCAAGACAAAGTGAACCCTGGTTCGGTCATTTTATCCGGCGCGCTTATGCTGGAGCACCTCGGTTGGCAAGAAGCCGCCGACCTTATCTACAAAGGCATCGAGGCGGCCATTGCGGCCAAGCGCGTCACCTATGATTTCCACCGCCAAATGGAAGGGGCCACCCTGCTCAAATGCTCGGAATTCGGGGCAGAGATCATCAAAAACATGTAACAGTGAAGCCCGGACATTGGGGAACCCTCGCCCGGGCTTCATTGTGTGGTCAAATTCAACCATGTACAACTAATTGGTTATCAAGCAAAAGCCCCAAGGACTTTGAAAATCCGTGGGGCTTTTTGCTTGATTGGGCATCCCATCAATGGGCAACGGTTAAAAATCTTCACTGACGCTGAACTTTTGGCTAGCTTTATCGCTCATCACGCCCGATTTTTGGTATTCACCCACCCGCTTTTCAAAGAAATTGGTCTTACCCTGGAGCGAGATCATTTCCATGAAATCAAATGGGTTGGCGGTTCCGTAATGTTTGGAGCAGCCCAGCTCCACTAACAAGCGGTCGGCCACAAACTCGATGTATTGGCTCATCAGCTTGGCGTTCATCCCGATCAGGGCAACGGGCAGCGAGTCGGTAATAAATTCCTGTTCTATGCGTACGGCATCCGAAATAATTTCCAGCACGCGCTCGTCGGGGAGCCGGTTGGTGAGGTATCGGCGGTAGAGCAAGCAGGCAAAGTCGCAGTGGAGCCCTTCATCGCGGGAGATCAACTCGTTGGAGAAACTAAGGCCTGGCATCAGGCCCCGCTTTTTCAGCCAAAAAATGGAGCAGAAACTGCCCGAGAAAAAGATGCCCTCAATGGCCGCAAAAGCAATCAAGCGTTCGGCAAAACTATCACTGTTGATCCAGCGGATGGCCCACTCGCCTTTTTTCTTCACACATGGCACGGTGTCCAGCGCATTGAACAACCGATCTTTCTCTGCCGGGTTCTTGATGTAGGTATCGATCAAGAGCGAGTACGCCTCGGAGTGAATGTTCTCAATCGCAATTTGGAAACCATAAAAGCATTTGGCCTCCGAAAACTGCACTTCATGTAAAAAATTGGCCGCCAAATTTTCGTTCACGATACCATCGCTTGCGGCAAAAAAAGCCAGTACATGGGAAATAAAGTAACGTTCGCCGTCGTTCAGGTTTTCCCAATCCTTCATGTCCTGCGACAGATCAATCTCCTCGGCAGTCCAAAAACTGGCCTCGGCTTTTTTGTACATTTGCCAAATATCATCGTGCTCGATCGGGAACAACACAAATCGGTTTGGATTTTCCACTAATAATGGCTCTATCGATGCGGTGGGCACTAGTGTTTCAGTCATGGCGAGTTCGTTTGTGTTTTCGTGTAAACAATGAATGATAAGTGGATTGTTTTATAATTATTTTAATATAAAATATAACTATTTCACCAAAATAAAGCTAACCAGTAATTGTTCCTTGATTATCAAGTGATTGGAATGGCAAGCTGGGGGCAGCAAGATGCCTAGACAAATTTACGCACTACCAGCCAAATTCCCCCTTGATTGTCCCAAATTTTCGCTTTCAAAATATTTAAGGGGAGTAGGCTATTGATTTAAAAACCAGCGTGCTTATATTTGCGGACTTTTTCTTAAAACAAAGTTAGAATGTACGCAATTGTAGAAATCGCCGGACAACAGTTCAAGGTAGAACAAGACCGCTTCGTTTACGCCCATCATTTGGTGGGAACCCAAGAGGGAGACAGTGTCACTTTTGACAAAGTGCTCCTGTTGGACAACGACGGCACCGTCAACGTTGGAATCCCGACTATCCCGGGTGCGACCGTAACAGGTAAGGTGCTTGCCCATGTGCAAGGCCAGAAAGTGATCATCTTCAAAAAGAAGCGCCGCAAGGGCTATGTGAAGAAGAATGGCCACCGTCAGCAGTTTACCAAAGTAATGATCGAGAGCATCAATGCCTAGGCATAGTGCCCCAGATTCATTTCCTGTTCAGTAGTTAGTTCCAACAAAAACTCAAAACCCTCAATACAATGGCACACAAAAAAGGTGCGGGTAGTTCCAGAAACGGTCGGGAATCCCATAGCAAACGCCTAGGCGTGAAAATTTTCGGCGGCCAAGCGGCCATTGCCGGCAACATCATTGTGCGGCAGCGCGGCACTGTGCACCACCCCGGCAAAAACGTCGGTTTGGGCAAAGACCACACCCTGTTCGCTTTGATAGACGGGGTGGTGGAATTTCGGCGCGGCCACGACAAGCGTTCGTTTGTATCGATTGTCCAGCCTGCGGTAGCCTAGATAGGTCAATCCTCAAATGTTAACCCCCAAGGATTTAAAAAATCCCTGGGGGTTTTTGGTTTTGAAACATGAAAAGATGGAATGATCGGTAAAGGAGAACCAAGATTTTGGAATGGGGGCCGCAGAATAACCAACTGGCGCCAGAATTTGGCAAAAACGATTACCTTTCGGGCTGATCCAACTTCCGCCCCTGCATGGCCAGTTCACTTTTCCTTGATTATTTTCCCGACAATCC
Source organism: Cytophagales bacterium (assembly GCA_038209965.1). Taxonomy (GTDB): domain Bacteria; phylum Bacteroidota; class Bacteroidia; order Cytophagales; family Thermoflexibacteraceae; genus JALONO01. The sequence continues at coordinate 6,817 of JBBQXF010000075.1, read as the reverse complement.
AACCCCAGTCTTCTTTGCTTCGGCCCCGGGCCGGTTGGATGTCATGGGGGGCATTGCCGACTACTCTGGTTCCTTGGTGCTGCAAATGCCCCTGCGCGAGCAAACCACCGTTTGGTTGGCCCCGCGCACCGACGGACGCATCCGGGCGATCACCCGTGTGCCCCAAGTGGGCAACCCGAAGTTCTTTGCCCACTATGACGAGTTGCAATGGCAGGGCCGAGTCAACTACGCCCACGCCCGGGCCCAGTTTGGCCAGCTCCCGGGTGGGGACTGGGCCGCGTATGCAGTCGGGTGCTTGCTGGTGTTGCAGCACGAAATGGGCATTCGCTGCACAGGCATGGATCTGCTGATCGATTCACAAGTGCCGCTGGGGAAAGGGGTTTCCTCGTCGGCATCGCTGGAGGTAGCCACGCTCAAAGCCCTCCAATTGGCTTTTGGCCTTGATTTTCCGGGCACGTCCTTGCCGGTGCTGGCCCAAAAAGTGGAAAACCTGGTGGTAGGAGCGCCGTGCGGTCTGATGGATCAGTTGGCGGCCTATTTTGGGCAGCGGGATCAGCTCCTGCCCATCCGCTGCCAACCGGATCAACTCCAGCCCTTGGTCAGGCTGCCGCCCGGGCTACGTTTTGTGGGGATCGATAGCGGGGTGCGCCATGCAGTGGGCGGGGCTTCTTACGGCCAAGTGCGCACTGCGGCCTTCATGGGCTACTCGCTCATTGCCCATGTGTATCACCGCTTGCCCGCACCCTACCTGACCGCGGCCAGTTATGCCCAACAACCCGATCGCCTGCCCTACGGCGGCTATTTGGCCAACATCGCCCCGGCCTTGTTTGCCAAAACGTACGGCGCTTTTTTGCCCGAAAAAATGGGTGGTAAGCTTTTTAAACAAACTTTTGACGATACCATTGACCAAGTGACGCAAGTGGAGCCGACCGTGGCCTATCCAGTGCTGGCCGCCACCCGCCACCCGGTGTACGAAAATTTCCGGACAGGGGAATTTGCCAATTTGCTGGCCCAGATCGGCCAAGTGCCTGCCAATGAGGACTCGGTGTTGGCCAAACTGGGCCAGTTGATGTACCAGTCGCACCAGAGCTACACCGATTGCGGGCTGGGGAATCCTCAAACCGACGAGTTGGTCGACATGGTGCGGCAACGCGCTGGCCAAGGAGTGTTCGGGGCCAAGATCACCGGCGGGGGAAGTGGGGGCACGGTGTGTGTGATGTGTTATGGGGAACGGGGGCTGGACACTGCCCGGGCCATCCACCGTGAATATTCGGCCAAATACGGGCCAGTGGTTTTCTTTGAGTGAGCCGTGGCGGGCCTACTGCTCGGCCAAGCTCTCCAAATACAATTGTTCCACCTTCTGGCGGGCCCAGGGCGTTTTGCGCAAAAAAGCCAAGCTAGATTTAATGCTGGGCTCATGCTGGAAACAGCGGATCGTGATCGCCCGGCCCAAGGTTTCCCAGCCATGCCGTTCTACCAAATGTTGCAGGATCATTTCCAGTTTTACCCCGTGCAAAGGATTGTTGGGTTGTGGATTTGCCATAATTGTAGAGTTCTCCAAGCGGGCGCAATTGCCGTGGTTTGCTGCCATTGGGACAAAGATAGGCAAATGGGGGCACGAATCCTCAGCGTCCCGAATTTTGGGCAAAGGGGCCGACGTTGACAATCCCAACAGGATTTCGCGTGTTTCTCGAGTGGTGTGCATATTCATGCCTCGCCCAATTGCCGCCATTGCTTCGGCCCGGATTAAAGTGGGGCTGTCACTGGCCCCTGGATGGCAAGCCCGCCGCTGGGCTCAAGGGCACTTGGCCCAACATTGCAGGGATGATTGCTGAGCGTAATTTCTTACTTTCGTGCGAGTAAACCGCAAAACCACCAGAAAAAATACGACTTTGGTCTTTGCAAATTTCCGTCCACTCAACTAGTTAGCGCTCGGTAAAACTTGGACATAAACAACACATGGGGCGCGCTTATGCAGGATAAGCCAATGAAAAAGGAGGGAATATATTGTTGGGGCAAGTAATGTTGATCATTGGAAATCCAGATAAAACCGGCAAAAAAGACAAAAGCCCCCAAAGAAAAAGGCAGTGCTTGGAAAAATAACCGCTGGTCATTGGTTTTTAAACCATTTCTAATGTCGCGCCAGCCAGTCAAACTGTGGATTAAAATAAAATAGCAGCCAAAAGCGAGCAAAAGCGGCAGTTGAGTACCCAACAGAAGAACCAATAGGATGCAGATAAATTCAACCCATTTATCTTTTACATTCAACAGCCCGATAAAACCGAAAGCAACAAAGGATAAAACTGCCGGGACCAAGAACCAATCGGGGAGGGTTTTGGTCGGAACAATGCCAAACAGGAATAGGTAAGTGACAAATTCATCGGGGTGTGAACTTAGGATGAAAGTGAGCAGGGAGAGTCCACCCAGAAAGGCCGATAATGGGTGAAACGAATTCAACCGACGAAAGTCAGTCTCGCCAAAGTGCCAAGCTGAGTAGGCAATAAACAGGGCCAAGCCCAGTAAGGGGTTTAACCACCAGATCAAAAAAACCATCGCCATGATGGATAAATACTTGAGAATGAAAGTGTAAAGAAAATATTTTTGGGCCTGGTGTTGAGTGTCCAAGTGGTGGTCAATGGCCCCGTGGGGAATGCCCGGGAAAGCCATACCCACCAGCAACAGATAGGGTGATATCAGTAGGATCAGCCGAGGGGAAGTGAAATTGACGATCACCAGCAATACGGTGGCCAGCAAGGCATAAATTTCAATCGCAATTATTGGCTTTTTATTCACTATGTTGCTTTTAAATTTTACGTTGTCCATAAAAACCCACAAGAAATAACGTTTGGACAGCGCCAATAGTGGCGCAGTTTCTAATAAGGTGGTTTTCTCCGCAAGAAATCACAAAACGAGGAAGGGCACCTTAGTTAAATAATTGTTTTCCCCAGAACAGTTTCATTTTAGGCGAAAAAGCAGCGTGTCACTATAAAATCACGCTTTTGATTAGTTTTTTCGTGTGAGTAAGCACTTCCGGCCGTGCGCAGATTGTAAACAACTTTAGTTTCCGGTTGTAATCCACTAAAATACAAACGGTAAGACCTCGTTGAGGGCTTACCGTTAACACTGTTCCGGTAATTGAACCACTTTACCGGACACGAGAACCAATTTTGAGTCGGGGCGACAAGATTCGAACTTGCGACCACCAGCACCCCATGCTGGTACGCTACCGGACTGCGCTACGCCCCGAATTATGGGTGCAAAAGTAGGACACCAATATTAAACTTCCAACCATTCCGCAAAAATAAATGCCCTTTGCTTGGCAATCACCCAAACGTTGCTTAATTTCGCGTCTCAAATTTTTAGATAGCACCATTATAAAACAAGCTAAATGCCTACTATTCAACAGTTAGTACGCAAGGGACGCGAAAAATTGGCTTACAAGTCAAAGTCCCCGGCTTTGGATTCATGCCCCCAGAAGCGTGGGGTATGCACCAGGGTGTATACAACTACACCTAAAAAGCCCAACTCTGCCATGCGCAAAGTCGCAAAAGTGCGTCTCTCGAACAATCTCGAGGTGATTGCATACATCCCTGGCGAGGGACACAATCTACAGGAGCACTCCATTGTGCTCATCCGTGGCGGCAGGGTAAAAGATTTGCCGGGCGTTCGCTATCACATTGTGCGCGGCGCTCTGGACACCTCTGGTGTAAATGGGCGGAAGCAAAGACGCTCCAAATACGGTGCGAAACGACCCAAACCGGGCCAACCAGTACCAGTGGGCAAAGGCGGCAAAGGGGCACCTCCCGCTAAAAAGAAATAATCGTCAAAGCGGAAAACTGAAGAAGCAACATGAGAAAGACAAAACCTAAAAAGCGTTACCTCCTGCCCGACCCCAAGTTCAGCGATGTACTGGTCACTCGGTTTGTAAACAACCTGATGGAACGGGGCAAAAAATCCGTTGCGTATGGTATTTTCTACGGCGCACTGGAATTAGTGGAACAGCGTTTGCAAAAAGCAGGCGACGTGACCCCTGGCCTGGAAATTTGGAAAAAGGCACTCAACAATATCATGCCTGCGGTGGAAGTGCGCAGCCGCCGCGTGGGCGGGGCCACTTTCCAAGTACCCACCGAGGTACGCCCTGATCGCCGGGTTTCGCTCGGGATCAAATGGATGGTGCGCTACTCACGGATGCGCGGCGAAAAAAGCATGGTAGATCGGTTGGCCGGCGAAATCATGTCCGCCTCGCGCGGCGAAGGATCCGCTGTAAAGAAGAAGGATGACACGCACCGTATGGCTGAAGCCAACAAGGCATTCTCTCATTTTAGATTTTAATTAACGTGGCAAAGGATTTAAATTATTTGCGGAACATCGGCATCATGGCCCACATTGATGCTGGTAAAACCACCACTACTGAGCGCATCCTGTATTATACGGGCTTGACGCACAAAATTGGTGAAGTGCACGATGGGGCTGCCACCACCGACTGGATGGAACAAGAGCAGGAGCGCGGCATCACCATTACGGCTGCTGCGGTCACCACTTATTGGAGTTATCCGACCGAACAGGGCGAACCTACGGCCGAAACTAAACAATACCAAGTCAACATCATTGACACCCCTGGCCACGTTGACTTTACCGTAGAGGTAGAGCGTTCGTTGCGGGTGCTGGACGGAGCTGTTGCCCTGTTTTGTGCAGTGTCGGGGGTAGAGCCTCAGTCAGAAACAGTTTGGCGCCAAGCCGACAAGTACAAAGTTCCCAGGATTTGTTTCGTCAACAAAATGGATCGGGCCGGAGCTGACTTCTTTAAGTCAATCAGGGAAATCACCGAAAAGTTGAACGCCAAGCCAGTTCCCCTCCAGATCCCGATCGGTGCTGAAGATACTTTCCAAGGCGTAGTCGATTTGATCCTCAACAAAGGGATCATCTGGAACGACCAAGACAAAGGCCGTACTTACAAAGAGGTGCCGATTCCCGAGGAAATGAAGGAAGAAGTGGCCGAATGGCGGCAAAAGTTGATCGAGTCAGTGGCTGAATATGACGATCACTTGCTGGAGAAATTTTTTGAAGACCAAGATTCCATTACTGAAGTTGAACTCCGCGCAGCCATCCGCAAAGCGGTGATCGATATGAAGTTCTTCCCAGTAATGTGCGGTTCGGCGTTCAAAAACAAGGGCGTACAAGCTATGTTGGACGCGGTGGCGGCTTACCTGCCCTCGCCCATGGACTTGCCACCAACCATTGGTACCAACCCTGATACTGAAAAAGAAGAAATTCGTTATTCTAGGACTGATCAGCCATTTACGGCTTTGGCCTTCAAAATTGCCACCGATCCTTTCGTGGGCCGCTTGTGCTTCATGCGCGTATATGCCGGTATGCTGGAAAAAGGTTCTTACGTTTACAATACCCGCACTGGTAACAAGGATCGGATTTCTCGCTTGTTCCAAATGTATGCCAACACGCAAAACCCCATTGATTTGGTGGAAGCTGGCGACATCTGTGCAGGTGTAGGTTTCAAGGACATCAAAACTGGTGATACCTTGTGTACTGAAGACAAGAAAATTGTGCTTGAATCCATGACCTTCCCCGAGCCGGTGATTGGTTATGCGATTGAGCCCAAGAAAGCGGCCGATCAGGACAAACTTGGTTTGGCATTGTCCAAATTACTGGAAGAGGATCCTACCTTGCAGTCTTTCACTGACCAAGAAACTGGCCAGACCGTATTGCGTGGCATGGGTGAACTTCACCTAGAGATTATCATCGACCGGATGCGTCGCGAATTCAAGGTGGAGGTGAACCAAGGTGCGCCCCAAGTAGCGTACAAGGAGCATTTAACAACTACCATTGCCGAACATCGCGAGGTTTACAAAAAACAAACGGGTGGACGCGGTAAATTTGCCGACATCGTGTTTGAGATTGGGCCGCGCACTGATGGTAACCTCGGGTTGGAATTTGTCAATGACATTGTGGGCGGGGTGATTCCCAAAGAATTTATCAACCCAGTCCAAAAAGGCTTTGAAGAAGGCATGAAAACGGGCGTGTTGGCTGGTTATCCGATGGATTCCATGCGTGTCCGCTTGTTTCATGGTTCTTTCCACGATGTGGATTCTGACTCGTTGTCATTTGAATTGGCAGCTAAAATAGGCTACAAAGAGTCTGCCCGCAGGTGTAAGCCCCGGTTGTTGGAACCCATCATGAGTGTCGAGGTAATTACTCCCGACGAATTCACTGGTCCGGTCACGGGCGATTTGAACCGTCGGCGGGGAATTATGAAAGGCATGGATTCCAAGGGTGGCGCCCAAGTCGTGAAGGCTGATGTGCCTTTGTCCGCCTTATTTGGCTATGTTACCGATTTGCGCACCATTTCTTCAGGCCGAGCTTCGGCATCTTTGACTTTCTCGCACTACGCCGAAGTACCACAAAATATGGCCGATGCGGTGATTGCCCAAGTTAAAGGAGCAAAGTCCTAAATGTTTTAAGCCAGTGTAGCCGGCCAATGGGCAGCTACACTGGCTTTGTTTTGTTGGTTTACCTATTATCCGAGCAATTCCATGAATCAGAAAATAAGAATCAAATTAAAGTCCTACGATCACAGCTTGGTGGACAAGTCTGCTGAGAAGATCGTCAAGGCAGTAAAGGCTACCGGGGCTGTGGTAAGCGGCCCGATTCCTTTGCCCACCGAGAAGGAAAAGTACACCGTGTTGCGCTCGCCACACGTGAACAAAAAATCTCGGGAACAATTTCAACTTTGCACCTACAAGCGGTTGGTGGACATCTACTCGACCAGCGCCAAAACCGTGGATGCTTTGATGAAACTGGA
>JBBQXF010000074.1:0-23046 GCA_038209965.1 Cytophagales bacterium | reverse complement strand
GATTTTAAATAAATTACTTATTTCTATAATTATTTGATTATCAGTAATTTAAGTTAATTTGCGTACCCGTTTAAGCAAACTTTAAATTTTATAACTAATTGATTATCAAATACTTTACCTACCTAAACAGTTACCTTTATTTTTTAGTAGCTATGCAAAAAAATTACTAGTTCTGTTTTTGATTTGCTCCTTTTCAAATGTCATTGCCCAGCCGAAAAAAGCGGGGAAAATATTGGCTTTCGAGCGGGAAAGAGTGAACGCCACATTAGTGGCCAATGCCGAAAAACTCCAACAAATGCTGGCCGATGAAGTAGTCTGGATCCATTCAAGTGGCAAAAAGGACGATAAGCACACCTATATCCAACACTTGGCGGAAAAAAAGCGAGGTGCAAAACCATGTTTGTTGAAAAATCGTCGGCCCGCATTTATGGCGATATTGCCATCACCAACGGGATTTTACAATTTGAGTCCATCGCCAGTGACGAAATAATCATCCCAGTAAGGGCTTTGTTCACTTGTGTGTACCAGAAAAGGAAAAAGCAGTGGCAAGTGCTTACGTGGCAAACCACCAAATTGGAAAAGTAGTAGGACATCCCACAACTTCTGGCAAAATAATTTGAAGGACCTCTATATCTTTGCCACCGAAATTGGCTCGGCACTGGTCTGAATAAATGCTCTGCCAAAACAGGTAATCATTGCTAATGCACCCAAAATTTTATTCCATTATGAAAAAAGTGATTCTGAAAAATATTGCCGACTGTGTTGCGGTTTTGATGCTCGTTTCTTGTGGCGGCAACCGACCAGCCAGTAATGAAGATGGGGCAAAAAAAGATTCCGCAGCGGCCAACAGCCCGGCCCAGCAAATGGCCAAAACAGAAGACAACGGGAAGAATCAGCGGACCCTCGAGTTTGTTGGGTATGCCGACAGTGTGAACCAAGGGCTGATTGGCAAGGACACCCTAAAAACCAGCGCAAGGCGTGAAGCAGTTGCCACTATCGGTAATTTGGGGGCAAGGGTCAATTATGGTTCGCCAGGGAGGCGGGGGCGCACTATTTGGAATGGCCTTGTGGCGTACGATCAAGTCTGGGTCACGGGCGCGCACACGGCCACCACAGTTGTTTTTGACAAGGATATACTGATCGCTGGCCAGAGGATTGCCGCTGGCACCTACGGCTTTTTTACTGTTCCCACGGCCGACGAATGGATCTTGATCCTGAACAAAAATGCCGATCAACATTTGGCCGACGATTATACCGAAAAGGAAGACGTAGTCCGGGTAAAAGTAAAGCCCGAAATACTAAAGCAGGAAGTTTTCCGGTTGACCTACGACTTCGTGAAAAAATCGGACGTTGAAGGGGCACTCGGCATGAGTTGGGGGAAAATAAAGGTTTCCCTCACGTTCCAAGTTGCCCAATAAATCTACCGAGTTGATCGAGCGGGTTTTCCGTCCGAGCTGTTGACACTTGGGAACCGTTGTTTCCTACCAAGTGAGCCTATTCCACCCCCAAACAGCCGTTTGTCAGTTTGCTCAGTTGCACAGGCCGAGGGCTTGGCATTGGTTGGCCAAGTTGGCCAAATCGGTGGCCGAAAGCTTGATGAGCACTATCCGCGCAAAGCGGCTGGCCACGGTGGTGGTCCCGATAATGGCCAGCCCGCCATCGGCAGTCTGGATCAGCCCATTGGGCACGTAGGGGTTGGTGCTGCCAAAATAAGCGCGGCCCCGCAAGTTATTGGTGCCCGGCTGGAACAGGAAAAGGGCGATTTGGTTGTTGCGGGCCGAGGCCGCCATGGCCACCACTTCGCGCCCAGCCGCTTGGATGCGCCGGATATGGACGCGCTTTTCGGGCCGGAGTTCATGAAAGGGAGCACCCAGTGCCCCCAGTCGGGTGTCTTGGGCCGGATCGGCGTTGAGCAAGCTGGCTTGTGCATTGAGAAAAACCGTGGCGCCATTGGCGAAGGCCGAGGCAAAACGGTTGCCACCCAGCGGTTCCAGCCCGGAAAACAGCGTTTTGGCTTGCGAGACGGGATCGGCCAGTGTATATTCTTTGATCACTGCGCCACTGGTGGCATCGATAAACAGCAGGGACAGGTCGTTGCGGTACCACGCGTTGAAATAAAATACTTGGCGGCCATTGAGCGTAAATGAACCCGCGTAGGCAAATTCATCGGAAGTCTGGTTGAACAAAGGACTGCTGAGCGAGATTCCCGGATAGCACTGGTCAAAGCTGGGGTTTAGGGCTGCGTCGGTCTTGATGAGTTGGGTGCCCGGGCCGGCCGATTGGCAGTTGGGTTGGTTGGCCAAGATCAAGAACCCGCCCTCGGGTAGCGTTTCAGCGTAGTAGGGGCGGGCATTGGCCGATACCAGCGTGCGGATCACCTCGGGGCGGCGGTTCGTCTCCCGCACCCGCACCAGCACTAGCTGCCCCTGTCGGGCACAAAAGAAGGTGTAGTCCGTCCCTTCCACTTTTAGTTTGGCCACTGGGCTGGTGTAGTTGGCAAATTCGGGTATCAGGTTGGAATCCCATTCGGTCTCCCCGGTTGGCCCCACTTTGAGCAGGTAGGGAATGCGCAGGTCATTGCTGCCTTCCCGGCTGATGGAGCCCAAAATGACATAGCCCCCGTCATTGGTTTGTTTAAAATCAATGGCCGTGATGTTGTCAAACGAGGGATTGTTGTAGATTTTGGTGAACCGATCTTCGGGTGGCACCTCTCGGTTTTGCAAGCCACAGGTGGCCAATGCCAGCCCAAGGGCGGACAACACCATTGCTCGCAGCCATAAGCCTAGCCAAGCAATCAAACGTTGACTTTTTGCGGATCGGTTCATTGGTTTTTGTAAGCTTTATAATTGATGGGCAGGTGGATGGAGAATGAAAGCTCCCAATTGTGGAGGCGCAGATCATCGGGCACGTCGTGAAAACCAAACGTGAGCTCGGGGTCAGCAAAGCGGTTCTCCCGGCGGGTGATGTTGTTCAGGCCATAAAAATAGCTGAGGCTCGCACCCAGCCGGAACGGACCCAGTGCATACGTGATGCCCCCGCCCGCAATGAGCCCAAAATTGCCCCGGACGATGCGGCTTTCCAGGTTTTTGTCGGTGTCTTGCTCTTGCCCAAAAAGGGGAATGGCGGGCTGGTTGCCGGCTTTCACCGCAGGGAACTCGATGGAATTGAGGGTACGGGTGGCCGAAACCAAGTTGCTGTAAAATGCCCCTGCTTGAACAAACGGCTGCCAACGGTACTTGACCACCCGATATTTGACCAACAAGGGGAAATTCAAAAAATTGTGCCGGGAAAAGTGTTCGTTGTCAATATCGAGCGACTGGACAGTGCCTGCCTGAATATTTACCCACTGGAAATAATCGATATACGCGTACCGCATCGCCAACCAAGCCAATTGGGTGTTGACCGATATGTTTTTGCTCAGCGCGTATTCCACCGAAAAGGCAAACTGTTGACCGACAAAGCGGGCATCGCGCAAGAATTCGCTGATGGGCAGGTATTGCTTGTCGGTACTGCCCCCACCAATGTCAAAAATCGAGAACCGATTGAACGGGGCCGCTGAGGTGGCATTGAGCCCGCCCCTGGCCCCGACTTGCCAGCGCGGGGAAGTGTAGTAGGTGTATTGCTTGGCATTGCGCACGCTGAGCCAATAATCGTCAAACGGTTCGTCGAAGCGCAGCGCAAAAAGGGTACGGATCAATGGATCAGCCTCTTTGGGGCGATCGAGGGCCAAGTAGGCGCGGGCCGCGACACTGTAGATCTCGGCCCGGATCTCGCCCTTGGCTCTGCGGAACAAGGGGGTCTCGGTGCGTTCGCCACGTGGGCCAATGATCATCAATAAGCATTGGGCCTCATACAAGTGGGCCACGCTATCCAGATTGCCCTGATCATAAAAGACCTGCATTTGGCCCAACAACTCCCGGAAGGCAGTGTTGATCTTTTGCCGGCTCGTTGCGCCTTCCATGATCCCGTTCGATTGGGCAAGGCAAGCCCCCGCCAAAGTAAAGACCAATAAGACGGTTAAACATCCATGTTTGGGGTTCATTGCCAAAAAAATTAGGTGATCCGGAGGTTGAAGATAGGGAATTTATTCGGTTGCCCCAAATAGCAATTTGGCCCTCGACCTAACAAAAGTAAGTTTTGCCCTAAAATAGACTGGTGGTAAATGGGCCAACAACCTCCCTTTTTCGTTAATGAAGAGTCGGTCGTGCATTCTCGAACGTAACAGTGGGGGCCAAGCACTATCTTTGACCAGTTTTTACCAACCTTGACATGCCATGACCATTCATAATCTTTCGCGGGTACGCTGGTTCAATTTGGCAATGGGCATTGCTTTTGGCCTGCCCGTTTTGTTGCTGGTTTTCTGGGATCAGATCCCCTTGCCGTTCCAATGGCGGGCATCCTGCTTGACTGCTTACCTTGTTTTGCTGTTGGGTGCTGTCTATATCAGCAAGCCGGCCTATTGCTCGTTTGAAGTCAGTGATCGCAAACTGGTGGCCAAGTACTACTACTTGATCCCGCTGTTCCTGATGCGGGTGCAGCGCAGCACGATCGAGATCCTAAAAAGTGATTTCAAGAATTATGAACTGGTCACCCACAACTATGGCCTCACCCGCGAACTGCGCCTGAACGTACGGCAGTCGGCGCGGGTGCTCCCCTACCCTCCCGTGAGCGTCGTATTGTTGAGCCAAAAAGACTTGGCGCGGCTGGCCGTTGAGCTGGAAAAATTCCACGTTTAGGCCGCGATCTTTGGGCACTTTTACAGCCCATTGCCAGATTTTTTGGCGGGCGGTCTGCCTTTTAGAGAAAAGCGGCGGACTTGAGGTGTAGCAACCACCACCACCCCGCCCAAAGATCTTGTCCTGTTTTGTATAGAGACCCAATGTATCTCCTCCGCCAGTAGCCACCCGGCCGGTGGCACAATCTGGCAAAGATTTCCATCACTTCACACAATTGCGGCGTGGAACCTTGAAAGCTTTAATTCGGCACAATCTGACAAAGATGTCCACCACTTTCCAGTAAGGTAAAGCCATACGAGACTATTTCCCGCCTGCCATTTCGCGTTTTACATGGGCAATGTAGTTGGCTACTGCTTGGGAGAGCACGGGTAGGGGCACGTTGCCCGTTTGTAGGATTACATCATGGAACTCACGCAGATCAAACCCACTCCCCAAAGCCAATTTGGCCTGTTGGCGGAGGTGGAGCAGGGTTGCCAACCCGCCTTGCCAAGCCGTGGCTTCGGCGGGATATACCTGCATTCGGTCAATCAAATAGTTAATTTCATCATCGGTCAGGGCGGTGTGGGCTTGGAGGTACCCAAACGCTTGGCCCCGGGGCCATAGTTGGGAATGCAAGCCCAAGTCGGCCACCAAACAGCTTGCCTGTACCAATTGCAGGTGCAAAAGGCCCAAGTGATCTTCCGGCTGGTCAAAAAAACCCTCTTCGGCCAACAGTTGTAAAACATAGGCCCGCCAACCTTGGGTAAAAGCCGTAAACTCAATGTTGCGGCGAAAAGTGGGGAGTTGTTTTAGCCCTACTTGGACTTGCTTCTGGTACAAATAGCCCGGAAAGATATCTTGGGCCGCCCTGGCCAAATATTCTTGGGGCCGGGCCGACGGTTGGCCGAAAACCAGTTCGTAGGTCGCGGGCTGGGTTACCTTGGGATCCAACGTGAGCGGGAAAGCCTCGGGCATGGGGCAAGCGAGCGAGTCAAAGGCTTGTTTATCGGTGGCGTTCACCCGCAGGGCTTGGGCCGTCTCAAACAAGCCGACCAAGTTTTTTTCCAAAAAAACCACTTTTTGGATCAAGCTATCGGCACAGCTCTGGTCCACGCGGCGGGCCTGGGCCCGGAGCCAAGCGAGCGGTGGCAAGCCCCGGTGTTCAAGTGGGCCAGCCACTTTTTGTAGCGAATCCTCCAACCCAGCAACGTCCCGCAAACCCTTGGCAAAGATCGCTTCGGGGTCAATGAGGATAGACACCGGGATGGCTGCGTGCCAGTGCAATAAATAGCTGTAATAGGGATCCTGCGGCACGGTTCCCAGTTGGGTCAAGCTGTCCCGGACTGCGGCCCCTTGTTGGCATTCCAGGGAATCCAAGCGTTTGGCGAGTCGGAGGTAAGCCGGGTAAACGGAGTGATAAACCACCAGATTGGCCTCGGCCATCAGCTCCTCCCGTGCTTCCAGCGTAATGGATTTGGCACCGACCATCTGCCCGATCTTGGTCTGAAAATCATTGACGAGGGCACTGGCGACTATTTGGTCGGCCACCAGCTCATCAACTTGCTGGCGTACCTTGGCTTTTAGTTCGCAGGGCCACGCGCCTTGCTGTTCGCTGTTGAGGCCCATGATCCGGAAGGCATCCTCGATCTTTTTCTCAAAACCGCCCAGTCGCGTCAGGTAGCTTTCGGCATCTTGCAAGTTCCGAATGTGGTGGAATCGCAGCATCAGATTGGGCAGGGCCAAGTGGATCCCGTCAATTGGGTTGAGGGGATAGCCATAGCGGTCAAAGTTTTTGCCCAGTTCCACCTCTTCAAAATACCAGGTCAAAACCTTGGTCGAAGCTTGTTGGCTCTCGGTCTGGTCGGCGGGCCGATAGCTTTGCAGCATGGCCAAGTTCTTTTGCGCCCAAACTTGGCCAGCCTGGGCGGTTTCGTCCGACAGATCGTCCAAGTACCGGCTGAAACCGTTGAAACCAAACACCCCGCTGGGTCTGATCCGGGTGAACGTTTCGGGATGACTTTGACCGTATTCCCAAGTTACCCGCTCGAAGAAGTGGTCAATATCAAAGGGTTTGTACCAAGTAATATTGACCACCCAGACCATGCCGCCAAACAGGATCAGCAAAAAGAGGCGGAAAAAAAGGGAGTTCAAAGTAAAGGCGGTTTCTGGGAACACAAAGATAAGCCGGGGCAAAGAAGAACTCACTTTTTGGTCGGGATTCCTTAGCGTTGCCCAAAAGGATTGCCAAAACGGCGGTCGTTGGTGAATGTGCTGTCGGTCAACGTTTCCATGAAGGCCAAGATCGCTTGCTTCTCGCGGGGCGTGAGGAACAGCTTCACTGGCGTACTGGCAGGATAATCGTTGCTGGCCGCCAAAATCAACGGATCCAATGTTTGGCTGTCGCGAATGTGCTGATCGTAGTGATCAAGCACCTGAGCCAGTGAATTGAAACGCCCATCGTGCATATAGGGGGCAGTGAGCGCAATATTGCGCAGGGGCGGGGCCCGAAACTTGCCTCGGTCAAAGGCATTGCCGGTTACTTTTTGCAAACCTTCGTTCAAGGCACCGTCGTTGTCCAGCCCATTGTTGTGGAACCCGCGCCAGTTGCTGGGATCGCCCGCCGTGGTCACTTGCAGGTGGCAGTCGCCGCAGTTGCCGCCGCGCAGCCCATTGAGTGGGTCGGGGTGGGTAAAAAACAGGTTCAGTCCTTCCAACTCGAGCGAAGTGAGGGCCGCTCGGTTGCCCAGCAGATAGCGATCATAGCGGGAGTCGGCCGAAATGAGCGTACGTTCAAACTGGGCCAGGGCTTTGGCCAAATTTTCAGCAGTGATGCGCTCGCTGCCAAACACCAATTTGAAGCGGGCCGGGTAAGGATCGGTGGCTTGGAGTTTGGCCACGGACTGGGCCAAGCTTTGGTGCATCTCAATCGGGTCTTGGATCGGGATGAGGGCCTGCTCTTCCAAACTGGACGAGCGGCCATCCCAGAAAAACCGGTTGACCCACAGCAAATTGGCCAGCGACATGGTGTTTCGGTTGCCCACTTGCCCGGCAATCCCCGTACTAAATCGCTTCCCACCGTCGGTAAACGCAAATTTCTGTTGGTGGCAGGAGGCGCAGGCTTGCGTGTTGTCGCCCGAAAGCTTTTTTTCGTAAAACAGCATCCGGCCCAGTTCCACGCCCTGTACGGTCATGGGGTTATCGGTTGGGAGCCGGAAATTGCCGCTGAAATGTTTCGGGACGGCCAAAGTGTATGGTTGGAGTGTTTCCTCGGGATCTGGCCCGCTGCCCGGCCCGCAGGCCACCACCAACCAGCCCAAACTGGCCAATAGAAACAGGGTTTGGGTTGCTACGCTGATTTTCATATTGCTAAAACGCGCTGATGACAGGGTTGGTTTCAAGGTAAACGTCCAAAAAATGGTTGAAATGGGTCAAAAATAGGCCAATTTGATCCAACTGGGGGATTTGACTGGAAACTCGCTTGGTTTTCAGTAATTTGTTCCACAAAGCCAAGCCAAAATCATTTTATAACAAGGTTAAACTGGTTTGGAAGATTGCCGGGCATATTTTATTGATTTTCAATTATTTACTTTTGTGGTTGTTGAAGAATCAATTTGGTTTGGGTATCTATATAAAGGCCAGCGAATAACGTACGTTATACTTTGGATTTTTTGGCAAATTTTAATCCTCGGTTGGGCCGTCCGGTTCTTGATTTGGACAAGGATCGGGCAAGGTTTGTTTCTTTCATAAAAAATTGAAACTATTGAAACTATTGGCACTTGCTTTCGTATTTATTCTCAAGCACAACTTCTACGCAAGATGGAAAATCAGGCACTTATTTATGACGATCAATGCCCCCTTTGCCGCTGGTACAGTGGCCAGTTTGTCAAACACGGACTGTTGGAAAAACGCCTCCCCTTCTCGGCCTTGGGCGAAGGCCAACCAGTATGCAACATTGACTGGGACCGATCGCGCCACGAGATTCCGCTGCACGATTTTGCCAATGGCCGCACACATTATGGACTGGACAGCCTGATCCATTTGCTGGGCAAACGAATCCCCCTCATCGCCTGGGGAGCAAAACTGCCACCAGTTTATTGGTTTTTTCGCCAACTCTATTCTTTGGTTTCTTATAACCGCCGGGTGATCATTCCCACCCCACCCGCGGCGACGGGTTTTGACTGTGCGCCCGATTTTCATTTGGGCTATCGGTCGGCATTTCTCGGGTTGGCTTGGGGCGTGGCCATCAGTATCGGTTATGGGCTGGCCCAAGTATCCGGGCACACGGCATGGATGGCGTGGATGGGGCTGGGCACGGTCGTGGCCCAAGCGTCGGCCTTGGCATTGCCGGGCCGCCGGGGTATGGCACTGGCGGGACAGTTGGCCAGCAGCCTCTTGGTGGCAACACTCGCCCTGTTGCCGTTCATCGTACTCATCCACTGGATCGGGGCTGGGAAGAGCTTGATCTTTGGGGTAGCCGTCGGAGTGGGCTGGCTGGTGTTTTCGGCCCAGCTCGAGTGGCGGCTGAACAAATTGGCCGGTCACCTTGGCCAGTGAGTGTTAATTTTTGTTTAAGCCAAGCCCAAACGGCACTCCCAAACAAGGGTTGGCCCGTGCGTTCCTAATTAAAACTGTAACTTTGAACCGTTTTCATACTCAAAAAACGCTAAAACAATACACGTCATGAAAAGTCGTAACTTGAAACATTTGTGGTTGGTGTTGGCTATGGTTGGCAGCACCTCGCTGGCCCAAGCCCAGCTCAACATGCCCCAGCCCAGCCCCGCCGCCAAGGTCAGCCAAACGGTTGGCTTATTGGAAGTGAGCGTGGCCTACTCGCGCCCCGGCGTAAAAGGCCGCAAAATATTTGGCGATGTTGTGCCGTTTGGTTCGCTGTGGCGCACTGGTGCCAACTCCGCCACCAAAGTTACTTTCACCGACGAGGTGATGATCAACAATGTAAAAGTGCCCAAGGGCGATTATTCGCTCTTTACCATCCCCGGTGCCACTGAGTGGAAAGTGAGCCTGAACAAGAACGTCAATGCTGGCACGGCCAACTACAAAGCTGAGGAGGATGTGGTGAGCATGATGGTGAAATCCCAAATGCTGCCCACGAGTGTGGAAAGTTTTACCATTGAATTTTCAAATGTGACCACCAACTCCACTTCCATGGATATCAAGTGGGAAAAGACCATGATCAGTTTCCCCATCACCACCGATGTGGATATCAAAGTAATGGCCCAGATTGAGAAAGCCCTTGACCCCAAGAAAGATGCTGGGTTGTTCTACAACATCGCGACTTACTATTATGACAACAATCGCAACATGGACAAGGCGTATGAATTGATCACCAAATCGGTGGACATGCAGCCCCAGTTCTGGACCATGCACTTGAAAGCCAAAATTGAGGCTAAAATGAAGAAATTCAACGAAGCCATTGGCACTGCCCAGAAATCAATGGACATGGCCAAAACGGCCAGCAACATGGATTATGTGCGCCTGAACGAGAAGTTGATCGACGATTGCAAAAAAATGAAGTAAGGATTTTGTGCTTCACTGACCCCTCGCCGGGTTCTTGAGCCAGCAAAAAACCAAAGGGCTGCCCAAATTGGGCGGCTCTTTGGTTTTTTTGTTGTTTATGGCCAGCACGTTCGTTGGCCAAACTGTGAAGTGAGGATTGTTTAACGGATGGTCGATTGGTGAAGGTGTGCCCTATGCCAAGGCCTCTTGGTGCGCCCTATGCCAAAAAAGTCGTAACTTACCTTGCCCATTCTGACTCAACCATGCTGGCCCACTCCGTCAAAGTCTGCCTTATTCTCCTGCTTTTTCTCTTATTGATGCCCCAAATGGCTTGGCCGCAAAAAGTGGCATTGGTGCTCAGCGGGGGCGGGGCCAAGGGACTGGCCTACGTGCGCATCATCAAGGCATTGGAAAACCAGGGCATCCCCATCGACTACATAGTGGGCACATCAATCGGCGGGTTGGTCGGGGCATTTTATGCCGCAGGCTATTCCCCCGAAGAAATGGAAAAATTGGTCTTGTCCGGTGATTTTCAAAACTGGGTCGACGGCCGGGTGGAGAACCGCTACTTCTACCACCTTTACCGCCGTGACCCGGACGGATCGGCCCTGAACCTTAAGATCGGACTGAACGAGAACTTCGGGGCGGTGCTCCAGGCCAGCCTGATCAACGATGACGCGCTCAATATGGCCTTGGCCGAACACCTCGCCCCGGCATCGGCCAAAGCCAATTACACTTTTGACAGCTTGTTTGTCCCCTTCAGGTGCATGGCCGCCGATGTGTTCACCCAGCAGTCGGTCATGCTCTGCAACGGCCAATTGAGCGATGCCGCCCGGGCCAGCATGAACGTACCCCTGTTTTTTAAGCCGGTCAAAGTCTACAACCAATACCTTTTTGATGGCGGCATCTACAACAATTTTCCCGTCGATGTGGCCAAGCGAGAGTTTAATCCCGATGTCATCATCGGGGTCAATGTGTCCAGCAATGATCTGACCGCATATCCTTACAATCACGACGAGGAATATTTGGCCAAGTTGATGGCCTTCATCCTCATTGCCAAATCGGATAGCACCCAGATCCCGGCCAATGGCATTTATATCAGGCCCCAGATGGGCGGCCTGACCGCCACCCAATTTGATCGGGTCCAACAATTTTTGGAGATCGGGGACAAAGCCATCCAACTCAAACTGGACGAGGTGAGGGCCAAAATTGCCCGGCGGGTGGACAAATCGGTGGTGGAAGCACGGCGCAGTGCCTTTCGGGCAGCCTGCCCACCCCTCCAGTTCACCCAAACCCTGATCGAGGCCGTGGGCAAGCAAGCCCCCAAGTATGTTGGCAAAATGTTTGAATTGGCCCCTGGCTACGATTTGGATCAGCTCAAGCGCAAATATTTTCGGGTGTCCCAGTCTGATCATTTTGATATTTTATATCCTGGTTTTGAGTATCACCCCCAAGACTCAAGTTATCACTACCGCTTGCGGTTCAAGCCGGCCAATCATTTCAAGGTAAGCGTGGGCGGGGCCATGGCAACCAGGAACATAAGTCAGTTGTACGTGGGCCTGCGCTACGACTACGCCGACCAGTTGCTGTACAACGTAGCTGCTCACCTTTACACCGGCACGTTCTACACCTCAGGCAACTTGCGCCTGCGCCTCAACTTTCCGGGCCGGTGGGCCTACTACATCGAACCATCGGCTACTTTCAATAGTTGGGATTTTTTGCGGAGCACCGAAATTTTCAATGTGCTAGATCAGCGCGACCGCTACGCCCTGAGCCAGCGCGATGGCCGGTTTGATCTGGATCTGGGGGCCGCGGCTGGTTCACGGGGCAAGCTAGTGGCCCAATATTCCAATTTTTGGTTCAGTGATTCTTACAGCCATTTTCGGTTTTTTACTTCCATTGATACGCTCAATGTCACTGAGTTTGTGGGCCATTCTTTTGGATTGTCGTACCAACAAGGACAGTTGAACCGCAAAATGTATGCTTCAGCAGGTGGGCAAGTTTATTTATCGGGGCGGTTAATCAGCGGGGAGGAGGAGTATGAGCCCGGCTCCGACCTGACTACGCCCATCGGGGGCAGCCCACTGCGCGACCGCCCCGAGACAAATTTTCACCAGTGGTTCCGGATCAAGCTCATGGGCGAGCAGTATTTTACTTTCGGCAAACGGTACAGTTTGGGGCTGATGGCCGAAGGGGTGTACTCCACCCAGCCCTTGTTTGCCAATTACCTGTCCACAATGGCCGCCGCGCCAGCTTTTACCCCACTACAAGACAGCCGGACGCTTTTTTTGCCCGAATTCCGATCCTTTCGCTATTTGGCCGGTGGGATTCGGGGGGTGGTGCGGTACAACAAAAACTTGGAGGTGCGGGCCGAGGGCTACGGTTTTATCAACCTGCTCCCTATCAGCGGGAAGGAATATGATCCGGCCACGGTGGCCCTGCGTCCCTTGGCCCAAGTGAACCGGGGGCAGATACAGTTGCGCAAAGCATTGATGGCCGCCGTGGTCTATCACAGCATTGCAGGACCAATGAGCCTCAGCCTCAACTATTATGACGACACCAACCCGGCCAATCGATGGGGGGTGCTGTTTCACGTTGGTTTTTTGCTCTTCAACAAAAAACCGTTTGATTAAAAGTGGGTTGTTTCCCGCAAGCGCAGCTTTATTTGGTCAAAGAAGAAGGTTTGTTTCATTGATTGTCAATGAGTTGTTTTTTATCAATTGAAAGACCCATTTTATTCGGGTGCGGCAGCCACCTGACCAAAACAGTCGTCCCGTTGATTTGGTCAACGGGACGACTGTTTTGGTCAGAATGGAAAAACTGTTTGACTTAGTTGCGCACCACTTTGCCCTTGAACAGCAAACCTTGGATCCGTTCTAGGGTTTTGGGTTCGCCGGTGAGGCTCAAGAACGCCTCGCGCTCTAGATCGAGCAGGTATTGTTCGCTCACCAATTGGGGATAGCTCAGGTCACCGCCAGCCATTATAAAGGCTACTTTTTCGGCAATCTTAGCATCGTGCTCGCTCACATACTTGCCATAGCGCATGCTCACAATGCCCGTGCGGAACAAGGCCAAGGCCGATTTGCCCAACACCTTGATGTCTTTGCGCATCACCGGCTTGGAATAGCCCGCTTCGGCCAACCGGATGGCCGCCCGCTTGGCATCGGCCAGCAGGTGCGCCCGGTTTAGGGTAATGTCATCCGTGCGGCGGATGTAGCCCATTTCCATGGCTTCATGGGCCGAGGTGGACACTTTGGCCATGGCAATGTTCATGAAACATTCTTGTAGGCGGTTCAATTCCACGTCCCCTTTGATGTACAGGTCGGAGGCGCGCAGGGTCATTTCCTTGGTGCCCCCCCCAGCGGGGATCAGGCCCACTCCCACTTCCACTAACCCCATGTAAGTCTCGGCATGGGCTTGGATATGATCGGCGTGGAGTTGGATCTCGCAGCCGCCGCCCAAGGCAAGGCCCGAGGGGGCCGCCACTACGGGAATGGACGAGTAGCGGGCCCGCATCATGGTGTTTTGGAAGGCCGCAATCGAGAGGTTGATTTCGTCAAACTCTTGGTTGCTGGCCGCCATGAAAAGCATGGCCAAGTTGGCCCCGGCCGAGAATTGTGGGGCTTCGTTGCCAATGATCAAGCCCCGGAAGTTTTCCTCGGCCTTGGCAATGGCCACATTGATCCCCTCGATTACTTCGGGGCCAATGCTGTTCATTTTGGTATGGAATTCCAACAAAGCAATGCCATGCCCGGTGTCGATGAGCGTGGCTCCGGCATTGCCCCAGATCTTGCTGGTCGGGCGGATGTTGTCCAACAAAATAAACCCTTCTGAACCGGGGATGGGCCGGTAGCTCTGAGTGGCAATGTCATAAAACTTGCGGATCCCACCTTCTACCTTATAAAATTTTTCGTGGCCAGCCGCCAACATTTCGCCTACCCAAGGGGCCGGGGTTTCACCTGCTTCGGCCATTTTGGCGGCGGTGGTGCGTACGCCCAGCACGTCCCAAGTCTCGAACGGGCCCAGTTCCCACGCGAAGCCCGCGCTTACCGCTTGATCGATGCGGTAAAGTTCATCGGCAATCTCGGGAATTCGGAACGAGCAGTACTTGAACAGATCATAAAAGGTGGCCCGATAAAAAGTACCGGCCTTGTCCTCGGCGTTCACCAGTTTGGGGAGCCGGTCTTTCACATTTTCAAGGTCTTTTACCTTGCCCACGCTCTCAAACCGGGGCTTGCTCTGCGGTTCATACTCCAAGGTTTTCAGGTTGAGGGTCAAGATCTCACTCTTGCCGTCCGCGCCTTTCACTTTCTTGAAAAAGCCCTGGCCAGTTTTGTCGCCCAGCCACTTGCGGTTGCTCAGTTCCTGCACAATGGCCGGCAATTTGAAGGCATCGCGGCTTTCATCTTGGGTCAAGGCTGCATACAGGTTGTTGCTCACGTTGACAGTGGTGTCCAGCCCCACCACATCCGAAGTGCGGAAGGTGGCCGACTTGGCCCGGCCAATGATTGGTCCGGTCAGGGCATCCACTTCGTCGATGGTCAAGTCGGCGGTCTCTAGTTTGTGCATGGCCGACATCATGCTGTACACCCCAATGCGGTTGGCAATAAAGGCGGGGGTGTCCTTGCACAGCACGGTGTCCTTGCCCAAGAACAGCGATCCGTAATGCATCAAAAAGTCGACCACTGACTGGTCGGTTTTGGGGCCGGGGATAATCTCCAGTAGTTTCAGGTATCGGGGCGGGTTGAAGAAGTGGGTCCCGCAGAAATTGGTTTGGAAATCGTCACTCCGCCCATCGGTGAGCAGGTGCATGGGAATGCCCGAGGTGTTGGTGGTGATCAGTGAGCCGCGTTTCCGAAACTTTTCCACTTGGTCGTAGATCTGCTTTTTGATGTCCAACCGCTCGACGACTGCTTCCAGCACCCAGTCACATTCGGCAATGCCCTTCATGTGGTCGGTGAAGTTGCCGGTCTTGATCAGTAAGGCTGCCTTGGCCAGATAAACCGGCGAAGGGCTGCCCTTGAGCGCGGCTTGCAGGGCATCGTTGACAATCCGGTTCCGTACCACGGCTGCATCGGTGGTCAATCCTTTGGCCGCTTCGGCGGCATTTGGCTCGGCCGGTACTATGTCCAGCAGCAGCACTTCTACCCCAATATTGGCAAAGTGGCAAGCAATGCGCGAGCCCATTACCCCTGAGCCGAGAACGGCCACTTTCTTTATTGTCCGGTTTTTCATTTAATATATGGGTTGTTGATTGATTATTTTGACTCCTTGACTAGGCAAAGTCATAGACTTTGCAGAACGTGAACTTATGGCTATGCAAAGTCTGCGACTTTGCCTCTCAAATCACGGCAGTTTATAACTGCCACGAAAGTTGCGCCGAACGGGCTATGCGAAGTCTGAGACTTTGCATCCTAAATCACGGCAGTTTATAACTGCCACGAAAGTTGCGCCGAACGATTGCCACGAAAGTTGCAAACTTTCTTTATTGGTTACTACAAAGTCACAGACTTTGCAGAACGTGAACCCCCGCTATTCCCAGCGCTTAACAAGCCCGGCTTCTTTGGCCAGCTTGGCGGTGGGTGGATAGTTGTGCAACTGTTTCAACATTTCATTTACATCATCTTCAAACTCAAGGTAATAATCCTCGTGGATTTTCTTGAGTTTTGTCAGCACGAAAATCGCTTTTTTGACTACGTAATCGGCAAAATTATCAGCTCGCTTTTGTTCGGCCTTGAGCATGGTGGGGTTAGTGCCCCGGAATGCTTCGTTGACTAAGGCCACCGTGAGGGAAACCTCGCCGTGCTTGTCCTTGGTCACTTTCACGTGGCGGCCAATGGCCCCACTGTAATCGCGCAGGGCCATCATCAGCCAACCGGGGGTGTCAAAATCATACTTGCTGATCTTGGCAATTTCTTGGTGAAGCTCCGCCCGGTGGGCCTCGGTATCCGCCTCATCCTCGAGCAATTGGTGGTGCAGCTTGGCCACCAACAGGGGATCTTTGGCCACCAGCTTCAACAACAGCTTGTCTTTTTCAGGCTCGGGCATGGCCTGCAGCGCCTTTTTAAGTTCATCGGTGATTTTTACCCCTGCCATTGAGCTTGCTTTGTTGTCCTTTATTGATCTAGGCTGTAAAAGTAATAAATGGCTCGGGAAAGCCAGCGCGGGCGGGGAAAAATATTATGCGTGCATAATATTTTCGGGCAAGGATTGAGGTTGGCTCCCTAGTCATCATTGACTAATTAGTACCAATGTGTAAGTGTCTGATCGCAAAAGTAAATGACTGCTATCATTGGATCGGATGCCACAGTTTCTGTTTCCAGCGAAAGCTGGGTTTTGATTTATCGTTAATTCTTGGTGCCAATTCCCGTATGTAGGTTGTTTGCCCGCAAAAGCCGCTTAAACGAACCCCACCAGCTTTTATTGCTTGACCGCAAAATAAATATCAACAAATCTTTGGAAATGATAATCGTTCACTCTAATTTCGGAGCACATTTTTTTACTATCCTAAAAAACCCCTTCTTTCATGAAAAGTCCAACAGAATACAACAAAATCCCCCGAGCACTGGCCAAAGAGTACGCCAAAAACTGGAAAGATAGCCATGGCAGCTTTCCCGGTAAACCTGAAGTGAGTCCGAAATACTGGGTCTTTAATTGGCTGGACCTCAAAGAACTGATAGATGATGCAGTTGCCCGTAAAGATTCCGAGACCACTCTTCTGGCCGCTGTCCAAATTTATCTGGGTTGCAAAAGGAAATATGTTAGTAGTAAGGATCTGAAAGAGTGCGAAAGTGCTGAGGATTTCGTGATGCTGGCCGTGCCAGTGATGGCCACCACCATTCCCGGGTCGGACGGACTGAAAGAGTTTGAAATGGTAAATGAGCAGGTAGTGATTTCTGAGAAAGTGATTTCTTTTAGTCAAAATATAGAATCGCTCGAAGATTGGAACAAGAGGGGCAATATCCCCAAGGGGAACATTGTTTCAAAACGAGTGGCAGAGTATTTTGACATGTATGAAAATTACCAAAAGAATGACGGTGTAGATCCGCTACCGTATCCTGATCGCCGGATCGCCAATGACAGTGGCAAGCAAATTTTTTCTTGGCGGGTGGATATTGACGACCTTTTTGATATCTACGATTCTACAACCGAAAATAAAGATAAACAACTCGTTTTCCGGTTGGGCCGCAAATTCAGCAAGGGCATCACCCTCATTTCCGTGGCTTATTTCAATGGTTTGGCGCGTGCTAGTGCACCAGTGCTGTTCACCCAGAAACGTGAGCGTGCTAGGATGAATACAATATCAACAGATGAGGTTCCAGATACTGCTCCAGCATCATCTGCTGTTATGATGTCAACAGCAGCACTAGTCATGACTGAGGTGCTTTTAAATGATTACTATCCCCCTGACCCACCCGTATCTCTTGATCCGAATATGTTAAGTTAAGGCCCTAACGATAAATCCTCGGCCCATTCTCCCTGATTTGGCCAGTGTTTGACCGCCCTCTACTCACATTGATGCGTTGAAAGGTAAGTTCAATAAATTCACATGACACTTTTTTGGTGGATTCGGTACCTCATCGTAACCATTTCTTGGTTTGCTGGCAGCTATCGGTGCAGTGCTCAGTCGCGCTGCACCGATAGCTTAAGTGCTTTGTTAGCAAACCAAGCTGGCGTCGACCTAGCAAAGGACAAACGTATCGATATTGCCATTTACGATTGTTTTGTGGAAGCTAAAAATAAGGCAGCCCTAGAACAAGTTCTAGGGGCGGTGAGCGCGGTGATCGATGACCATGTGGACGGCCCACCCAAAACGGCCCTGCTAGCCGCTTGTCACTTCTGCATGGGGCTTGTTAGTAATCGCTCCCATGAAGATTACGTTCAGGGATGGTATTATTTTATGAAGGCCGAAAGCCTCTACGAAGAGGTGCCCAAGGAAAACCCCCAAGGGTTGGGTAAGTTGTACTACGAGTGGGCCATCTCTTGCCACATGATGAGGGATATCGACAAAGCAAAAAAAATTTCTGACAAATTGGGGCAATTGGCCAGCCAACTGAACGACACCATTTTGCTAAAGAAGTTCTGGAACGTGAACTATCAAATTGCCTTTACCCATAAGAATTATAGTGAGGCCCTTGATATGGTTACCCAAAGTTTGGCTTATAATAAAAGGTACGAGAGAGTTGACAGAATGCGTTTGTACTACGCCATTGACCTGAGCAACATGGCCGAGGTGTACCAAATGCAACAAAAATACCAAACGGCCGAATCTTTATTCCACAAGGCTCTGGCCCTGCACCAAGCCGAGAAGAACTATATTAAGCAACAAAGGTTAGACTGTTTGATCGAGGCCGACAATGATTTGGGCGAGTTGTATTTTGATATGAAGAATTATCCGGCGGCGATTGACTTTTCGCGCCGGGCCTACGATTCGCTCAAGTCAAACAAAAACGTGCTCATGAACAAGAGAAATGAGCATGACATAGCCATCAATTTATACCGATTATACCAAGAAATAAAAGATTCCATCATTGCCCTGCCCTATCTCAAGCGGGCTTATGAAATCAAGGATACCTTGTACACGATAGAACTACAGAAAAACAAAAGGGTGGTGGATCTACAACTGGAACTGATCCGGGCCGAAGAGCACAAAGAAGTCGAATACCAACGGCTGTTCGCTTGGAGTGCCACCCTAGTTGGGCTGCTGGTCACGCTGCTAGCACTGTTGCTCTGGCGCAGCAACCGGCTGAAACAGCAGGCCAATCAAGTCCTCACCATGCAGCGCGATCTGGTGCAAGTACAAAAAACAGCGGTCGAGTCGCTCAACACCGAACTGGATCATCGGGTGCAAGACCGGACCCGCGAACTTAACCAAACGGTAGTTCAATTGCTGCAACAGAACGACGATTTGGAACAGTTCTCATTCATCATTTCCCACAATATGCGGGGACCAGTCGCCCGGCTGCAAGGGCTGGTCGGCATTTTTGATTGGTCCGATCCCCAAGCCGAAGTCAACCGGGAGATAGTGGGGATGATCAAAAAAACCTCACTGGAAATGGATGAGGTGATCAGAGATCTGTCCACCATCCTCAGCGTCCGCCGGAGCATTAGCGCTTCGCGCGAAATGGTGGACCTCGCTGAGTTGGTGGCCCAGGAATTGGGCCACTTGAGCCAAGAAATCGCCTCCTCGGGCTGCACCGTCCAGCTAGTGCTTGCGGCCCCGACTTGTTTGGCCATTAAACCATACGTCCAGAGCATTTTCTTTCAGTTACTTACCAATGCTATCAAGTTTAGGCACCCGGATCGGCCGCTCCAGCTATTGATCTCCACCAAGGAAGAAGCCGGCTATTTTTACCTACAAGTGGAGGATAACGGGCTGGGCGTGGACTTGACCGATCCCTACAAAATTTTTGGCCTGTACCAGCGGATGCACCTCCACGTAGAAGGCAAGGGGCTGGGCCTGTATTTGGCCAGTGCCCAGGTGAAGGCAATGGATGGCAAACTAACGGTGGAGAGTGTCATTGACCAAGGGAGCACATTTACGGTGAAGCTGCCGCTGTCATCGTCTCAAACTATACGTTCGGCCAGTCAGGGCCTAGCCGTTGGTCAACCCAGCTAGGCCAGTTCCAGTTCCCCCGCTTCTTGGGCCAGCAACTGGGTGAGGGGAAAGCGGTAGGATTCAACCACTTCGTTGATCGCGTCGATGACCTCAAAGAAGGCCCGGAGTTTGTCGGGCGCAATGGTTTCGCACACTTTCCGGTTAAATTCTTTCACTACTTTGCGAGACACCTCGCGCTTGAGCCGCCCTTGATCGGTCAAACAAATCATCACTTTGCGCTTGTCTTTGTCATCTGGCTTGCGGTAGATCATGCCTTCTTCTTCCATGTTCTTGAGGATCCGGCTCAGGCTCCTGGCTTCCATGCCCATCAGCGGGGCAATTTTGGTGGCCGGAGTGCCCTTTTCTTTGTCGATATTGAGCAGCACAAAACCGTTGGAATGGGTAATGCCGTGCTCAGCCCCCAAGACATTGTACATTTTGGCGATGGAGAGCCACGCCGCTTTCACGCTAAAATCAACCGATTCTTTCTTCTTGTCCATGTGTAGCTCCCTTCCCAACCATTGGCCAGAAAACGGCCGAGGTGTACTTAACAATGTTCAAAATTACAAAACTTATTATGCTTGCATACCAATTTGGCCAAATTTTTTTTGCCCTGCCCGGTTTGACCCAACCCGCCAATCTTTTTGTCCGTATAAAAAAAGTGTTTACTCTTTTTTTCTCCACCTTTAACCAATTCCCTATTTATGATAAAATTATACTCCAGTCTCTTCATTGGTTTGTTCGCCGCCCAATTGGGTTGGGGCCAAACCGCCCAGAAAATTATTGACTCCAAAATTGAGCGGGCCACCGTGTTCCTCAAAGGGGCCCAAGTGACCCGCGTTGGCAAAACTCCCGTACCCGCTGGACGTTCTGAGCTGGTCTTCAAGGGAGTATCGCCCGATCTCGATGCCCAGAGCATCCAACTAAAAGCGGAGGGCCGGTTTACGGTGCTCTCGGTGGTGCATCAGATGAACTACCTCCAAAAGCAGAATGATCGGCAAGAAATTGCCCGGTTAGAGGCGCGCAAGCAGCCACTCCGCGATCGCCGGGAGCAGGAGGTGGATTTGTTGGGGGTTTTTGCCAAAGAAGAAGAACTGTTGGGCAAAAACCAAGAGGTCAAAGGCGATAACAATAACTTGAAAACCTTGGAACTGAAAGAGATGGCTGATTTTCACCGCGCCCGCTGGCTGGAAATCAAGGCCAAACAACTGGAAATAGCCCGCAGTGTGCGGCGCATAGACTCCTCCCTGCAAAAAATTGAGGCCCAGATGAAAGCCCTCAACAACCCCCGCGATGTGTCCACGAGCGAAGTGATCGTCACTGTGTCGGCCAAAGAAGCCACCACGGGCGATTTCGTCCTCGCCTATTTTGTGCAAAATGCTGGTTGGTTCCCCACCTATGATTTGCGGGTGGAAAACATTGCCAAGCCCATTGAGTTGACTTACAAAGCCAATGTACAGCAAAGTATGGGCGAGGACTGGAAAGAAATCCGGCTCACCCTCTCCAACGGTGACCCCAACCAAAGTGGAGTAAAGCCCGAGCTGAGGCCGTGGTATTTGGGCTACAACCAAACCACCGGTTTGGGGGGCACGGTCACGTATGGCAACCCGAGTGCCGGTTTCACCCAAGTTACGGGCAAAGTCTTGGACAGTGAAGGAAACACCCCCTTGCCCGGGGCCAACATCACAATCAAAGGCACTTCAGTAGGCACAGTGACCAATGCCGGCGGCAACTATTCCCTCGCGCTGCCCACTGGCGCCCGCGAATTGGTGTTCAGTCACGTGGGTTTTGTTACCCAAACGATCCCGATCAGGTACTATCTGATGATCAACGTTTCCCTTGCCCAAGAGGTAAGAACGCTTTCAGAAGTAGTGGTCAATGGCTACGGTACAAGCGGGGATGGTGGAAATACCCGCAGTGACCGCGATTATCAGCGTGAGCGCAAGCTAAAAACCACGGTTCCCATTGAAGTGGCCGAGGTGGAAGGCCAGACCAGTATTTCGTTTGACATCACCACGCCCTACACCATCCCGACCGATGGCAAGAACTACGCCGTGGAAATCAAGGAGATCGAGCTGCCCGCCACTTATCAGCACTACTGCGTGCCCAAGCTGGATCTGGGCGTGTTCATGGCTGCGCAAGTCACGGGCTGGGAAGCTTACAATTTGATGGAAGGCGAAGCGAACCTGTTTTTTGAGGGGACTTACCTTGGCAAAACCGTGTTGGACACCCGCAACTTGGACGATACGCTCAACATTTCGCTCGGACGCGATAAGAGCGTGATCGTGAGCCGAACCAAGCTCAAGAATTTTGGCAAACGCCAGTTTATTGCTAGCGAACGGAGCGAGGAGCGGGGTTGGGAAATCAGCCTACGCAGTACCAAACGCCAGCGCGTAAACCTGATTTTGGAAGACCAGTTTCCCGTGTCCACCAACAAGGCCATTACGGTAGAACGACTGGAAGCCAAAGAAGCGGAAGTGGAAGATGCCACGGGCAAACTGACCTGGAAACTTCAGCTTGAGCCCGCCCGGGAGAAAAAAATTGGCTTCAAGTATGTGGTCAAGTATCCCAAATCCGGCACTATTGAGGTCGACTGAAAGGTCGACTGAAAGGTCGACTGAAATAATCAAGGGGAAAGGAGCCAATGGGCGATCCAGACAAAAATTGCCCCGAACTGTGATTATTTAAGAAAAAATGCCCAAAATACCCATCGATTTCCAGTGGCAGGTGAATTGGCCAGTAAACGACCATTCACCTACTATTTCCAATAGATATAAAAAATTATTTTCAACTTAACTAAAAAGGACATGACCATTGTAATTATTGTTCTTGTTCTCCTTGCTGGATTCCTGCTGTACAGTTCGGCCTTCGACGTTAAGCCGGATACAGTGGCGGTTGTCACCCGGATGGGGGTGTATCATCACATGGCCCGCCCGGGGCCTAACTTTAAAATTCCGGGCTTGGAGCGGGTATTCCGCGAAATTTCTTTACAAAATCGTTCCACCGAACTGGCATTCCTAGCCACCACCGACGACCAAGCCAACGTGCACTTCACAGCCGTACTGCACTACGCGGTGCTGGACGATGCCGAAGAGACCATCAAAAAGGTAGCTTTCAAGTTTATGGATGATCGGAATTTTATGCAAGCGCTGGTGCGCTCGGTCGAGGGTTCAGTCCGGGCTTTTGTGGCCACCAAACGGCAGGCCCAAGTGCTGACCC
>JBBQXF010000073.1:0-23150 GCA_038209965.1 Cytophagales bacterium | reverse complement strand
CCTGCTGGCGTGCATTACAGTTATGACCTCGACCAAGCCAGTGTGCTGTACGTGTGGAAAGGCAAATTCTTGAATTTGAACGACATGTGGTTTGAGCGGGGCGAACCCCAAACAGCCCAGCCACTGGGGGCTAACCTGAGGCTGACCGGTAAATCGCCCTTGGCACTGGTGAACAGTGCCGACGATCCATTGCCCGACACTTTGGATGCCCAAACCCTGGTTTACCAAGGGTATGTGCTGGATGAAAAACGCTACCCCACTTTTCATTATGCGTATGGCGGCAGCACGATCCAAGATCATTTGTTGCCCTTGACCAACGCAAAAGGGTTGGCGAGAAGTTTGAAAACAAGTAATATTCCGGCCAATAAAAAACTAGTTTTTCGGTTAGCTGAAGGAGCATCCATCCGCGAAATAAGTAAAAATTTTTTTGCAATCAATAATCAGCAATATTTTTTGCAAATAACCGAAAACCAGAATTTAAAACTGACCATTAAAACCTTAAATGGTCAACAAGTACTTTTGGCCGAATCGCCAAATGGTGAATTAAAATATGACTTGGTTTGGTAAACTAATCCCCAACTTATGAAACGCCCATTTTTCTATCTCATTGCCAGTTTTTGGTTACTTCAGTTGGGAGCGGTTGCCCAAAAAGCCCGGCCCCAATCCGAAGATGATTTCTATCAAATCCGTACCATTCCCATTCCCGAAAACATTGAACTGGAAGTGGGTGGCTTGGCCGTGCTGCCCGATGGGCGGCTGGGAGTCAGCACCCGGCGGGGCGAAATTTGGCTGGTGGACAACCCCTACATGTTGGGCGGGTCATCGCCGTTTTTCAGCCGCTATGCCGCCGGGCTGCACGAGGTGCTGGGCTTGGCCTACCGGGACGGGGCTTTTTATTGCACCCAGCGCGGTGAACTCACCAAACTGACCGACACCGATGGCGATGGCCGGGCCGATGTTTTTGCCCCGGTCCATCGCTTTGAACTGAGCGGCAACTACCATGAATATGCTTATGGGCCAATTTTTGACAAAAGCGGCGATATGTTCGTCACTCTGAACGTGGCTTGGGTTGGCTATGGTGATGGCTTGGGCAAATGGCACGGTTGGTTGCTCAAGATCAAACCCAACGGCGAGATGTCACCCATTGCCACCGGCCTGCGCTCCCCGGCAGGGTTCACCATCAACTCGGCCAACGACGTGTTTTATGCCGAAAATCAGGGCGATTGGGTGGGTTCGGGCCGGGTCACGCATTTGGAAAAGGGCGATTTTGCTGGCAATGCGGGCGGGTTGAACTGGACCAAAGAGCCCGGATCGCCCCTGACATTGACCAAAGCCGACCTGAAAGCCGTGGACACGGGCGCTCCCATGCACGAAGCCGCCAAACAGTTGCCCCAAATCAAGTTGCCCTGCGTTTGGTTTCCGCACACGCTCATGGGCATATCCACCTCCGACATTTTGGAAGATACCACCCGTGGTGCCTTCGGGCCATTTGCTGGCCAATATTTTGTGGCCGATCAGGGACATTCCAAAATCATGCGGATGAGCTTGGAAAAAGTAAAGGGAAAATATCAGGGTGCTTGCTATCCCTTCCGTGAGGGCTTTGCCTCGGGACTGCTGCGCCTCCGCTGGGGTTTAGATGGCTCGCTGTTTGGGGGCATGACCAGCCGGGGGTGGGCCAGCACGGGCAAAGCCCCTTATGCCCTCCAGCGCTTGGTCTGGTCCGGGAAAACCCCGTTTGAAATCAAGGCAATCACGGCCAAGCCCGATGGTTTTGAGGTGGAATTTACCTTGCCAGCCGACCAAAAAACTTTACAGAATACCATGAATTACCAAATCAGTGGCTTCACCTACAAATATCAGAGCGAATACGGCAGCCCCATTATCAATCAACAAACTTGCGCGATCAAGGGGGCGGTCGTTTCTGGCGACCGAACCAAGGTGCGGCTGGTGGTGGATGGCCTGCGTGAAGGCTACATCCATGAGCTAAAAATCAGCAATGTCCAGACTGATCAAGGCGCGGGCCTGCTGCACAACGTCGGGTACTACACCCTCAACAATTTGCCCGAGGGCGAAAAAGTGGTATTGACGGCCAGCCAAATGGCCCATCAGCACGCCATGCCCAAAACCGCAGCCAAAATGCCCGTTAAAGTCGGGGCCAAGCCCAGTGAGGTCAAAAGTGCCAAACGGATCACCAAAATGCCCGCGTCATGGGGCCAGCCCGACCAAGTGCTGACGGTGGGCACGCGGCCCAACCTCAATTATAGCGTCAAAGAAATGCAGGTGAAAGCGGGCAGCAAGGTCAAACTGGTATTCAACAACAATGATGATATGACCCATAATTTGGTGATAGTGAAGCCCAATGCCGCCGCTGCCGTGGGCAAACTGGCCGAGAACATGGGCTTGGAAAGCTCGGGCCTGGACTATGTGCCCAACTCCGCGCTGGTGCTGTTTCACACCAAACTCTTGCAACCCAACGGGTCAGAAGCCATTTATTTCTTGGCCCCGACCGAGCCGGGCACCTACACCTATGTATGTACCTACCCCGGCCACGCCAGCGTGATGCAGGGCGTTTTAAAGGTGACAAAGTAAGAATTGACAGGACACAGAGCCAAAAAAGGTAGCAACTGGGCAATTGGGCCCAGTTGCTACCTTTTTGATTGCCGCCGACTATTGGTGGGGACAAAGAACGAATAGTAAAGGCCAAGGAAAAAGGGCGGCGGCAAAAGGGGCAACGATACAGCTTGTATTTTCTCGAGATATTTGGGGTGAGGTTAACCCGAAACCGACAGCCTTTTGTTTTTTAGACAAACGAACATAATTATTGGCTGACATTTTTCAAGCAGAACAGCATTGACGACTTGAAAATTTTAGAGATGGGTTGCTATGACGGAATCGACTACCTTTGTCACCAATAAAATGGCAGATAGTAAACTTTGTAAACCTCGATAAATCTAATAAAGATGGCAGATAAACCAAAAAATTCTAAATTATTGAAAGGCCAACATATTCCCACTTCGGAATTTTATAGCCAAGTGATAGATAGTTTGCAAGACTATTCCATCTTTACGGTAGATAACGAATTGAAAATCAATAGTTGGAGTTCCGGTTCAATCACCATTTTTGGATACGAACCAGAGGAAATTTTAGGCAAAGATTTTGACGTAATTTTTACTGAAGAGGACAAAAAAGAGGAGATTCCCCAAGGAGAAATTGACAAAGCATTAAAAGAAGGCAGGGCGGTAGATAACCGTTGGCATATTCGTAAAGACGAGAGTATATTTTATGCTTATGGCTTGGTATTTCCGTTAATGGGTATAGATGGGCAAATGTTAGGTTACGTAAAAATCCTACGAGACCTAACAGAGCAAAAAAAAGCCGATGACGCCATTAAAAAATATGTAAAGGAACTGGAAGAATTAAACATGCACAAAGAGAGCGTACTTGCGATTCTCTCTCACGATTTACGGAGTCCGCTATGTTCAATTATTGGCATTGTCCAATATCTGAAAGATGATTTTGAAAAAATGAAGCCCGAAGAATTAAAACAAGCATTTGAACTTCTCTATAAATCATCAATTGAGGAGTTAAATATGTTGGATTATCTGGTGGAATGGGCAAGAATAAAATATGCATCAGAAATATTTTCTCCCACCAAAGTTGAACTTATAGAATATGTAAAAAAAGTTTTTGATATATTAAATCAAACTGCCCATGTAAATGCAATCAATCTTCATCACGAAATTAGAGAAAATGAAAGTGTTTTTGCAGATGGGAAAATGTTACTTTCTATTTTACAGAATATAGTTTCCAACGCGATCAAGCACACTAAACCAGGGGGAAAAATTTCCATTACGGCAAAAAGAAAGGAAGATAAACTTATTGTGGAAGTGAAAGACAGTGGCATTGGAATGTCGAAAGAAATAGTGGAAAAACTCTTTGTTCCGCAAATGTCTTCACTTTCTAAAGCAAGAGCCGAAAATAAAGGAGCCGGTATTGGTCTATTATTGGTAAAAGGTCTTTTGGAAAGAAATGGTGGTGAAATTTGGGTGGAAAGCATTGAAGGAAAGGGTTCCTCCTTTTACTTTACACTTCCAACCGACAAGCCAATTGACAAAATGGATAGCCTAAATAAATCGGGAATGTCAAACTTTGAATGACAAGTACAACAGTAAATTTGACAACGACATTTTTTATAGGTGTCTTTGCGCCACTGCCTTGATTTAGAACCTGTAAAATTGATGAAACCTGCTTTGCGCGGTGTTCGCAATGCAATTTTAGAAACTTTATCCCCGCTGCCCCTTATCCAGCGCGAAAAGGGTGATATTATTGGGGTCAGGTAACAAATGGTCAGTTACCATTTGAAAAAAAGCTGGTGGTACAACCGATAGCCCCAAAAAAGTGGGCGCCAAGCCCCGTTTGAGCCCCGAACAGTTGGACAACCTGCCCACTTTATTGTTCAGGGCAGGTTGTCACATGGGTTTGAAGGTGATTTTTGGACACAAAAATGTGTAAAATAGGTGATGGAAAAAGAATACGGTGTGGTTTATGCAGTGAAACAGGTGGGCCGTTTGATCAAAAACATTGCTTGGATACTGCAAAAGCCAAAAAAAGTGATGGTCATTTGGAACAATGCATCTTGGCACAGATCAGGGGGAAGTGAAAGAGTTTTTAAATACAGGATTGGGAAAGAGGCTCTGGGGGGCCAATTAACTACCCTATTGGCCTGAATTTAATCTTGATGAAAATTGGTCTGGGCGAATTTAAAAAAAGTAAAATTGGTCAATTAAGTGCTAAAAAATAATTATATTAGCAAAAATAGTAATAAAATATTAAATTAAGCGATTGCTAAAATTAGTAAATTTTTTACAAAAAAAGCGTAGCTTCACAAATCAAAAATATCGGTCTCAAAATGAAAATAGCACCTAAAAAAGTGTCTAAACCTGTAAGCGAAGAGGTAGCCCTAAAAGCTGAACAACGCGTGGTCGTTGAAGCAGAGGTAACAAAAGAAGAATTACAATTAACCATCGAAAAACTTTCCTTGCAGTTGGAGCAAACCAATATGCAATTAGACCAATTTACGCACACAACAAGTCATGAGCTTCAAGAACCACTGCGAAAGATCGTGTTCTTCTCAAGAATATTGCAGCAAAATGAAAAAAAACTTAAACCACAAGAAGTAAAAAAATACCTTGAAAAAATTGATAATTCATCTGTGCGTCTTAGAAAACTTATAGAGGAAATGCTCAACTTTGCGAGAGTAACTAATTACGAAAAGTTATTATTGAAAACAGATTTAAATGAAATACTGAAAGGCGCCCTTTTTGATTTTGAATTACTCATCGAAGAAAAAAAGGCTGAGGTAATAGTACACGAGCTTCCTGAAATAGAAGCTGTTCCCTTCCAGATGAGTCAACTTTTTTACGATATTATTCATAACTCACTTAAATTTTCAAAAGTCGATGTTGCGCCTATAATCGAGATAGGTTCACGAAAGCTTACAAAAAAAGACAATAAATTATATGCTAACCTTGATGCTAAACTTCATTACTGCGAAATAACATTTAAAGATAACGGAATTGGCTTTGACCAAAAATATGCTGAACGGGTTTTTACCATGTTCCAGCGCCTTGGTAGTGGAGGTGACTATGCAGGCACAGGCATTGGTTTAGCGATTTGTAAAAAAGTGGTGCAAACTCACTATGGATTAATCTTTGCCGAAGGATTAGAGGATAAAGGCACTGTTATACATGTGATACTTCCCATTACGCAACCCAAAAAACTTCCTAACGATATATCAACAGTCTTAAAAACATGGATATAACTTAACCCAGAACAAACGGACATAGCAATGAATTAAACTGCCTTAAACAAACTTCATGCTAACTTCAAACTTTGTCGCTTCGGACAACAGTGTAAACCCATTAAGTTAGATAAAAAGTTATCATTGTGCTTGACCGAGCTTATTTTTTCAGATGCGGTTATTTTTGGGGTTTGCAAAAGCATAGCAGGTTCCGCCACCTTTTCCATGGGAAGTAAATTGGTTTTGATTTCATGGAACTTAAAATAATACTGTTCTAAAGCCTTCACTTGCAGCAGTTCGCCGCTGAGGTTTAATTGTGCGGTAGCTGTTGTTTTGTTGGTGCATTTTCGTTCCATGTTCGTTTTTTGGATCATTTCCAGACTGTGCACCCAATACATTTGCACTTTTTGAGCAGGCCGTTCAATTCTTTTTTATTCCAACGAACAGCAGTGATTCGCGAAATTCAAAGTGCTGGTCTTCATTTTGGCAAATTGCTTTTTAACTGGTTTTGCAGCACTACCGCCGGTATTTTCTCGCGTTCCCAGCGCTCCATGAGGGCCGGCGGGGCCACGGGCAGGCCCACCAGCACTGAGCCGAGCAAAATGTCCATGTCTCCGTCGCGGTCGTAGTCGGCCAGATCCATCACCAGCCAATGCCCCCGCTGGCTGTCGGCAAAGGTTTGGGGCCGAAAATTGAGCTGGCCCTGATTTTCCAAATAGACAAACGATTCCCCCGGGGAGCCGTCATAATCTGGGAAATAGGCAATAGCGGCCAGATCCAGGTCCCCATCCTGATCAAAGTCATGGGCCATTATCTTGCCGGCTCCGTTGAGGGGAAAGAAGAACTTCTCTTCGAACCGATCCTCGCCTTGGTTCAGAAAAATCCGCACGCCGTGGTAGGGCCGCAAATCGGCCGGATAGGTCGGATAGTCAGCGTTATCGCCATTACTGCAAAGAATATCCAGTTTTCCGTCGTTGTTAAAATCAGCCAGTTCAAAATAATTGGAGCCGTGGGTGGGCGGAAAGATCAGCCAAGGGACAGCGATAAACTGGCCCTTGCCTTCATTCTGGTAATAAAAAACGCCCTCGCGGCCTTGGCCAAAAATGGCGATCACATCGATGTCGCCATCTTGGTCCCAATCGGTGGCCACACTTTTGCAAGCCCCGGCTTGGTCGTCCAGCACATGGCGCTGATAGTTGCCGTCGGCCATTTGCTCCTGCCATGACAATCGGCCCAGCCCGCCCCCAAATTCACAGATGATCAGATCGGATCGCCCATCTTGGTTCAAATCGGCCACTTCGGTGTGGACCGGGCGGTGGAGGCTATCAATTAATTTCACCTTTTTGACGGGCAACAGCCGGCCGGTGGCAGGTTGGCGATCAAGCCCATAGACGAAACCGCTGGTTGCGTCGGAGGGCAGAAAATTTCCCATGCCCGTGAGCAGGTAGTGCTGCCGGGTACTATCGGTGGGGGTGAGGCCAACGGTATAAAAGCCAACTTGTACCGAATCACGGGCTTGAAGGTTGTCATCCAGCCAATGGAGTTGCTGGGAATCTGCATTATAGAGCCAAAACCCAAGCCGGCCCGGTTCACCTTTGAGCAACAAGGTGCTGGGGGCTCTCACCGGTAACTTTACATTGATTGGCAAAAAATTAACAACACTGGGCGCAATGTCTTGGGGCTGCACTTGGGCAAACTCAACGGGGGATTTTTCATAATAATACCGCATTATATAGCCCCATTCCTGTTCCGTGATTTTGGGTTGGGCCGGGACGGTGCCCAAATGCTTTAAATTGGCATATAATTCGGCGGGCATTGGCTCGTACCCTTGGCGGTCCGCCCGCTGGTGCCAGCCCATGTACAGGGCCATGTTGGGCAATACTTTGAGCCAGACATGCTGGGGCAGCGACTGCGGTTTGGGCAATTGG
Source organism: Cytophagales bacterium (assembly GCA_038209965.1). Classification (GTDB taxonomy): domain Bacteria; phylum Bacteroidota; class Bacteroidia; order Cytophagales; family Thermoflexibacteraceae; genus JALONO01. Next base: position 15,422 of record JBBQXF010000073.1, on the reverse strand, counting down.
TGACAGGATTGACAGTGCTGGGCCGCCAGTTTGGCCCCCGGCTGTTCTCTGGGTTGGCAGGCAACGAAGGCAAGGGCAAGGCTGCCAAGAATAAATAAATTGTTCATAGTTGTAAATAAAAGCACTGGTTGTGGTGTTGAAAGAATGGCCCTGTTTTTCACTCAGTCGCGCCGCTCATAAGCGCCCGCATCGGGGCGATTGGTGCGCGGGCGGCCGCGCAAGTCAGTCGATATGCCCAGCGATGCGCCCAAGTTCACGGCTGGACTAAGGGAATCCAATTGAAAATTCAGTTCGGTGGGTCGCACAAAACGCGGGTCAACATTGAGCACATTGCGGTTGGTGGCCAGATTTTGGTTGGTGGTGCGCAGTAAACTGTTGCGCAGCAGAAAAATAAAAGGTGTTCGGCCATCGTTAATGAGTCCTATTTCATCGGCTTGATCACCCCACAAGAGGCAGTTTTCCCATCTGCCAGATAAGCTGGCCCGCAAAAATTCGTTATTGGGCAGGGGCAGCACATTGGCCAGCACGACCGAAGGCCCTTGGCGCAAGAACCGCACTTGGGCATTGGCCAAGGTGCAATGCCGGAACTGGTAGTGGCCACCGCCGACACAATATACCAAATGATCAATGCAATTGTTGATTTGGGTGTTGACTAGGCTCACATCAGAAGTAAACGCGGCCAAGCCTGCGCTGCGCATGTTCTCAATGATGGTATTTTCAACCACCACGTCATATATGGTATCGTTGTCGGGCGTGCCCACCCGTAGGCCAATTGTGCCATTGCTCAGGCGGGCATTGCTCAGGCGGTTGTTTTGTGAACCCTCAAGGAAAAAAATCGCGCCCCACTGGCCGGGCACATTGCGAAAGGCAGCATCGAGCCGCGTGCCCCCAAAACTGACCGGCTTCTGCACCGTGCCCTGCACTTGCAAGCTGCCCCGGACAAAGAGCGAGGCCCCCGGCTCTAAGTATACCTGCACCCCCGGGCCGATGGTGAGGCTGCTGTTGGCCTCCACCAGCAGTGTGTCCAAAATCACATACGGCCGGGTACTTTGCCAAACCACCTGCCCCCGCAAACTTTGGCGGCCCAAGTAAATGGCATCGCGTCCCCAAGCCAGTAATTTTACATTTTGGCGAGAACCATTGGTGAAAAATTCCACCGAATCGCGCAATACAAACGGTAATTCTTGGTTGTTGGCCACTGGCCGAACCGTCACCAGCACCAGCACACTGTCACCCCCCAAAATGCGCAATCGATCCACTGACCTGGCCGCTGTGCCGTTGACCACCAAGCTATAGGGTGAATTTTCACCCCCAGCCAATTTGAGGCTGGTTTCCACCGCGTTGGCATTCGGGTTGACCACCACCAAGCGGCGGGTCAGGCTCCGCCGATCGGAAAATAGGGTATCGAAGCGCACGGTATCACGCGAGAACGCCAGTCGGAGGCCCGGATCAGTGGACAGCACTTCCTCGCGGATACGACACATGGTCAGCCCGCCCACGCCAAACACCACCCACACCAAGCACTGTAAATAAGTCGAATACTTTTGCCACATGGCGGATTTTAAAACGGTCACAGAAGTTAACTTAAAGCTAAGCCATTTTTTATTTTGTCAATCCCCAAAATGTCTTTAAATTTTCCGCTTCTCGGGTGGCAAGCCTGAGCCACACGGGAAAACCCATCCCGTTCAGTTGTGGGATGGCGCCAATAGCTAATCCAGTTTAGTTTTTACACAATTGGGGTGATTTTCAAAGAACGACCCTTCCTATATTGAGGGACGGTTAGTGCCCCGGTCGGAGCTTGCCGCCCGGTTTTGTGACGAATCGAGTCAGGATCAAACTCCGGCCGATTACTCCGGCCGATCCAACTTCACCAAATCGGCCCAGATTTTTTTCATTACGCCCCGGTGGGTGGGATCATAGACCCAGTAATTATCAAACTGGCTGACTACCTGTAAATTAGGTTTGGGCGATAGTGTGAGGCTGTGGAACTTGGTGCCGCGTGATTGCTCCTTTTGAATGCGCCGCAGCAGATCTTCCCGGATGTCGAACATGACAAAATCGGAGATCATCATCACATCGGCATCTTTGTAGTCGGCCGTTTGGAGGATCCCCAGTGCCTCGGACAGGGCGGGGGTGATGTCGGTGCCACCGTCAAAAGACATGCCCAAAAAGTCTACGATTTTATCCATATTGTTGGCAATGTCCAGCAAATTGATGGTCTTGATGCCAATGGAAAAAGAAATCAAATAGCACTTGCGTTGCTCTTTGGTGGCCATTTTCATGATGGCGAAGCAAAGCACCTTAGCGATTTGGGAGGGCAGCCCGTCCATTGATCCGCTGGTGTCGATGCAGAGCACGAAGGGGCCTTTCTCTTTGCGCTTTTGTTTTTGTTTGGTCGCATAGGCCACTTTGTCGCTGGTCACGAGCGATCGCCCCTGAAACTGATAAGTGAGCAGGCTCTTGTCGGCATACTTCTGCAAAAAGAGGGCCTCGGTGTCGGCACTCCCCAGCAAGGCCAGTTCCGAGGGCAGCACGCTGTGCAGGTCATCGCTCTCGTGCAGGCCCCCGATCTCGCTGCGCAGTTGGTGGTCGGTCACCCATTCTTTGCGCACGATCACCTCTTGGAAAATCTCCTCCTCGAGCTCGATCTGGGCTTCGCGCATCCGCCCGAGCAGATCGGCCAGTTCTTGGATCGATCGCTCATTCTGGAGGAGGACTTGGTATTGGTCGAGTACGTTGAAGCTCTTGTCTTTCCACAATCCCCGCGACAGATCCCAAAAACTGCTGATTTCCACCGCAAAAGGGTTGATGATGGACATCAGCTTGTGAAATTCATCTACTTTTCGGTTTAGCAACTCGCTAAACTGTTCGCGTTCCAGTTCCATTTCCTCCACAAAATATTGGAGGTTTTTGGTGGTGAGCAGGGCATTCCATTGGGCCAGCAGGTCATCGATCAAAATATCCTCAGTCGGTTTTTGTCCCGGGCCCAGGGCATCGGGCACAATGGGCCTGGGCAATGGTGGGGTTTGGCCCGGCTCGAGCGGCGGGAATAGCTCCTTGAACTTTTTGGCATAAAAATCCTTGTCCAGCTCCTCGCGGGGGTAGGTGGCCGCCAGCAGGTTGACGGCCGAGTACCAAGTGGCCTGCCAAAGGTGCGTTGGTTTGTGGCTCCAAGCCGCAAACTGGTCGTTCTCCAGTTGGTAGGGGTTGCGGGTTTTGATCCGTTTGTCGGCCTCGCGCATCCATTTGAGCACATCGTGGAGGATTTGTTGGGCCAAATTCTCGTGGTCGGCACAGAGGGTACGGATCAGATCTTTGGCCAGCAATTTATCCAATGCACTTTGCAAATAGTCATAGTAGCGGCTCTGTTGGTTGGCCAGCAGCGACTGGATCTTATGGTCGCTGACGGGGTGGCCCGTGATTTTGGCGTAAATGTAATGGACCAAAAATGTGCGCACTGGCTTGTCGAACACGCCACCAAAATCGATGAACCGACGGTACTCTTCTTCCAATTCGTAGGTGGTCATGGGCAAAAATGGGCGGTAATCAACCAACCTCACTGGAAAACCGAAAAAGGAAGACGTTTGTTGGGTTTGATCCGGAAAAATGGCCTTGACAGATTGTTCGCGCGGCCAAGTCTGGCACGAATTGGTGATCGTCAGCCGGGAGGGCACGCTGAGCAACTAACAGTCAGCCAGAACGGTAAGCAATTGGCTCTGGGTTTTTATTTGCTACTTTAGGTGGATGAAGACCCGGCCTTTGCTTGATTGTACCACCAAAGCGAGTGGCGGCTCCAATTTATGGCCACCAAATGCTAAAACCGGTTCACATACCCAAAATGTACCTTGGATTGATTGATTGAAAACGACTGCTGGGGGAACGTGCCGCGCCCCAGGGCATAGGCAAAAGTGAAAATCCCCCCCTTGAAGCCCAAGTTCATGCCCACGCCCCAGCCGAGGGGCGAATCGCTCCGGCTCTGGCCCGGGATCCGGTAGCCCCAAAGCCCTTGATCGACAAAGGCAAACAAATAGGACACCTGCTCGAAGTACAGCCGGTACTCGACCGTGCCGATCAAGTAGCGGGAAGCAAAGAACGTGTTTTCGTTGAAGCCCCGGAGCGTGGTCAGCCCCCCGAACCGGAACAGATCGTTCAGAAACAAGTTGTCGTTGAACAGCAGGCCGCCCGAAGCCCGGAGGAGCAAGCTGGTGTTTTTGCCCGTGCGGAGGAAATGCGACACTGCGGCCGTGCTGAAAATTTGGGCCGAGTTTCGGTTCAGGGAATTGCGCAGCGAATCGTTGGTGAGGTTGCGGGGGCGCACTTGCTTGTTGCCGGCCGCCGCCTCCCAGCGGATGAGCCAGCCCCGGAGCGGGCGAAACGGGTTGTCCACCGACGAAAAATCATACCCCAGCCCATACGCCGTAAACCGGGTATCGGCAAAGCGGATCACCACCTGATCGAGCGGGCCGGTAGTGGTGTCGGTCACGGTGGTGGAGTTGATCCGGGTGAAAAAATTGACCCGGCCCATGCCGCGCGTGCCGCTCCCCACCGGGTAAAACAACCGGATGCCCCGCGAAATATTGAGAAACGAAGTGTCCTCGCGCAGCAGGTTGAACTTGCCCTCCACACTGATCCGGGTATTGAGCAAGTTGGGGTGTTCATACTCGGCGTTGAACAGTTGGGAATTGGTGCGCAGCCGCTGCCATTCCACGTGGAGGTATTTGCCCGAGCTGAACAAGTTTTGCAGGCGGATATTGATCTGCCCCGTGATCAGTACTTGATTGGGTTTTTCTTGGTTGGGCAGCAGCCCCACGATGCCATCGAACTGGCTGGCCCGCACGGGTGCGCCCCAGAGGTGCAGGTAGGCCCGGTCGTTGCGAAAAATCAATTCGGGGGGCCGGGTCAGTTGCAAATAGGGGAGTGAACGGAGGATCCGCTCGGCCTCGGCAATGCGCAACTGGCTAAAGGGCTGATCCCGCTCCAGCCTCAGCAAGTTCCGCAAAAAGCCGGGCTTGATATTGATTTCACCCTCGATCATGAGGCTGTCAAACCGAATGTAGGTGCCCTTCTCGATTTTTAGGCTGGCACTCAGCCCCGCGCCTTCCCAAGCTGGTTTTTTCCCGTTCGTCGATCCGGGGCTGAACCGTAGGGAATCTAGGCCCACCGAGGCAAAAGGGAACCCATTGTTTTCGTAAAATTGGAGGATGGCTTGGGCCAGATCGACAAATTCGGAATAGCGGAAAGGCCGTTGGCGGAAATATTTTTCCCGGTAGCCCGATTGCTTGGCCAATGCTTCGGCCAAATTTCCGGGGCGGAGGGCGAGCCAGCCGAAGCGCGGCCCCACCGTGACCCCCACCACGGCCTCGACCGGGCCAGCGTCGGTTTTTGCGGGGACCATACGCAGCGAGTCCGTCGCGGCCAGCAAATAGCCCGCCCCTTGCAAGCGGACAACGGCCTGTTGCAGGGCGGTGTGAAGCCCCAGCGAATCGTAGGGGCCGCTACTCACTTTGGCTTGGGCCAGCGGCTGGGCCGAGGCCTCGTCTGCAGCATACATGCGCAAGGTGTAGCGCGCTTGGGCCAAGCCAGACGACCCCGACCATAGGCCCCAAATGAGGCAGAGCGCAATTCTTATCCGTGGGTTCACGGCTTAAATTTACGTGGTAATTTGTCGCGCTCCACCACCGGCCGGCAGATTGCGTGGCGATCGCCTCAGGAGTTGCCCAAAAACTCGCGCACCAAGGCTTCCCATTCTTGGGCCAAAGAATTTTTCGGCAAGGCCCGGCCGGCCCGCCGATACCAGTAGCCAGCATTCGATTGGTCGCCTTCTTTGCGGTGCAAGTAGGCGTGGATCAAGTTGTTGGCCGGGGTCTCGTTGGCTTGGGCCACTTCGTGTGACTGGTTCCAGTCGCCCCGGCCATCGTACCAGAGGGCCAAGAGCGGTTCCGACAAACCCTTGGGCGGCGCGGACTGCTCCAAGCTGAGTTGAAAATCTTCAAAATTCATTTTGCGATAGTTATTGGGAAAAATCGGGCTCGGCAAAAGCCACTTTTTACTTGGTGGTGGAATGGCAAACCGCAAGTGTGCATTTCTGGCAAGTCATTACTGCCCTTCATTGCAGATCAGGATCAAAGTGATTTGGTGATTGACAAAATTAGTTTTCACGACTTTCACAGTCTTCTTTTTTGGTGAATAAAAAACCATTTTGGGCTGTGAAAATCCATTAGCGTTTGTATTTTTTGAAAATCAAAAAGTTACAGCTTTCTGCAAATTTTTGAATGGAAAACGGCAGCAGCGTTGACCGTGAATGTGCTCATTTCTCGGCGAATAAGTAGAAAGTAAATTTCTCAAGGTTATTGATTGACAAAAAACTATTTTGAACTGATTGATTGCCAAAGTGCAAGAAACTCATTAGGTCACCACGCGCAGGCTTTTCTTGACAAAAGCAATTTTACCCGTCAGCCGGGCCAATTGCTGGTCTACCAACGTCACATGGCCCATTTTGCGGAAAGGCTTGGTCATGGCCTTGCCATAGAGGTGGATGTATGCCCCCTCGAGCGCCAAAACCAGTTCCAATCCCTCATACACCGCCGGCCCACTGTGACCCGCTTCACCCAGCAAATTCACCATGGCGGCGGGGGACAAGGCTGCCGTGGAGCCAAGGGGCAGGTTCAAAATGGCCCGCAGCAATTGTTGGTACTGGGAGGTCACATTGGCCTCGATGGTGTGGTGGCCGCTGTTGTGTGGGCGCGGGGCCACTTCGTTGACCAGCACTTGGCCCTCTTTGGTCAAAAACATCTCCACGGCCAGCAAGCCCACAAAGTCCATTTTTTCTACCACGAGTTGGGCGATTCGATAAGCTTCGCGGGCCACCTCGGCGGGAATATTGGCCGGGGCAAACAAGTAGTCCACCAAATTGTACACCGGATCAAATACCAGTTCCACCACGGGGAACACTTCCGTTTCGCCGTCGGGGTTGCGGGCCACAATCACGGCCAGCTCTTTTTCAAAATCGACCATTTTCTCCAACACGCCGGGGGCATCAAAGGCTTTGGGCAGATCGTCCACCGTGGCTATTTTTTGCACCCCGCGCCCATCGTAGCCCGCCCGGCCCAGCTTGTGCATCGCGGGCAGGAAGCCGGCATGGCGGTAAACATCTTCGCGATTTTTGGTCAAAATATAATCAGCAGTCGGAATCTGGTGTTCGCGGTAAAATTCTTTCTGTTGGCGTTTGTCTTGGATCAACGCCACTAGTGCGGGCGGGGGGAACACCTTTACCCCCAATTCTACCAACGCTTGCAGGGCCTCGGTGTTCACATTTTCAATCTCAATGGTGATCACATCAACATCCTTGCCAAAGTTTAGCACGGTCACATAGTCGGTGAGTGGCCCACAGACAAACTCCGCGGCCAATGAACGACAGGGCGCATCAGGATCTGGATCGAGGACTTTGGTGGTGATGTTCCAATCGGCGGCAGACTGGATGAGCATTTTGCCCAGTTGCCCCCCGCCCAAGATCCCGAGGCGGATTTGTTGATATGCCATACAAGGTGAGTAGTAAGTGGGTGATTAGTGCCGTTGTTGTCGCCATTGCTGGGCCAACAAAATACCTGCTTCGGCGGAGTGAAATGCCAAAGCAGGTACGAAAATACTGATTGCGCGCTACTTTATACCAAGATTGTAATGATTTAGGCCAGCAATTGGGTTAATTATCTTGGTTTCCAATAGGTTACTTTTCCGGGCGGTCGCCGATCGAGGTAGATTGGTGCGCCTATTTTTTGGTTGTGAGGGCCTTATAGCGGAGCAGGCCTTCCAAATAATAGTAGTCGGCATACACCAGCGGCACATCCACCTCCGATTTTCCCGGCTTGTGCCCAACACAGTGCTTGATTAAAAAGTTGCCATTTTCGTTCAACACCGAGCGATAAGCCGGGGAAGACAAACTGACCAACATCTGTTCGGCCACGGCGAAATAGGCTTTCCGCTTGGCTTTCTTGACGTAGCCTGAAAGTTCCATAAGCGCACAGGAAGCAATGGCCGCCGCCGAGGCATCCCTTTCTTCACCGGGGATATTGGGGGCGTTAAAGTCCCAATAGGGCACTTTGTCGGCGGGCAGGTTAGGGTGGTTGATGACAAAATCCGCAATTTTAATGGCATGATCCAAGTATTTTTTCTGCTTGGTTTCCCGGTACATGACCACATAGCCGTATAGTCCCCAGACCTGCCCCCTGGCCCAAGCCGACTCATCGGCGGCTCCTTGGTGGGTGATTTTCTTGGAAACGGTTCCGTCCTGTTCGTAACATAGCACATGGTAACTGCTGTTGTCAGGGCGAAAATGGTTTTTCAGGGTGGCATCGGCATGGGCCAGTGAAAGGTCACGGTATTTGTTGTCTCCCGAAGTTTTGCTGGCCCAAAAAAGCAGTTCCAAGTTCATCATATTATCAATGATAACGGGATAAGTGTTCCCCTTGAAATTGTCCCAAGATTTGATCACCCCCACTTTGGGGTCAAAGCGGGTGGACAGCGATTCGGCCGCCCGCAGCATAATGGGCGGGTAGGCGCGGTCTTGGGTGAGCCGGTAGCCGTTGCCAAAAGGGCAGTAAATCATAAAACCCAGATCGTGGGTGCGGGTGTTGTACTGCTCCCGGGACAGGGCCATGGTCCAAAGGTTGGCTGCGTCTTTCCACTCGTTGTCTTTGGTGAACTCGTATAAATACCAGAGCGAGCCGCCAAAAAAGCCACTGCACCACCAGCCAGTCGGCATATCGCGGTAGGTGCCATCGGGCCGGATCGACTGGGGTGTTTTGGTGGTATCGGGGTGCGCCTTGAGCAGGAGGCGATATTGCTCGCCCGCCAAAGCAAATTGTTTTTTTACGTCTATTTTTCCTTGCGCAAAGGCAGGAATGAAGGTAAAAAGGGCTAAAATAAATACGCTAAAATGTTTCATATTTACAAGTAATTTTTTGGTAAACAGCAAAATTAAAATAATGGAAATCCCAACGAAAAAGCCAGTAAGTTAATAAGAAGACTAAAATGATTAAGCAAACAATTGGGTTAATTTGTTTGGTTTTCAATAATTTATTTCTCTGAGTAGCCGATCGCCAATTTTGTTTGGGCCTGCTCGGTTCACCAAACAATTTTAATGGGGGAAAATATTTTTTTGGCCTCAAAATGCAATAGTTTTTCAAAGGAAGCCGCTTTTTCAAACCGTGGATCGCTGGCTTCCCAACCAGCGTAAAAACGATATTTGACGGATTGATTTTCTTTGACCTTAAGCTTTACGAAATAGGTTTGGAGGACTTTTTCCGGGCCAGTTTCGGGGGTTTGGCCATACCCCGCAAAGTCGGCATTGGCCACGACGATCCCCATCCCGAGGCGATCTTTGTTTTCACTTTGCTTGGCGTGGGTGGCCAGTAAGGCATACTGATTATTTCCTGCGTGGGTGGCCTGATCGCTGTACAAATTGACAATGCCAGTGACCAATTGCCGTTCTCCCGCGAAACCTGACAGGGTAAGTTTGCTCTCGTAGCCATATTGGCCCGCCACGATACTAATTTCATCCACTAATTGATAATTTTCTTGTCCGTCTACTTGCCAGTTTTCGTACTTCAACCGGAAAATAGCCCTGACTGGGCCTTGGCATACCACGGAGTAGGAGGTTTGGCCCACCTTATCGCCCAACCGGGCCAAGGTTTCCTCGCCCCGATCATTTTTGGTAATGATGGCTACCGCCCCCGCCCCGAGCGAAGCGCCTACTTTGAGCACGTCCATGCCCCAGTCGCTTTTGGTGTGGTAGTCGCCACCGGGCAGGCCCACTTTGTCCAGGACCAGGGCGGGCTGGGTCTTCCCGAAAATGTCCTTGCCATTTCGCTCATCAAAATACAGCCGAAAACCCACTTTGTCGTTTTCCCACGTGGGGCCTTCCACTTGGTAAAGCGGCAATTTAGTGGTGGAAAAATCGGTGGGTTTGTGCCCGGGCGGGATCGTTTCTTTGACAGTGGGCACAAAAACGCCATTGGTCAGTTTGGCCAGTCGGGCTTGAGTGCGAACGGGAAACTGGGGCATTTGCTCGGGGGCCGCCCAAGTGACTTTGGCCTTGAATCGTTCGCTGGGACCGAAAGAGACCAATAGGGCCACTTCGTCCCATTGACCATCACCGTCCAGATCGTCGGTCTGTGAAGGCAAGGCCCCCCCTTTTTCATTACGAAAAATGGGCAATTTACCTTTGAAATCAACCCCGGCCTTTGCGGTAATGGCCGTTCGCTGGAGCACAATCAACTCGTCGATCCGGGCTTCGGGGAGGGGATTGGCCAAGGTAAAAGTAAATTTTTTTTGGGCACTCGCGGTCTGGGCCAAGCAGCACCATAAGCAGAGGTACAAGATTGTGGGGTGGATTTTCATTTTCGGTTCGGGTTTGGGACTGGCCATGTAGCATCAGGTGCACAAAGATTGCTTGGCCACATTACTTGAGTTCAGGAACGGGCACTAAATCCATGTCGGCAAAATCGCGGTTTTCCCCCGCCATGCCCCAAACGAAGCCGTAACTGGCCGTGCCACAGCCCGAATGGATGGACCAAGGGGGAGAAATGACCGCTTCATGGTTACCAACGACTAGGTGACGGGTCTGTTGGGGCTGCCCCATGAAGTGGAACACCCGGTGCTCAGGGGCCAGATCAAAATAAAAGTAAGCCTCCATCCGGCGATCATGCACGTGGGCGGGCATGGTGTTCCACACGCTGCCCGGGGCCAATATGGTCAATCCCATGACCAGTTGGCAGCTTTGAATGCCCAATTGGTGAATATATTTGTAAATGGTGCGTTCGTTGGCAGTGCTGGCCGCACCCATCTGGGCCGGGGCCGCCGCTTCTTTGGTCAGGTGGCGGGTCGGGTGCGCTTGGTGCGCTGGCGTGGAAAGCAGAAAAAACACCGCGGGATCCGCAATGTCGTTGCTGCGCAAAGTTACCCGCTCGGTTCCTTTGCCCAAGTACAAGCAATCTAGGTTGGCAAGGTCAAAAGTCTGATCATCGGCGGAAATCACCCCATTGCCCCCAAGGTTGATAATGCCCATTTCGCGGCGCTGCAAGAAGAAATCGGCTTTCAAATTGGGGTAAGTGGGCAATTCCAGTTTCTGTACAATCGGCAGGGCTGCCCCGATGATCATCCGATCGTGGTGCGAATAGATGGTGCGCAACCGATTGGGCTGCACTAAATGCTGCACCAAAAAATGCGCTCTCAAGGATTCACTGTCAAATTTTTGGGCCTCATTTGGGCCGATGGCCTGTCTTATCTCCATATTTTTGAATTGCTCACGATGATTTTCCTACTTGCGCGATGTTGACCGGCCTGTCAATCTCATTGGCCTAGGCATTGCTAATCTTGAAAAATTGCAATTTGGCGGATTGGCTACTCCCCAATTGGTCGATCCACTTTAGCCCGCTGTCCCATCAATGGTAGCCACAGTTGGCGACGATTCCAAAAAAGATAGCACAAAAAGCGGCGCAACTTTGTGCAAACGTTGCCGCAAGCGGTTGCATATAAGCTAATTAGTCAGCCATTTCCCGATTTGGGCAAGCGACCACCTGTTGCACGCGCACTAAAGCGTGGAGTAAAAATAGGGGAGCCGCCCATCAGCTATTGAAAAAGTAATAACTGGCCATTTCAATGGGACAGGCTGCGGCCGCGCGCATCAGGCAAAATTTGACTATATTGCCCAACTCATTTGTTCCAAACATGAAGGGTACGCCAGTTACGATCAAGGACATTGCCAAAGCACTGAATATTTCAGTCTCGACGGTATCGCGGGCCTTGCGCAATATGCCCGAAATTCACCCCAATACTCGAAAAGCAGTGATGAAACTGGCTGAAACCCTTGATTATCAACCCAATCAATTGGCTAAAAACCTCGCCCGGAGCGCGACCAAAACCATTGGGGTCATTGTGCCCAATCTTAGTTATTATTTTTTCTCGGCCGCGCTGAGCAGCATTGAGGACGAAGCGCTGCAAGCGGGCTACAGCGTGCTCGTGTGCCAATCCAACGAACTGCACAGCCGGGAAATGATCAACATCCAGAACCTGCTGCGCGGCCAAGTAGAGGGCTTGCTCATTTCATTGGCCAGGGACACCGATGATTGCGCGCACATTGAACGATTGTTGCAAAAAAACATTCCATTGGTATTGTTTGACCGCCACGTCAACCACTTGGATGCAGCCAAGGTGATCGTGGACAACCACGCTGCCGCTTTCAAGGCCACCGAGCACCTGATCGAGCAGCAGTGCCGCCGGATCGGTTTTTTGGCCGGCCCGCCCAACTTGCTCATCAGCAGCCAACGCTTGGCCGGTTACCTCGCCGCCTTGGAAAAACACGGCTTGGCCAGCGGGCCAGAAATGGTTTTCCATTGCGACTATACCCCCGAAAATGCCGTGGCCCAAGTCTTGGCCATGACACGCCAGCAGCCCGACGGCATCCTGACCGTGAGTGACCGGGTGGCGTTTCCGGCCATCAATGCCTTGAAAAAAGCCGGGTTCCGCATACCCGATGATTTGGCGGTGGTGAGTTTTAACAATGAGCCGAACTGCGAATTCCTCACCCCTTCGCTGAGCAGCATCGAGCAACCCATTGAACAGATGGGCCGTGAGAGTGTGCGCTTGTTGCGCCAGCAAATGGAAACCGAGGGCGAACTTTTGCCCAAAACCACCCGGGTGTTCGATACCCGGCTGATCGTGCGGGAGTCGTCCTTGCGAAACAACTAAATAGTTCGGGGCACATTTTGCCAAGTTTGGCGCAAATTGGGAAGTGGCCGGCCCAAAGCAGTATCCCTGAAATGCGGGGCTGCCAATTTTGTCAATATCCCGGCCTGTTAGAGTTAGCTGGGCAATAAGTTGGTTAAAAAATTGGTTACTTAAGTTCATCCGGCAACCTTTGCGCCGCTTATTGATCCATTAGTTTACGGTTTTTGTCTCCACCAATAGCGTTTTTCGTAGGTTTCCAATATTTTCCAGTGTACGATCGGGATGTCAATGGCTGCATGGGCGGGCAAGTAATACAACGTGGCATCGCTTTGGCTGGCCACGGCCCGCGAGGAAGTGAAATTTTTTAATAGAAGATCGTGCAGGAGCAAATATTCGCCCCCGAAAAAATCGCCGGGCTTGAGGGTGGCAATGGCCCGCTTCTCATTTCTGATGTCAATATTGCCCTGCGTGAGGAGAAACAGAACGGGCGGCTCTTCGGGGTTCCAACGCTGAAAATTTCGGTTGAACAACTCCAAGGCCAAGTGCTGTTGCAAGGTCAACTTTTCCATTTGGCGGGCAATTTTGGCCAAGATCGGAAAAGAGACCACTTCGCCAAATAGCCAAGTGTTTTCCAAAAACAAAATGTGCTCCTCCATCCGGCGCAAATCGGAATGGAGGTGGTTTCGGGTGACAAAATCTTGGTACGATTTGAGCGGAAATTCCAGCACCGTGATGTGGCAGGAGGCCCGGTAAGTCTCGGGCGAAACTACCCCCCGGATCCCAGAATAGAACCCAATGAGCGACCCGGCGGGAAACATCCCCAGCTCGTTGCGCGCCGAGTCCACATATTCCACCGCCCCGGTGAGGAGCAGATAGACACTCTTGACCTCGCCCCCTTTGCGGATCAGGATCGTCCCCGCATTGTAGTGTTTCACCGGATGGTTGAGCAGGTAATTTAGCTCGCTGGCGGGCGCGTGGGGAAAGTAGAATTTGAGGTATTGCAGGGCGATTCCGGGCAGGAAGTCATGGTTGGCCGGGATCAGCACATCCACCATCCCAAAGCCCGCCGACGATCCGATTTCGCGCTGCCGCTGGCTCAGGGGCTTGGAAAGGTGGGCCAAGACGATTTTTGGGGTCAAATCTTCGGCAAAATCTTCGGCATCACCGTGGATCAAGCCACCCCCGGCATCAATTTTTTTGAGATCCACCGGGACAAAATAAGCCGACCGGGTGGTTTCTATCAAATCGGGGGCCAGCGGAAAATCTGGGTGGGGCGTGTCCACCATTTTTTGCAAACCGGTGAGTGAAGAAATATCGGCCAAATGGGCGTAAGTTTTGTAGCCATCCAGCCAGGGAGCGCGGAAATAAAACACATTGGTCTCGACCGGGTGGGGCGAATAGCGGGGCATCACTTCCAGCCCGTCCAAGGTGTTCCACTGGTCGAACACGAGATCGTGAATGTCAAAGAAATAGGTAAAATTGCTTTCGTTCAGTGGCATTAGGGCACAGAGCTTCTTGGTTACCGCCGCCCTTACCAGTGGTGTGGCAAAATATTTGAACCGATGGTCGGTTCGGATCAGCGTGGTCAGCCCGGCAAAGTGGTCGTCGTGGGCGTGGGTGTGAAAAATACCCTCAATTTCGTTCACACTAATGCCGAGATAATTTAGACTGGACAGGATATTGGGCCCAGCATCGATCAAGTAGATCTTGCCCTGGAACATCAGGATGCTGGCCATGCAGGGCCGGTTGATGTCCCAGCCATCGCCTTCCCCGGAGTGGACCACCGCAAAATATTCCCGTTTGAGCAAATGAAACCCCAGTTGATAGGGCGGTTCGTAGCTCTCGCCCTCGGCCAAGTTTAGATCCACTTCCACTGACTCGCCCGCGTAGGCAATGCAAAAACGGTTGAACCCGAGGCGCTCCACCGTGGCCCCGGCCGAAAGTTCCACGGGCTGATCGCGCACGATTCGATCGTCGATCAGTTGCTCGGGACGGCTGATCTGCCCAAAAGCGAAGCGCATCTTGAGGTTGAACATGGCTTGGGCCGTGGCCTGATCAATGCCAGCGGCCATGATCTCGGCCAAGCTCACCAACCCGTAATTGCCCCGAAAAATATAGTCCATCTGGGCCTTGACCTGTTCTTCGGCCCCGATCATGAGCGGTTTGCGGCCGGTGTTATTGGGGTGGCCGGGCAAAATCATCCCCTGCAAATAGAGCATTTGCAGGACTGGAAACTCGGTCAGGTTGGAAAAATTGCCATTTTGCATCAGTACATCGGAAAGCAAGATCGCATTTGGCCCGGTTTCGCAGCGAATGCCCGCCCGCTCGGTGTCCTCGATCAGGCCCCGTTTTTTGAGGTGCTTGACGGCATCGGCGGGGCAGCCGCAGAGGAGAGCCAGCCCAGCCTCGGGGATTTCCACCCAATAAACACCACTAATGATTTTTGTCTTTTTGATCTTGGGCATAATCGACAGAGGGCAGTTAGCCCGCACAATTTCCCTAAAGTGATAAATATTCGGCAATTATCAAAATTTTCGGGGAAATTTATTTGGGAGTTGCTACAAGTTTGGGGCAAGGCGCATTGATTTTTGGGCGGCACCGCATCCAATGGCTGTATTTCGGCCACTTCTTACCATTCCAATGACCTTGCACCACCGCCTGCAATGGGGTTGTAAACGCGGCCACTTTGGTCAATGAGC
>JBBQXF010000072.1:0-23263 GCA_038209965.1 Cytophagales bacterium | reverse complement strand
GCCAATATTCCCCACCACTTAATATATCTGTTAAATCATTTGAACCAGTTGCTTCAAAAACTGCTTTAAGCATATACAACATTGCTTCATATCCTTCCTTTTCAGAAATCATTTCACTACTGAAAATTACACCATCATCATTTATTTTACCGTCACTTGCTAATTTCATAACCCTTTTTTTAAACCATATTTAATAATTATTTCTTCGGCAGTCATTGAGGCATATCCAGCACCCTTCACAATACCTTTTTCAGCATAGGAGTAGATTGATTTACCTGCTCCATCTACCCCAAAAAACCAACTCTTTCCGTGTGGGTCTATTCCGAGAGCTTTCCCATTAGAAATTTTTCGTATTAATGACCTGTTAGCCGGATTATCAGCAAGTTTACATGCTCCCTTAAATCAGTGATTTGCAAGTTTTCCTTCAGGTATCAGATTAGCTACCCCCTTAGTGGCTTCCCCAAACTAACTTTACCTCTTCTTCCCATTTTTGAATTTCATCATTTTTCAAGACATAAACGTTAATAGGTAAAGACACTCCAAACTTTCCAAGTTTTTTAAGAAAATTCTTATTGAAAATCTCAAAATTACATTGTCCTCCATCAAAATAAATCTCTATGAAAATCTCTAAATCATTTGCCCCATTATCAAAAAATAAAGAATAGTTTTTTTCTATAAATTCAATAAAGCTCTTTTCATATTTTACTATTTCATCTTCAGTTGAATTTTTATTTGGATGCCAAAAAGACATACTACCATAACCATATTCTTCAGAAATATTTTTAGGCTTTTTATCTTATGGCTTGAAGTAAGAATCTATAACAAAACCACCTTGAATATTTTCAAGAATTGTTTCTGGATAAAAACTAACTCCCGACTTCTTCTATTCTTATATTTTTCATAGGCTTTATCATTTTATCCCTCTAAATCCTATGAAAGTTCCATCTAATCCCCAACTTGCCGCATTTCCATTAGGCAAAGTGTAAGTAGTCCAACCATTCGGATAGCGTCCATCTGCGGCTGTCGTTTTACAACCATTTGATTTCTTTTAAAAACCTTCTTATGTCGGCCTTAAATTTCGGCAAATTAAAATCAGGAAGCTTGTATTTCTACAATGCTTTTTGATTTTCTAAAATGCTGTTGGATTTTCTATACTGAGTGCTTTAAGGATAATCCCAAGCCTTTTTAAATCATACACAATTGCATCGTCAGATTTGGCAAGTCTTTGAACTTCCTCTAAATCATCAGATAATTGCCCTAATGTGATATTTTTAGGCTCTTCATATGGATTATACAATTCATCACTTGAAATATCCCAATAATAATCATTATTAATTTCTATTTCATTCCCTTTACTCTCTTTTAGTTTTGAAAGTAAAAGAGATGTGATTTTTTGAATTTCATCAACATTTACTTTCATCTTATTGTCTATTTAAAATTTTCTGAATATTGTTTTGGAAAGTTTGAATTTCTTGATTTAGGTGATTTACTCTTGTTTGAATTATTTTTTGTCGTATCGCATCACTTGGGGCATTTTTCAAAAACCCTTTATTGTCAAACTTCATAGGGTCTTTAATGTACTCTGCTAACTTGGATTCGTGTTTAACTATTTGGC
This sequence comes from Cytophagales bacterium, assembly GCA_038209965.1. Classification (GTDB taxonomy): domain Bacteria; phylum Bacteroidota; class Bacteroidia; order Cytophagales; family Thermoflexibacteraceae; genus JALONO01. Next base: position 21,648 of record JBBQXF010000072.1, on the reverse strand, counting down.
TTTCAAGAGATGATATAGATTTCAGCTCCGCCTTACCCAACTGCACTCCCCCCTTAGCGGCAGCAGCAACTTAAGCATGGGCGGGTGCCAGCCCCTGGGCGCTGGCAGGCCGCGGCCGTGCCTTCGAGGATTGCCCGCAATACGTCCCCCCAAGTTTTGCAGTCGGGGCCAGCCCGCTCGGATCGTTGAACACCACCGGGCTGTTGGCCCCAAACTGCACTGGGGTAATGCCCGGGAACACCCCGGCCAGCAGGTACACACCGTGGAACCTGCCCAGTTGCGGATCGTACATGCGCGCGCCGCTCTCGTCCCAGTTGGGGCCAAAGTCGCCGGTGCGCTCCACGCCCCCGTTGAACCGCAGACTTCCAGCAGTGCTCCGCGTTCCCCGGCGCATTGTAGAAAGCGTTTCCCCGGCCCCACTCCACTCAGCTCCAATCCCCAAGGGCCATAGACTGCGCGTCTGCGGTGCACCACCAACGCCACCGGCTGGCCCCCAGCCGCAATTTCCAGATGACTGGCACACCCGCCAAGTTCTCCACATAGACGCCCAGTCCCAGCGATCCACCGTGGCCAATTTGCCCACGCTGAGCTGCTGCCAGCTCCAGCTTGTCGAATTGACTGGCCGTCCGCATACAATGAACTCCTCCTGCGTGTGCAGGACAGTTCCCCCGGAAGCTTCGGCGTAGAGCTTGAGCACCAAGCGGGCCCGGGGCCGTCGTGGAACAGCACGAAGGGATCGGAATCCTTGCGGCTAAGATAACACTTTTCTGGGCCATTTCCAAACGGCCGGTGGCCTGGGCGGGCGGGTTGCCCACCACTTCGCTGGTGGTACGGCCAGGGCTTGCCGAAAGTCACAGACTTTGCCCAACGGGGTTGTTGGTGCGCTTCGCTAACACCAACAACGGTAAAAATACCCAAGCGATCGCGCCCGCTTTCTGTGTTGGGAAAGAATCACCATCCACTAGCCTCGGCCCGGCCAACCGATCTATAACTTTGGTATTGCGATAAAATTGGCCAAATTTGAGGGTGTCATCCACCCCACGCTCCCATGTTGTCTGTCCGCCTGTACCCCGCGCTGCTGTTCTTTGTGCTGTTGACCGCGTGTCGGCCAGCAGTGCGCCCGAAGCGGTTTGAAGCATTGCCCGCTACTGCCACGGGCATTGATTTTGTCAACCAAGTGGGGGAAAATGACCGCTATAATTTCATCGATTACAGTTATTTGTACAACGGCGGCGGGGTGGCCATTTGCGACGTGAACAATGACAGCCTGCCCGATGTCTATTTTACTGGCAATCAGGTATCGTCGCGCCTATACCTCAACTTGGGCAATTTTCGGTTCAAAGAAGCAACTGCACCGGCCGGATTGGCAACTGAAGGCTGGTGCACGGGTGCCACTTGGGCCGATGTCAATGCCGACGGCCTGCCCGATCTGTACGTGAGCCGGGCGGGCAACGAGCCAGCCGAACGCCGCCGCAACTTGCTCTTTATCCACCAAGGAATTCAAAATGGCGTGCCCACTTTCATCGAGCAGGCCCAACAATATGGACTGGCCGACGATGGTTACAGCACCCAAGGGTTATTTTTCGACTTTGACCGCGATGGCGATCTGGATTTGTACGTGCTCAACGCGACCAACGACGATCGCCACCCCAGCCGGATCCGGCCCTTGCAACTGGATGGCAGCAGCCCCGCCAATGACCATTTTTACCGCAATGATGGACGTGGCCATTTTACCGAATGTGCCCGCCAAGTGGGCATTATGGACGATGGCTGGGGACTGGGCATTGGGGCCGGCGATTTTGACAACGACGGCTGGCTCGATCTATACGTGGCCAATGATTTTTTGGCCGATGATATTATTTACCTAAATGACCGCCGGGGCAAGTTTCTCCGCCAAACCAAGGAATCGGTGGGCCACACCAGCCATTTTTCCATGGGCAATTGCGTGGCCGACCTCAACAATGACGGCTGGCCCGAGGTGGTGGTGGCCGATATGCTGCCCACTACCAACGCCCAACGCAAGAAAATGGCGGGGCCACACACCAACGAAGCCTTTGCCATGACCGTCCAAAGCGGTTATTTGCCCCACTACATGCGCAACACGCTCCAACTGAACCGGGGCAGTTTGCGCCCAGTGGTGGCGGGGGGCCGGGCCGAGTTTGCGGAAGTGGCCCAACTGGCCGGCGTGCAGGCCAGCGACTGGTCGTGGTCTCCATTGGCCGCCGACTTTGACCACGATGGCCGATTGGATTTTTTCGTTTCCAATGGCTATTTCCGCGACATTACCGACTTGGATTTTGTGGCCTACAACAACACGCTGGGCCAACAGCTAGAGCTAAAAACCGCCGACGAACGGATTAAAGAATTGGCCAAAAAACTACCCGGTTATCATACAGCCAACCGATTTTACCACAACCGGGGCGATCTGACCTTTGCCGACAGCACCCGCGCTTGGTCCGACAGCGTGCCCTCTTATGCCAATGGGGCGGCCTACGCCGACTTGGACTTGGACGGCGACTTGGATCTGGTGGTCAACAACCTCAACGAGCCGGCCACCATCTACCGCAACAATGGCCCGGTCAATTCTTACCTCAAAGTAACTTTGATCGGGCAGGGCCAAAACCGCTGGGGAATCGGGGCCAAAGTGGAGGTTTATACCAAGGGACAGGCCCAAATACGCTATCAATTGCCCGTGACCGGCTATCAATCCTCTGGGGAGCCGGTATTGCATTTCGGGCTGGCTGGCCACGCCCAAGCCGATTCGGTGGTGGTGGTGTGGCCCGACCAGACCAGCCAAACGTTGCGCGGGGTGCCCGCCCGCCAGACGCTGGTCTTGCACCAAGCCAAAGCCAGCGGCCCACGGCCTGCGAATATAGCACCGCCGCCGTGGTTTACCGATTTGGCCCCAGCCTTGGGGATCCATTTTGCCCCGCCCGAAACCATGAGCAACGATCTGGCCGCCGAGCCGCTCAAACTGGCCCGCCACACCGATAACAGCCCCTGCATGGCCGTGGGCGATCTGAACGGCGACGGGCGGGACGATGTATTGCTGGGGGGAGCCTACCAGCAAGCGGCCCAACTATTTTTTCAATTGCCCAGTGGCAAGTTTCGCCAGCAGGAAATGGCCCCGGCCAAACCGCAAGAAGACGGGGCCTGCGCGTTGTTCGACGCCGACGGCGATGGCGATCTCGATATTTGGGTGGCCAGTGGCAGCAATGAAGGCTATAATCTGATCGAGGACTACCGCCCCCGGTTGTACACCAACGATGGCCGGGGCAATTTTGCGCTGGTTCCAGCGGCCCTGCCCCCAGCAGCTACGGGCAGCAGCACCAGCATAGCCGTGGCCGACTACGACCGCGACGGGGATTTGGACGTGTTCATGGGCGGGCGGCTGGTTCCCCAGCGCTTTCCCCAGGCGGGCCGCAGTTACTTGTTCCGCAATGATTCCCGGCCCGGTCGTCCCCAGTTTACCGATGCCACGCCCGCTGCGCTCCAACCCTTGGGCATGATTACCAGCGCGATATGGGCCGATGTGGATCGGGATCAGTGGCCCGATTTGGTGGTGGCCGGCGAGGGGATGCCTATCATGGTCATCTCCAACCAGCGGGGCCAGTTTCGCCCGGAGTTCCCTCCGCTCCCCCTCGCAGGCACGCAGGGGCAATGGCTAACGTTGGCCACCGCTGACTTTGACCACGATGGAGACCCGGATCTGGTGGCGGGCAACTGGGGCCAGAACCACTCGCTGGGCATTGGGCCGGGCACGCCGCTGCAGTTCCGGGCGGCAGACATTGACCAAAACGGCAGTTTGGATTTGATGTTGACCTACCACCTAAACGGCACGGCCTACCCATTTGCCACTAGGGATGAACTGCTGCGCCAATTGCCGATCTTGCGCAAAGAATACCTCAATTACGCCGACTTTGCCCGCTTGACCGCCCGTGACCTGCCCTTGCGCAGGGCCAAAGAAGCCGACTTCGCGTTGGAAATCCGCGAATCGGCCAATCTCTACATCGAAAACTTGGGCGGCGGTCGTTGGCAGACCAGCCCACTGCCCAAGTTGGCCCAGATCACTTGCTTCAATGCTTTTTTGGTGGACGATTACAACGGCGACGGCCACGCCGATCTGCTGGCGGCGGGCAACTCGCAGGCCCCCGATGTGAAAATCGGCCAGTTGGATGCCGCTGGGCTGACGCTCCTGCTGGGCGATGGCCGGGGCCATTTTGAGGTGAAAGGACTTTCCCCTAACCCCCAAGTGCACAAGGCGCTGGGCAAAGTGGTGATAAATGGCCAAAATACGGTGTGGGTGGCGGGGCCCAACTGGCCGATCCAAGTGTTGCGACTGGCTGGACCAAGCGAAAAATTGGCCAAATTACCACCGAAATCAAAATAAATTAGAAATCCGATGGCAATGATAGTCAAAGATTTGCTTTTCGCCGTGCAAGGGCAACGATTGGCTGGAACCACTGAAAATGACCCACTCCCGCAACATTGGCCGAGAGGGCGCAGGCTGCACCAGTGGCTGGCGGCGCCCAAAGGACGGCCCTTCGGCTTAATCATCGGTCGATCCACTCACCAGTTGGCAGAAGAGGGTTACAACCTACCAGTCGTTATCTTCGTTTAGAGAAAAGAGGTTTGGCGGCGCAATTTTTGAGTGAGCAAACCCCGGCCCCAATTACAAGCCGACAATTTATTCATTCTATTCATTTTAGTATTGCCATGAAAAAACGTACATTGTTATTGCTCTGGGTGGTCGGTGTTATCGGCACAGCCCAAGCCCAAAATTTAATGGGCGAGTTGGAATATGCGGGCCGCTTCTACCGCTATGAGTTCCAGCCCAAGAAGGTGGCCAACCAGTTTGCGTTCCACGTCGATCTGGTCAATGCCGACAGTTCACTCGATCGGATATATGAGGGCGGGGCCATGCTGAGCGGCAAAGTCGGGAAAGGCCAAGTGTTCAGGATCATTATTTACAAATCGTCCAAAGAAAATGGCAAATGGATTGGCGATGTCAGCAGTTCTTTGGAAACCAGCTATAATTTCATCAAAAATACCGCAAGCCACGACGCGAAGGGTTCATTCGCCACTTTTGCGGCGGCTACCCTGACCGAAACAGTTGCCCTCGAACTGGATCAGATCGACCAAGAGCAAGCGGTCAAATTTGCCGTAGAATATTTGATTATCAACTATTCCAAAGTATTGGTAATAAGTGGGCAAAGCTTTGCACTCATCGCCGCCGATTCGCTTACCGTACGCGAATCGCTCATACTTTCCGACGATGCCTTCGTCCTTCCGCTCCGGCAAAAGTTTGTGTTCAACGACAAAAACTACGTGGTTCGGTTGACCGCGGGCGAGCGCAGCCGGTTCAACTTGACCTTGTACCGCTTCGAGAGCGGCGACGACGAAGCCAAAGTCACGCTCTTGCATGTTACCTACCTCATGCTCCGTGATAGTATGGCCAGTTTGAACAAATACAACATCCATTTCCATTTGTCGCTCAACAATGGTTACAAATGGCAGACTTATCCGAGCAGTTACTTGGAATGCAGCTTTGACCCGGCAACGGCCACCATGCAATACCGCCCGGTGAGCAAAATCAGTGAGTATAGAAAAAAGGGAGCTCCAAGCAGCGAGAAAGTTCCTGCGGCAGCTGAAACGATTACCAAAGACGACTTATTGGTAGCTATCTCCAAGTATGTCATGACCAATTATCCCAAATTATTAATCAACAATTAAATGCACAAACAGAAATTTGCCCGTGAGTCGGAGGTCATCATGACTGAAATGGTGCTGCCCAACGATACCAACCCGTTGCATAATCTCATGGGGGGCCGCATGATGCACCTGATCGACATCGCGTCGGCCATTGCCGCCCAAAAACATTCCAACCGGATAGTGGTCACGGCCTCGATCGATAATGTGTCGTTTGAACAACCCGTCAAACTGGGCAATGTGATCACGCTGCGGGCCAACGTGACCCGCGCTTTCAATTCCTCGATGGAGGTCTATGTCGAAGTCTATGCCGAGGACATCCCGAGCGGGGGCAAAGTGCTGGCCAACAAGGCTTTCGTCACTTTTGTGGCCGTGGATCAGTCGGGCCGGCCCATTATGGTGCCCGAACTGATGCCCGAAACCGAGGCCGAGCGGCAGCTTTATGCCGGGGCACTCCGCCGTCGGCAGTTGCGGCTGGTGCTGGCCGGCCGGATGAAACCCGAGGAAGCCACCGAACTCAAATCGTTGTTCACCATTAGCCTTGTCGATCAACCCGCTAATTGAAGCGGGAATATTGGCATAAAATTGCCCAAAATCGGCATCACGCGCCGCTCGGGCAGTAACTGGAAAATCCCCAAACTTTCGGAAAGTTTGGGGATTTTCTTGCTTTGGGCGGGTACGTTTACCCGCCAAATTTGGCCCGATAATCCTCCCGGGTAGGGCTGAACACATCCAAGATTTGACACGGTTGATCAGTGGCCCGGCCCGAATGCGGCACATTGGAAGGAATCACCACCACATCGCCCGCCCGGAGGAGCTGGGTTTCACCACCGATGGTCATTTCAAATTCTCCGACCAGCATATTGACCGTTTGCTCGTGCACGTGGGAATGGAGCGGCAGCTCAGCCCCGGGCCGGATGTCCCAGTAAGCCAGTGAAACTTGATCGGTGTGGATCAGCTTGCCCCAAAAACCGGGCATCATTTCAATGGCTGTTTGATCGGCAATGTTCAGTTGGTTCATCGGAAGGTCGTTTTAAAGATTGGCGAAATGAATAAAAGAGCCGGATTAGCGCCGTTTGTTCACCCCCAACAGTTCCACGTCAAAAATCAAGACTGCATTGGGCGGGATCGGCCCTTGGCCCCGGCTGCCGTACCCGTAGTCGGAAGGCAGGTACATCACGCGGCGCTCGCCGATTTGCATCTGGGGCAACATGACCTGCCAGCCCACAATCAACCTCTCAAGGGTGAAACGGATCGGTCGGTCGGGCCGGGAAGTGTCAAAGATGGCGCCACTGAGCAAGCTCCCGGTGTAGTGCACGCGCACCGTGTCCACGGGAGCTGGGGCAGTGTTGGGCGCACCCGGGGTCACTATGCGGTAATAGATCCCCGACGGATCACGCTGGGCCTGTAAGTTGTTGGTGGACAAAAAGTTGCGGATCATCAAATCGTCAGCGGCTACTTGATCCACGGTTTCTTTATTGGAGTTGCAGCCCCCGATCAAACCGGGCAACAGAAGGCATAACCAGAAAAAATTTCTCATTTTGTGCTTTTTGGGCAAAGATAGTGCGCCCGCCGTTAAATTTGGCTTTAATTGGCCACCAACCCCAATCGCCACTTTTCTACATTGGCATACCAATATTCACGGTAGCGGCCATTGCGCTGCAATTCATGATGTTTGCCCGTAAATTGGTTGGACTTCTCAATAAAAGTGAACTTTAGCTCATCGCGGTTGCCCATATCAAACACCCACGTTTGGGTGTTGCCCGATTTGAACACGTTGAGCGGCTCCCCAAACACCATGTAGATCATGCCCATATCGGTTTTCCAGCCTTCTTTGTAGGTGGTAAACTGACGATTGGCGTACTCGACGCGCTGATAAAATAATTTAATCATCCGGCGGGTATTCTCTTCGTTGCCCCCCAGCCTGAGCCAAAAATCATCCAGTGCGGCCTTGCGATCGGGCGAGCTGGTCAGCACTCCGATCTCATCGGGCGTAGAAATGTAGAGCAGGGCCTCGATCAGGTTCTCGACCCGCCGAAACCGCGGATAATTCCGCTCCATCACACTGAAACCCAGGCCAAGGCTGGCCGCAGTATCCACTTGGGCAAAATACAGCCCCTTGGTGCGCAGGTGAAAATCGCGGTTGGCCGCCACGGTAAAGAAGGAATCCACTTCCAGTTCCGCGCCCACGCTCAGCCCCTCGGTCTGCATGGGCGGGAGCGCGGGCAAGAAATCGCGCTTGACCCGATAGACGTACACGGGGGCATTGCCCACCGATGCAAACCGCAGGGTGTCGGTTTCGGACACATAATGGTTAAATACTTCGTTCTGGATTTGTAGCGAATTTTGTTTGTTGAGCACAAAGGGCAGCGCGGCCTGCCCCACGTTCAGGGGCACTTCCTTGCGGAGCGAACGGTCGGTCTGCTTGTCCACGATCGTGAGTTGGAGCAGGGCCGCTGGGCCAGCCAACGGCAGCTCGAAGTTGACATAAAAGGTGTTATTGGTCTTGCGGTACGTTTCGTTGCGGGCCAGGCGCACGGTGTCGGTCACTAGTGGCACCGTGGTGCCGTCGGCGGGGGAAACCTCGTAGCGAATTTGGATTTGATCCAGAAACGCCGAGTTGTAGAGCCGCTCCACTTCCAGTTCCAGGCTCACTTGGAGCATTTTGCCCCGGTTAACCACGTTGACATTGCAAAAAATGCCCGTACTGCTGCTGTACGAAATCCCGCTGCCCCGGGGCGCCTTGGCTGGTGCGGTGGGTGCGCAGGCATACACGAGGAGCAAACTGGCCACGGTGGCGGCAAACCAGGCACGCTTTGGCCATTGACTATTTTTGGGTGACATAACGTAGCACAAAAAATGATGGGTAAAACAACAATCCAAAAGTTACTTACCAATTACGGTGGTGCAAAGTTGGCCATTAAGACCAAGCAAACCAACGGAGTCCTTGATTATTCGGTTTTCGCCAGCTCGCGGTCATTGGGCAGTTCCCGAGGGACATGGCAATGATCGAGAAAACGGGTGCTCGCTTGTTACCCCCAAACAAAATCGGTTTTTGATCAATCAGAAAATAAATCACTGAAAATAAAAAAGCCCGATCCAATTAATTGCCAAAATTACTTTACTTTTGATAGATGACCAATTGCAATTTTTTGATTAATTAAAAGTTACATATCATTGAAAATCAAGTCAATAGGTTAAAAGCACCTAAATTATTTCATGTACAATATAAAGGCAAAAGCGATGGTTTTTTATCCCGGAAAACCGTTCGCACTTGGTCTGTTCCAATCAATTTGAGTCAGGATTATTGGCCAAAAATCAATCTTTGAAAATCAAAGCGATCGCCTAAACCAGCCAAGGCTCGATATACAAACGTTATCAAGCCCCGTAAAGTTGGGCAACGGGCAGCAAAGCTGATTCATGGGTCAAGTGAACGGGAAATGGGCCAGTCGCGAGCGGATTAAAGCTGAAGACGGGCCGGGGCTAATTTGATTTGACCGTCGCCAATAGCTCACTGTCAAATATAGCGGCTGGCGAGATGACAATTTCGTTCATTGGAATTTGATTGCCGTACCGCTCTTTCAGTTTTTGCTGGACTGCTGGATTGGTCAAATCAAAGTCGCTCAGCTTGCCAAGGATACCAATTTCAATCCCGGTTGCGCGTTGGTAAACCTTCCAGATAAGTTCTGAGCAGTAAATCTTGTCGTCGCTCCAAGCAAAGGCCAGATCATAATTTTTGCCGTTAAAAGTTTGGCCAACTTGTTTCATTTTTTTCAGGGCCGCAGGAGTCAAGACCTGATCCGCATTTTTCAATCTTTTTACGACGTAATGGCCGTTTTTTCCTCGGGCAATCCACTTGGCAAGCGGGGTCCGCTTTACCGGTTGAATGGCTTCAAAGACGAAAAACGCACTGCCATATTTATACACAATGCCGCAATGGCTGTACTTGGATTTGGTTGCCAATTGGATGGGGAGGCTCTGGCTTGAAAGCGAAGTTTGAAAAATAAGGTCGCCCTCCCTTACACCATCGTGGCCCACCAGTTGCCCAGCCTCGCTTTTTGCTTGTTCAGCGCGGTGTTTGGGGGTATCGTAGGTAGCTTTGGCATAATATCCACTTGCTAGGCTCAGGGCGAAAAACCAAAAAAGTAGGGTTGCTTTTTTCATGGCTATGGTGGTTGTAATCCAGTTCAAGCGGCTTTCGGGTCATCGCTTCCGACTTGTCAGCGTGGTTGGTTTAGTAGAAAGAGCCTTTGTTTGGTGGGGCATTTTCCCGCAACAGTAGGCCGCTTGCCTCATTGGCAGTTCACTTTGTTGCACATTCGTTGTTTTATTCGTTTGGTTCTATTCTATCAAGCTGGTTGCCCGTCAAACAGGAAAGATTCTTGGTAATTTTTTCGGGATCCCAATCCCACCATTTCAGTACAAGCAACTGCTCAATTTTATCGTCCGAAAACCGCTTCTTTACTTCAATGGCCGGGTTTCCCCCCACTATTGAATACGGTGCCACATCTTTGATCACCGTCGAATTGGTCGCAATAATCGCCCCATCGCCAATGGTCACCCCCGCCATAATAGTGGCGTTGTAACCGATCCAAACATCATTGCCAATCGTTATGTCCCCTTTGTTGGGATAGGTTTTTCCGTCCATTGCCCGCTCCCAACCATTGCCAAAAATGGCAAACGGATACGTTGTCAGTGCATTGGTCAAATGATTGGCCCCGTTCATGATAAATGTTACCTGTGAGGCAATCATACAAAATTTCCCAATCACTAGTGTTTCATTTAAGTTAAATAGTTGGATATAATTTAGATAATTTGATTCGGGCATCGGCTGTCTTAAATTGCCATTTTGCACCTTTTTTTAGTTTATTTTGATTTTGTACCCATTTGGCCACCACCGATTTTACTGCTTCTTTATCTTTGAAGGGCCTGTCAAGTTCTGACCGGGTAAGCACAGAAAATTGGATTTCGGCCATGTTCATCCACGAACCGTGCTTTGGGGTATAGACGAATTCCATCCTGTCCAAATATGGTTTGGCTGTTTGTGGGGGGAACACCTTATAGAAATTTTCCTTTTTGTGTGTAGAAAAATTATCTATTATCCATGTAACCTTCTTGGCGTCCCTGTAGCGCGTATCCATTACTTGGGCAATAAAATTCACCCAAGTGCCTGTTTTGCGATCCTCCTCCACTGTCATTTCCCGGTGGCCGGCCAGTGGTTCAAAGGCAACGAAGAGTTCGGCAACACCAAGCCTTGTGTATTCCGGGTCGTGGTACTTTTTCCCCGTTGAACCGGTAAACTCTTTATGGTCAATGATCTGCTTGGGGGATTCGTCCATGCACACCACAGGGTGGTCAACATCATGGGGGCGCTCGTAAACATCCAGCACGGTCTCCATTTGGCAAACAAAAGCGGCACTTTGCTCGGCAGGTATTATGTATTGCTCTTTTTGAAAGGGCTTAATTTCGTTTTTTTCAACAAATTGCACACCGACGATCTTGAAATGGCGTCCACCACCTTGAGCTCCACTATCCTGTCCGATAGCATTTGCATAGTCCAGTGGGGCGCGCCACCGGGTGGGGCTTGGCAAGCGATGGCGAGCAGGTGCGATTCAACCCGGGCATCAAATTTTTTGTCACTGCGGGTTGCGCGCCGGGTAGGCTCAAAAACCCCCATCCCCTGTTCACAAAACCGCTTCCGTACCCGTTTGGATTGTCCTAGGTGTTAAAGCGCTCCGCAACGTAATAAACTATTTGCAATTTATCATAACCAGCCCAGCTCACCGCACCAGCCCAGCGGCCTCATAAAAATGCTCCATCAGTTGGTTGAGCTGGATCAATTTGTCTTCCGATAACTGCTGCCCGCGTTCTATGGCCAGCATGGCAGTGAACAATGCTTTGACCTTGGGCAGTGGCACATTGGTTTTGGCGGCCACCCGCTCTGCGAAGTCCGCCAATTGGATGGTGATATCGGGCCCAAAAGGGTAGATCCCGCTCGTGCTCAGGTAATAGTGGGTGCGCAAAAATTCCATGAAAAAAGCGGTTTTCTTGCGGGCCAAGTCGCGATGATCGCCGTGCAAATAGTACAAACGGCCAATGGTGTGGGCAAACTCAAGGGTGGTGTTGAGGGCGGGCCGCACGATGGGGATGATGCGCTGCTTTCGTTTGGCGGCAAAAACCACAAACAGCAAAATGGTCCCCAACAGCAACCGCCAAGCCCAAGCTAATGCCTCGTTGCCCAAGAGGAAACGGAACCGGGAAACCGATTCTTGGCGGCCAACTTTGTAATATTCGTCCCAAACGACGGGTTGGAGCGGTAAATACGACAGTGATTTGGCAATATATTCGGCATTGTTTTCCCGCAACATGTTATAGTTGGAAAATGCCAAGGAGTTGCAGTGCAGGAAGAAATTACCTTCCCCGTAAGGTACCTGAATATAATTGGGGGCATTCAATTCGTTGGTTCCCAGCACAATGACGGCTGAGTCGGCTCCAGCAAAATATTGGGGAATGGTGCCGCGCTTGTAATAATGGGCCTTGGCCGATCGCAGTTTGGGGTTGACCAAGTTGATGCCCAGCGAATCAAGTATTTCATTTGCCAACCCCTTGTGTTGCAAATACAGGTTGTCCAGCACGGTCAATTGCAGGGTATCGGCCAGCAGGCCATAAAATCGGTTGGCCGCAATGAACACGCTCGATCCACTGTAGGCATAGCTGAGCAAGGCTTGGGTTTCGAGGCTGTCCGGGGCAAATGTATCATTGATGAACAGGTAGTTCTTGGGCAAGGCCAGCGTGTCGGATTCCCGGTCAGCAGTGGTCAACTCGTAGAAAGTCTGGTAGTTGTCGGTGATGGCCTGCCCCGGAAACTGCGATGGGAGCAGTTGGCGGAGGATAGAATTGCCGTAAGGGATTTTGTCATCCTTGGAAAAAGTGACTTTCCAATCCACTTCTTTGGGGGCCAAATATTCGGTCAAGGTCAATAGGACAAAACAACTGGCCAAGATGAAAATGTATTTGCTTTTACCGCTCATGCTTTTGCGTGGATTGGGGTTTGGTTGGTTTGGGCCGTGAAACGCTCGAACATGTTTTGGGCAATCACAAAGTTTTGGGCATTCATCTCGAACTCGCCGTACCAAGTGAAGTCAAAAACGAGGGTCATTTGGTTAAAGCTGAAGCGCAGATCCTGATCTTTGATTTCTTGGACGTAATCATCATTGGTTTTCCAATTTCGCCAGTCGATCAGTCCTTTATCGGTCATTTGCTTGAGAGCCAGCAGGTAGTGCAACCTGACGGCCATGCGGTAATCTTGCTCCCCGATGGCTTCCCCGATCAGCTTGGGGAAATCAATGGTGTGGATGTCTTCGGTGAGGGCAGCGGCACTAATGGCTTTTTTGCCCCGGAAGTCCAAGTTGAAAGGAATGTCAATGCCCAGCATTTTGGTGACGGCATAGATCAGGATGATGGCCGCAACCAGCCGGATCAACCAAGTCCAGATCTGGCTGGTTTGGCGATCATCCTCGGTTTCTCGTTGGGGCAATAGGCTCGCCAGCCACCTTATGAACCGCTCCCAAAGCGAGAGCCCTGCTTGGGTTTCGCGGTCATACTGATAGTCTTGGCCGGCCTTGAAATCTTTTAAGAGGGCGGGATCGAAGCCAGTGGTCGGGCGCACGCCCGACGTATCTGCCCGATCCGACTGGATGGGGTGGGCGTACTTTGGTAGGGCAAATATGGTCGAGTCCTTTTGGCCTTGGCCATTGTCTTGGGCCTTGGCGAGCGAAAACAGGCCAATGGACAACCAAATCAACCACAATATCTTTTTCATACATGGAATTAAAACAAGCTCAATAATCTTCATCCCAATCTAGCGCAACGGGCTGCCCAATGAGGGCGATACGGGCCGAAAGGCCCACCGAATCATGCTCTTCGACCAATTGATAATATTGGAAAGTATTGCCGGTCAACGAGATGAATTGCAACAGATAGCTCCCCAAATAATAAAAAACAGTGAGTGCCGCACTGATGCCCGGGTTGGCTTCGGCGGCGGCCCAATCCAAGGTAGTGAAGTAGATGTAGATCCAATAAATGGCCAACGGCAGATAAAACAAGTAACCAATCATACTTTGCAATAGGGCAAGGATTAGGTTAAATCCCAAGCAGGGCCACCAATTTTCCCTGACAACCGCAAAGGCCCGTTTGAATGCCCCCACAAAACTTAGGTTTTCCATTAGTTGGGCAAGTACCAAGAAGTTCCAAAGCGGAATGCTGACGTAGGCCACCGGAAAAAACGCAACAAAGCCCAGAAAAAAGGTCAGGCCGGCACTATAGGTCACAAAATAGGCGGCAGCCACCAGTAGCGGCAGCAGGGCTAGGATAAACACGATGGCCACCCACGAAAACAGTATTTTAAAAACGTGTTTGCGGGCTTCTTTCACGACTTCATCCACCGAAAAAGCAGATTTGTCCGGGATAGTCGTATAAAGTTTGACGTAGCTGTACACCACCAAGCTCATCACGGCATACACCAGCATGAACATCGTACCCAACAAAATGCCAGCTTTGGGGGAAAACAGCAGGGACATTGGGTTGGTGCCGAGGTCGGTCAGCGAGCTCCCATCTTGGTTGGCGATCAGGGCCAGGCCAGCGGCCGATAAAGCCAGCAACGGGGTAACGATGATGGCCAAGCATTTGACCAAGGGCACGAAGTTTTGGCGGACAAACTCAAAAGTAGCGTTCAACCGTTGGCTAAAATCGCGGATTTTGAGAAATTCTAGTTTGGGCACACTGCGCATTGCTGGGCTGGTTTTGGTTTTCCTCAATCACTGCTGCGTTAGCCAATGGCTTCGCCCAGTTCCTTTTCTTGGTTGTAATGGTTGCGCCGGGCCAACCGGATGGGGTACACCACATAATACCAAATGATAAAAGTGGCTGATCCCCCAATGATCAGGCATTTGAGGGCAATGGGCATATCGGTGAGCCTAGTCACGAAACTTTCCAAAAAACCCGCCAGGATGAAAATGGGCACAGTGCCGACCACGATTTTCAGCCCGCGCTTGGCCCCCATCTGAAAGGCGGCGAGGCGGGAGTAAGTACTGGGAAACAAAATACTGTTGCCCATCACAAAACCAGCGGCCCCAGCAATGATGATCACCGAAATTTCCAATGTCCCGTGGATCCACACAGTGAGGAACGAGGTGAGCAGCAGCCCTTCGTTGTAAAAAAAAGTCTGGAACGCACCCAACATGATTCCATTCTCTACCAAAATGTACAAAGTGCCGATGGAAGACAATACCCCGGCCACAAAGGTTTTGAAGCCCACCATGATGTTGTTGTAGGTGATGGCAAAAAACATATCGATCTGGCCATGTGATTTGTACACCGCCATGGGGTCGCCCTTGCGGATGTTCTCCAAGGTCATGTTGACGTAGCCGTCGCCCAAGATCAGGCGGGGAAAATCTGCATCGTGCAAAGTGGACACCGCCCCGATCAGCACCGCCAACGCAAACACCCCGAAAGCGAGCAGCAACTGACAATGGGCACTGTGGAACAGGAGGGGCATTTCGTGGGTCCAGAAAGTAATCAGCCGGGACGAATTTTCTTTTTTGTTCTTGTAAATGTCTTGGTGGATGGCGGTGGCCATGTTGTTCAAGTAGACGGTGGTTTTACTGTCGGGATAGAAAGTGCGCGAATAGGACAGATCATCGGCCAACTGGATAAACATCTCGGCCAACGTATCAGGATCGGCCCTTTGGGTATTCTCCAAGTCGCTAAATTTGTCCAAGTGATCCGGCACGCTGTGATTGGGCAGCGCAAATGATCTCCCCGGCTTAAGTCTGGTTTCTTCGGTAATGCGGCCCGTTTGGATAATATGTTCAAAAATCTTCCAGCGGTACAAGTTTTTTCTGACAAAAGCAGCTTCGCGCATAGTTGGGGCGGTTAATGGCCATTCACTGTTCAAAGAACGCGAATTTTTGCGGCAATGTTGATGGGCAGCCCAGAAAATTCTGGGAAAAGCGCAAAAGCATTTTTGCCAGATCGCCTTCGCAAATGCGGCTTAGGCTTACCGATCGATCGCTCTGCGGCTTCAGCTTAGTGATCGCTGCCTGGATTTGGGCATCGAGGGCAAAATCGAGACTGGATCGGGGCTTGCCGCGCGAGGGTTCACGCCTAAGCCGCCCACATCATCGCGGGCCGGGCGGTCTTGGTTCTCCAGCTGGGCGTTTTACTGGTTGGGAGACTTTGCGCCGGAGAAAATTTGACTTAATTTGTGTTTAAACAATTGAAAATCAGGTGTTTATGATTTTTAGTTAAGGTTACGCAAATCGCTGAAAATCCGATGGGATGCAATGATTTTAGATAAATTGCTAGTCCCAGCTCAAACCCTGAAAGGGTGTCATCTATTTAAGATTTTTTTGATACCATGACTACCTTATTCTCCATCATATATTACAGCGCTTCAAACGTTTGCGCAACATGAGTTTTAAATTACTTTGCTTGGGCCATCAATGAGCGGCCTGCGCCCGGTGCGGCCATTGGGTGGCCAAATCGGCCCAATCGCGGCACCGGCCTTGGACAATTTCGCCTTCATCGTCCCCATTGCCAAAGAAGATGGTTTGCATTCCTGCGCGGCGGCCAAAGGCCAGATCGCTGGCACTGTCCCCAATCATGAGCGAAGTGGCCAAATCAATGGCTGGATAGTCGGCCAAGGCCCGGAAGGCCATGCCGGGTGCGGGCTTGCGGTCGGGGCTGTTGGCCACTGCCAGATCGGGGCAATAGTACACTTGGTCGATCACGGTGACCTGTGCATTGAGGTAGGACAGCATAAACTGGTGGAGGGCCGCCAGATCTTCGTGGCTCATCAGCCCTTTGCCAATCCCCTGCTGGTTGGTCACCACCACCACCCGACTAAAGGCGGGCCGAAGCTCGGTGAGCACTTCGCGTACTTGGGGCAAAAAAACAAAGTCGGATACATGCTTGACGTAATCGCCCACGATCCGGCGGTTGATGACCCCGTCCCGATCCAAAAACAAGGCGCTCCTTGACGATAAAGTGATGTTCATCCCCAAGATCAGTCGACGATCAATAAGTTTGCGCTCCGCACGTACCCCTCTTTGAACCCGTCGTTTTCGGCCCACCGAACCTTGTACCAAATATCGTTGCTTCCTACAATGGGCAGGCAGTTGCCTTTCTCGACCATGCTCACCAGTTCGCCAGCCGCCGAAGGGGCGTTCATCAAAAAAACTTTGTCCGATTTGACAATCCCTTTTTGCCGCTGAAGCTCATAGTTGTAAATGTAGAAGAACACGGCAAGGCCCACGCTAATGGCAATACAGGGGTACAGCACTTCCCGGCCTTTGCGTTTGATCTTGAACAGGAAGATGAGCAGGGCCAGCATGAGGACGGTGAAAGCGAGCAAAAACGCGCCCAAGTAATACCGGAAATTATAGATCAAGTACTCAATGTCATTGGGTTGGTAACCTTGGAGCTTATACTTCTCGGCCAATTCCGAGATTTTTGCGAAAATTTTTGGGTCGGGATCCTGGGCATACAGCACACTGAGGTAATACAACGCGTTGGCATAATCGCCCGTGCCCTCACGGATGAAAGCCATCTTGGTGAGCATTTGGGGAGAGAAAAGTTTGGCCTTCGAAAACAATTTTTCATAGATATTGAACGCTTCGACAAACTTTTGTTGTTCATAGAGCGCATCGGCCGAAGCCAGCAATTGTTCATTACCTTGAGCCTGAACTAGTTGCGGAGCAGCTGCGAAGCTCACCAAAAAGAATACAGTAATATTTAAGAGAAAGCGTTGCATTTAATTTCAAGAGTTGATAATTTCGCATCCGCAAATAAGGGGGGATGGCCCTCAAATTTACAAATAATAGTCTTGATTCCGTAGCTCAGCTGGTAGAGCAATACACTTTTAATGTATGGGTCCTGGGTTCGAGTCCCAGCGGGATCACCAATAAAGTTCATTGATAGCGCACGTGGTGAAACTGGTAGACACGCCATCTTGAGGGGGTGGTGGGGGTAACCCTGTGGAAGTTCGAGTCTTCTCGTGCGCACTTTTGGGAGTAAATGATTCCGTAGCTCAGCTGGTAGAGCAATACACTTTTAATGTATGGGTCCTGGGTTCGAGTCCCAGCGGGATCACTGGTCAAAAAGGTTCTCATCGCCATGGGAGCCTTTTTTGTTGGCCTGCACCAAGATGGTTTTGACGATTCAGTTGATGACCCGATAATGTTTACAGTAGGTCAAAACAAAACCGGTTGTCCCGGTAGGCTGGCGTAAGGTATTGCGCCAAACTGGGCAACTGGGACGCGGGCGGCAACCGTTCACCGGTTCTGCTTGGGAAAAATCCAAAAAAATTGGTGATTCTGTTCATGACAGAAGCGCGATCCCCAAGCCGAGCTCAATGGACGGCACCTTCCGCCACCGTTGTGGCCTTTTGTTTGCCCATTGCCCGGGCAAAGGGTGGTTTGTGGCATTATTTTTTATGTAAGATAGGGAGCTTGTATTCCATTTTTCCAGTATCAAAAATGCACACCATGAAGAAATTTGCCCTTCTCCTTTACTTGGCCTTGTTGCCCCTCTTGGTGGTCGTTGGTCAAAAAAAAGTCCAAACCCGCTACGGCTCCATCAATGAGTCCGATTCACTGGCCACTCCGGTCAAAGAAGAGTATTTTGTCATCAATAACGGTGGCAAAGAGGTGATCGAGGGCGATTACAAACGTTTCTTTCGCAGTGGCAAGGTCAAGGTGACGGGTAAATTTGTGGGAGGTAATATGACGGGCGCTTTCAAACAATTTTATGAAAACGGGGCCCAAGAGAGCATTACCAGTTTTGTGGGTGGCCGCAAGCAGGGCCAGCAAGTGGAATATTACGAAAATGGCCGGATCAAGATTGAGTACGCCTACGTGGACGATCGGCGCGAGGGCGAAGTGCGGGCATTTGATCTCCAAGGGCAGGCGATCCAAAAGGGCATGTACCGCAACAATTTTCTCCAAGATACTTTTTATACCTATTTCCCTGATCAAAAGCTCAAATCAAAGGCCGTGTTCCGCAACGATTCGCTCAATGGGATCATGAGCGAGTATTATACAAGCGGGGTGCTCAAAAACACTACCCGGTATGTGGATCACGTCCAGCATGGCCAAGCCCTGGCCTACTATGACAATGGCGTGGCCGAGAGCCAGATTTACTACCGCAATGGGGTGATGTCGCCCGACACGATCCGCACTTGGTACCGCAACGGACAATTGCAGACCGAGATCTTGAAAGACAACAACCGTTACAATGTGTTCACCAAATATGCCTCTAATGGCAATAAAACCATGGAAGGTTCCATTCTGATGCGCGAGCGGACCGGCTTTCTGTCGCGGCCCAACATGGGGGCCGAAGCCGTGCTGGGGGCCGTACTGGACGGCAAAGTGCGCGGCTATTACGACAGCGGCAAAACTTGGTATGAACTCAATTATGCCAAAGGAAAAAAGAATGGGACCAATACCTACTACCACGAGAACGGCAATACCAAGGAAGTGATCGTTTACCGCGACCAAGAGCGGGAGCTAAAGAGCAAACTCTACTACGAAAATGGCAAGCCCGAACTGGAAAAAGAGCTAAAAAATGGCAATCCCGTGGGCGAATGGAGCTATTACCACCCCAACGGTCAGCTAAAACGCAAAGAGCAATACGTGATGGGCAAAGTGAACGGTTCCCGATCCTCTTGGCACGCCAATGGCAAATTGGCCGCCGAGGAACTGTTCAGCAATGGGAATTTGGCGGGGAACCAAAAGTATTTCTACGGGAACGGAAACCCGAAAGAAGAATTTTCCTATAAAATGGGCAAGATCAATGGCTTGGTGAAATACTACCACGAAAATGGCAAACTAGCCAGCAGTGGTGCCCAGCTCAACGACCGCAAAACGGGGACTTGGGTCTATTACGATGCACAGAGCAAATTGCTCCGCACCGAAAAATGGCGCAAGGGAGAACTGGTTTCCACGGTGGAGGCTGACAAAAAATGAAGTTCCCCGCCAAAACAGAGGACGTTTCTTCCCCTTTTCGGCCAATTTTGGGCCTTGCTCACAAGCAATGAACAGATATTGTTAACTTTAGGGCTCAATATTAAGTTACGTGGGCTGGGCAACTCCTTGTCTCCTTCACTTTTTGTTAAATCGTTTTAAGTATCTATTTGGCTTACTTCAAATCCAGTCAACTGCATGAATCGTTTCTTTAGTCTATTGTTTGTGGTGCTGTGTGCTTGCATGAGTGCACAAGCCCAACCGGGCCAAGGTTATCCCGCCAAAAAAGAACCAGCTTATGTGAACAAGGCCGCCCAGAAGTTTGCCCAGTTGGGCAGCGAACTGCCCACGGCCAACTCATTTCGCACGGCTTCGGGCGCGCCAGGGTACAACTACTGGCAAAACCGCGCCGATTATGACATCAAAGTAGAGTTGGATGACGAAAAGCAGCGCATCATTGGCCAAGAGGTGATCACTTATCTCAACAGTTCACCCGATCCACTAACCTACGTTTGGGTTCAGTTGGACCAGAACATCTTAGATAAAAATTCTGACACCTACAAGACGTCGACCAGCAAATTGACCGACCGGATGAGCACCAGCCAGATGAACGGCATGTTTGACCGGAGCTTTGACGGAGGCCACAAGATCCAATATGTGCGCGACCCCGCCACTGGCAAAGACCTGAAATACACCATTGTCAAAACGATGATGCGCGTAGACCTGCCCAAGCCATTGACCAAGGGCCAAGTCCAGAAGCTGGGCATTGGCTGGGAATACAACATCAACGACCGCAACAACCCCGCCCTCCAAGCTGGTTCACGCGGGGGATGTGAGCTTTTCGCGGGTGACGGCAACTGGCTCTATTCCATTACCCAATGGTTCCCCCGGATGGCTGTTTACGACGACTACAATGGCTGGCAGCACAAACAGTTCTTGGGCTCGGGCGAGTTTACCCTGCCCTTTGGCAATTACAAAGTGGCCATCACTGTGCCCGCCGATCACATTATCGGGGCAACGGGCGAGTGCCAAAATTATGCCCAAGTGCTGACCAAGACCGAATTGAGCCGTTTTGAACAAGCCAAAACCGCGAAAAAACCAGTGGTGATAGTGACCCAAGACGAAGCCACCCAGAAAGAGAAAACCAAAGCCAAGGACAAAAAGACGTGGATCTACGCAGCCCAAAACGTGCGCGACTTTGCCTTTACCAGTTCGCGCAAGCTGATCTGGGATGCCATTGGGGTCAACATTGCTGGCAAAACGGTAATGGCCATGTCTTATTATCCCAAAGAAGCCAACCCACTCTGGGGCCAATATTCCACCGAAGCGGTGGCCCATACGCTGCGCACCTATTCCCGCTACTCTTTCGATTACCCCTACCCAGTGGCCATTTCGGTGGAAGCGGCCAACGGGATGGAATACCCCATGATCTGTTTCAACTATGGCCGCCCCGATACCGATGGAACTTATTCCGACCGGATCAAATACGGGATGATCTCGGTCATTATCCACGAAGTGGGGCACAATTTCTTCCCCATGATCGTTAATTCGGATGAACGCCAGTGGACTTGGATGGACGAAGGATTGAACACCTTCCTTCAGTTCATGTCCGAACAGGAGTGGGATCGCGCCTATCCCTCAGGCCGGGGTGCGCCGCACAAAATTGTGGACTATATGAAAGCCGACCCCAATATTTTGGAACCGATCATGACCAACTCCGAGTCGGTTCAAAACTTGGGGGCCAATGCCTACGCCAAAACGGCGACGGGCTTGAGCATTTTGCGCGAGACCATCATGGGCCGCGAACTGTTCGACCATGCCTTCCGCGAGTATTCGCGCCGGTGGATGTTCAAGCACCCCACCCCCAGTGATTTTTTCCGCACCATGGAAGATGCCTCGGGCATTGACCTCGACTGGT
>JBBQXF010000071.1:0-24467 GCA_038209965.1 Cytophagales bacterium | reverse complement strand
GGTTTTTGCCCACTATCTATCAAGGAGTCCAGTGCCGTTCGGAGGGAGAGCCGGTCCTATACGTCCAAGACCCAAAGGGGATGAGCCGCGATCTGCGCAAACAGTCGATTGACGCGATCAATGAAATCAACAAAGTACAATACGATGAGGTGAATGATCCCGAAATCCTTTCCCGTGTTTCCCAATACGAGCTGGCTTTTCGGATGCAAATGTCAGTGCCGGAAGCGATGGATATTCACCAAGAACCAGCTTATATCCACCAGTTGTACGGTACGGAACCGGGCAAATCGTCTTTTGCCAACAACTGTTTGCTGGCTCGTCGTTTAGTGGAGCGCGGGGTTCGGTTCGTACAGCTCTACGATTGGGGATGGGATTCCCACGGCAACGATCCTTCCAATGCGCTCAATGGTCCTGGTTTTCAACAAATGTGCCACCGGATCGACCAGCCCATGACCGCTCTCATCTTGGATCTGAAGCAGCGGGGAATGCTGGAGGATACGCTGCTGGTTTGGGGAGGCGAGTTTGGGCGCACTCCCATGCAGGAAAACCGGGGCGGCTTGGTCATGCCTTTTGCTGGGCGCGATCACCACACTGAAGCATTTACAATGTGGATGGCGGGTGGGGGAGTAAAAGGGGGCCTCAGTTTTGGTGAAACCGATGAGCTGGGTTATTATGGAGTAAAGGATCGGGTCCATATCCATGATTTGCAGGCCACGATGCTGCACCTGCTGGGCTTTGACCACGAAAAATTGACCTATCGGTTTCAAGGCCGGGACTTCCGCCTCACCGATGTACATGGCGAATTGGTGAAGCCCATTCTGGCCTGATCGTTCCTACCAGCTTACTTTTTTATGAACCGCCCCAACTCGTGTACAAATATATCAGCTGGTTGAGTCTTGACGTAGTAGCCGGGGCCTGCCTCAACAGTTGGGTGTTAACACGTTATTACCAAGTGCCAGTCCAGCCCGAAGCCATTGGAGTGTTGGGGCTTGCGGTTTATCTCGCCTACACCTACGACCACCTAGCCGATGCCAAACGGGCCAATTGTCCCGCCGCTTCCAACCGCCATCAGTTTCATCAACGAAACCAATATTTGCTGACCGCTTTGGCCATCTTGGCTTTGCTGGGCGGCATGGTCTTGGCCCTCACTTTACCCCTGCGCTTGGTGTACAACGGGCTGCTTCTGGTTGGGTTTTGTGTTATTTATTTTGTCGGCTTGTCAATTGCCCGATTGGCCAAATGGGTACCCAAAGAATTTTTGGTGGCTATTGGCTATGTGGCTGGTATATTTATCATTCCGCTAAGCAGTCAAGCTGGTGCAGTTGATCCAGACTTTGGCTGGTTGGCAGGCCAATATTTCTGTCTCGCGATGGTCAATTTGCTCATTTTTTCCCATTATGGCCAAGCGGAGGATATTCAAGATGGGTTTGTTTCAATGGTGCAGTGGTTGGGTACGACCAAGATCCGCCGACTAGCGATCTGGATCGGAGTGGCTTTTGGGGTGCTCGGTGGCATGTGCTATTGGCAACACTATCATAGGCCAATGGCCCTGCCGATGCAGGCCAGCCTTTGGGCGGTGATGATCGGGCTGCAACTGGTGCTCTTTTTTCCGCATTTTTTTGCGCCCCATTCCCGCTACCGGGCAATGGGCGACGGCCTGTTGTGCCTGCCCGGGCTGCTCTTGCTGTTCCCTCTCCGCTAGCTAAGTTGGGAATTGAATTTTTGAAACTAAAAACCAAGCGGCCGACCGTCAAACCGTCTAGAATCTCCTAAGGAGTTTCTATATCAAGGGTAGGCAAGCCTGCGGTAAGTCGCATATCTGAGGTGAACTACTTTGCAAAGCACAAAACACCCTCGGTAAAAGAGCGCAAAATCAGCCATCAAAGCCCAAAGGTGCCAGGTCTAAGCTCTCCACTAAAAGGTCTATGCACCGAACCACATTACTGGGCGATACCAGTTCTTCTAAGTGGCTCGGTGAGGCTGTAAGTGGCCCTGTTTTTTCCTAGGATAAATTTCATTCCACAAGTTGGGGAGTTTTCTTGAATTTGTGTTATCTTTGAAGTGTATATTTTTTAGACGGACTGACGTTGTGTGTTACGTTAAAAAAAACAACCAAATGAGAAATACATTAATTTGCACAGTAGGAACAAGCCTTTTTGAAAGTAACTTGAAAAGGCTTTCAAAAGAAAGTTCTGAATGTCCTAAAAACTGGGAAGAGATAAAACAATATTTTGATACGGAAAACTGGAATGAACTTGCAAAATCACTTTTGGAAGTAAATCCAAACAATCGTACTTGTGGGGCGGAAATAAATACTATTGAAGAAGCCAAAAAGAAAAAGTGGCTTGACTTAGAAAATCTTATTTTACTCGTTTCTGATACAGAAGCAGGCAAGAATACAGGTTTAGTTCTAAAAAAATATTTTGAAGAAAGAGAAGATTTAAACTTAAAAAAAGTTGAGTTTAAAGTAATAGACAAACTTCAAGACGCAATACCAAAAGATTTTAAAATTCACGGTCTGAGAAACCTTGTACGTTTTGTAGGTGATTTTATTCATAGATTTGGAAAAGAAAATATTGCGATAGATGCGACAGGTGGTTACAAAGCACAAATTGCGATAGCGGTGCTTATTGGACAAGCATTAGATATCCCTGTTTATTATAAACACGAGAGATTTTCAGAAATTATAGACTTTCCACCTTTGCCTATTTCATTAGACTATGATATATTGGGGCGCAACTCGGATATTTTGACGGATTTTGAACGTGGGAGGTCGTATGCAAAAAGTGAAATTGAAAATTTTGACGAAAAACTTCGTGTATTTCTAACAGAAATTGAAATAGATGATGAATCTGTTTTTGAGCTAAACGCAATTGGTCAGTTATATTTGACATCTTTTCGCTTACGATATCCCAAAGTTCCCAACTTAAAAATATTAGCAGACAGTGAAAGAAAAGAACCTACATTTAGAGACGATCATTACCCTATTGGTTTCAAAGATTTTGTTAAAAAAATTTGGATTGATAGCAAATGGATAAAGACTTGTTGGTCATTATCATATTACGGACAAGCAACAATTAAAGGAATAGGTTTTACTATCAAACCAGATGAAAATGGCAAAAATATTGTAGTAGGAACTTACCAAGATAACAATAACTTTGGTGCAAGGTTTCAGGTTATTTTATCAGACGAGAGTAATGAAAGTTTGAATTGGGCGACAGACCAATTAAACCAAAAGTACCGTGATTAAAAAACGCAAACGCACAACATTGCATTGGCAAAAGAGGGGCGGAAGTGCTAATGTAAGCATTTGTACTTTTTATAAACAGAAGTTTATTATTCAACTTTGGTGCTTTTAAATCCCGCATTCGCCAATGCTCTTACGTAATGCGAAAAAAGATTGCGAAATATTCGTAAATTTGAATTTAAATGAAATTATTATGAAATCTATAAATGTCCAAATATCTGATTTTGAATTCGACCAATTAGGTCTGAATAAAAATACGCTGTCATTATCCGAACTGATTGAAATCATCGGAAAAAAAATAACAAAACAAACGCTGGAAAAAAGCATTCAATTGGCTAATAAATACGGACTTTCCAAAATGACAATGGAAGAAATGGATGACGAAGTAAAAGCTCATAGGAATGCAAAAAATAATTCTTGATACGAACGTAATGGTCTCTTCCTTAATTCAAAAAATTATCCATATTTAATCGTTGACCATTGCATTGAAGGAAATGCGATTATTTGCCTTTCTAATCCAATCCTTCAAGAATACCTTGAAGTTCTTGGACGACCGAAATTCGCCAGATTTGCTGATTTTAAAACAAATGCTGATTTTCTAATCGCAAGATTGAGCGAAATGTCAGAAACCTACGAACCAATGACCAAATTGAGAATTATAGAGGATGAACCTGACAACCGACTTTTAGAACTTGCACAAATTCCAAAAGCGGATTTTATAATTACAGGTAATACTAATGATTTTACAATGGAAAATTATAAGGGAACCAAAATAGTAACGCCAAAAGAATATTGGGAAGAACACAATAGTGTGATAAGCACTATTGGCAACACCGTATATGAGCCATTGCTGGGTCTGTGCTAATCTGGAAAATTCTTGATAATTTTCCAGCGAAGTTTTGTACTTTTATTGTTTCGTGCTTTAACACGCAACGGTTCATACACATCAATGTCAAACCGTCTAAAACCCCTTAGGAGGCTCTATATCAAGGGTATGCAAGCCTGTGGTAAGCCGCATATCTGAGCTGAGCTACTCTGCAAAGCACAAAATACCTTCGGTAAAAAGACGCAAAATCAGTCATCAAAGCCCAAAGCTGCCAAGTCTAAGCGCTCCACAAAAAGGTCTATGCGCCGAACCATATTGTCGGGCGATACCAGTTCTTCAACTGGCCCGGTTTTTTCCTATAATAAATTTCATGCTACAAGTAAGGGAGTTTTCTTGGCTTTGTGCTGTCTTTGAAGTGTATAGTTTTTAGACGGCCGACCGTTGGCGGCAAACCTCACCGTGTGCGCAGTTGCTGGTGATTGATAATTTCCGCTCCGCCCTCAACCACTACCTTGCCACTGTTTAGGTGGATTATTTGGGTGCGAACCACCGCTTTGCTGCGGGCCGGCTCAAGTGTGCCAATGGTGAATACTGCCTCATATCGTTCGTCAACATACATGGGGGCGATAAACTGGAGATCTTGTTTGAGGTAAATGGTTCCCTCCCCGGGAAACAGCGTGCCGAACACCTTGGAAAAAACGCTGCCCGCCAACATCCCGTGCATAATTGGTCGTCGAAAAACGGTCTGCTTCGCGTATTCGGGATCCAAGTGGACCGGGTTGGTGTCGCCCGTGACTTGGGCAAATGCCACCACTTCGGCTTGGGAGAATGAAAAAGGGTGGCGATAAACATCACCTTCTTGAAAGGGCGACTCCATGATGAATTTATGTAATGAGTTGATAAACTGGGACTTGATGCACAAAAACATAAGTAGCACTTATCGCCCTTGGTCGGCTTTGGCCAGGGCAAAGATAGAAAACAGTAACCCAATTGGTGATACCCTCAGTCAAAATTTATTTTCCATTTACCAGAACAGAAAAATCATGAAAGCTCAAGTCGATCAGGTAGGGAAATCGCTCAAATTGAGGCACTCTTGACCTAGATCGGTGGCAACGTGTCCAAAGCAGTCCAATAAAAATGTGTGGATAGGGTTTTCCATTGATCAAGCCAATGGAGACGGCCCCAAATGAACGAACGTGGGGATTTTTCAGTCAAATTGGCCCAAATAATTTCTGATGAAGTATTGGTAAAGCGAAAGTTCTGGGCCGGCTATCGAAGTTGACAAATCTCTGACTGCCATTATTTTAACTCTTGGGGCTGACAAAAACCGGGATTTACCAATCAAGGCCATTTTGTTGGAGCAACACTTGGGGAGCATCCGGGTACATACCCAGAAAATAAAAATGCCCGATTGCGCAAATGCCCCGATTTTTGCTTAAGTTATCGGACAGGTGTTCAGTAAAGCTAACCTCAACTATCCATGAAAAAGCAACTTCTCGTATTTATTGTTGAAGACAATCCCACTGAAGGGATGATTATCCAAATGGCTCTGAATGGACAGGAGAACATGAAATTGCGCTATTTCAAGAGCGGTACCGAAATGCTATTTACCCTCGATAATGAAATGCCCGACATCCTGATCTCCGATCTGATGATGCCCGACATCTACGGGCTCGATCTGATCAAAGAGGTCAAACGGCGCAATCCCGCTATTCGGTCGGTGATCATGTCAGGCAAGGAAGACTGGGATGTAATTTCCCAAGCTCAGGGCGAAGGAGTGTTCAATTACGTGATCAAAAACGAAAATAGCATTCCCTATTTGCGCCAAATACTGAAAGATCTGGCGGTATTGGTTCGGCAAAATTGATTTTTTCCCTTACTCCGGTTGGCTGGCTGGGAATTAGATAGATCAATTCGCGATATTCAATGATCAGCACCTTTTACTGATCAAGAAATTAAATCCTTAAAAATCAATAAATTAAGTCCAATTCATTGCCCAATTGGCTTACCACCACCAATAAAATTGAGCGAACTCATCGGATCAATTTCCCCAATCGATTTAATCTTGGTTTAAATTGGGCCGAGTTCGTCTTTGCCATGAAAAATCGGATAAGTCCCTTGTTTAGTGGTTGGTTGTTCGCGCTTTTGCTGGCCAACTATTCTGCTTTCTCCCAAGAAATTGCTGTCGGGGCGTGGCGCACCCACCTTACCTATCACAATGCCCAAGCACTGGCCGATGCAGGTGATCGGGTGTTTGTGGCCTCTACCAATGGCCTGTTTTCGGTCGATAAAATTACCCGGGAAACCCGCAAATTTTCCAAAGTTGATGGCCTGAGCGATATCGCATTCAGTGCTTTGGCTTGGGATACCCCTCGCCAAACCTTGATCATTGCCTACGCCAATGGCAATCTTGATCTGTTGAGCGAGGCAGAAATAGTCAACCTCCGGGCAATCGTCGATGCTCGGCTGGAGCCGTTCGGGGAAAATCGGCGCATCAACCACATCCAGTTGGCAGGCAACACCGCCTATTTGTCCACCGCTTTTGGGGTAGCAGTGCTGGATCTGGCCCGGCGAGAAATCCGCGATACATATACGCGCTTGGGCCCGGGCGGCAGTCCCGTGACGGTTTGGGCAAGTGCGGCTGTCCGCGACAGTTTGTTTTTGGCCACCTCCCAAGGCTTGCTGGTGGCCTCGCTGGCCCCGACAGTCAACCGGCAAGATTTTCGCAACTGGCGGATCGTGGCTCAGCCCGCGCCCGGTGCGTTGCGCACGGTGGCCGCGCTAGGCACCTCGCTGTTGGTTGGCATCGACGGCCAAGATATCTTTAGCTATGCCAATGGCCAATTCCGCCCCCTGAATATTGGCCGCCGCACTTTTCGTGATTTGCGGGCTTCGGGCCAAACCGTAATCGCGTGCAGTGGCAACTTGGTACACGTGATTAGGCCAGACGGAACCCGCACGCTGAGCGACCCCCGGCTGGTGGCCCCCGCGCAAGCCCTGGCCGATGGGGCCACCTTTTGGGTAGCCGATCAATCGCTGGGGTTGGTGAGCAATGTAACCGGAAGTTGGCAAAATAGTTATCCTTCGGGCACCTACAATCCTGCGGTTTTCAAATTGGCTTTTTTTCAAGATCGCCTTGTCGCCTTGGCCGGGGGCTACGATTTGACCACTTTTCGCCCGAGCAACTTGGTGTGGGGTTTTTATGTGTTCAAGGAAGGAATATGGCAAAATTTCAACAGTGTGGACAATTTGTTGGGCTCAGTGCGCACCCCAGCCGCGCGCGACCTGGTATCGGCCGCATTTAATCCAGCCGATGGCCGGGCTTACCTAGCCTCCTTCCAAGATGGCCTTTTTGAATGGAACTTGGCCGACAATTCATTTCGTTCAGTCAATGCCCAAAATCTAGCGTTGGGTACCTCGATCAGCGCAGTGCAGGCCGATTTGCGTGGCAATTTGAACGTGGCCACGATAAGTGGCCGATTCGGCGGGCCTTCGGTGTTTCGCCGTAGCCCAGAGGGGGCTTGGCGGAGTTTTGCCCTGCCGGGATCCAATGGGGGCAATCCTGTCGAACTGCTGACCGATGAGGCCAATAACCTGTGGGTGCGCCTCAGCCCAGCTACCGGGGGCGGACTGGTGGTTCTGGACGAAGCGGGGCGCAGTAAATCGCTGGGCACTGCGCCTGGACAGGGCAACTTGCCCTCGGCCAATATCAACGCACTGGCGCTCGATCAGGAAGGATCGGTTTGGGTGGGTACCGACAATGGCCTAGGGGTGTTTTTTGGGGCAGCGGGTATTTTGGGCCGAACGCTTGACGCAGCTCGGGTAGTGTTCCAGAACCGCGAATTATTGCGCGGGGAGCCGATCAACTGTATCGCCGTGGATGGGGGCAACCGCAAATGGATCGGGACCAACTCGGGAGTATGGTTGTTTTCAGGGGATGGATCCGAGCAGATCAGCCGGTTTACTGCCGCCAACAGCCCCCTCCTGTCCGATCAAGTGCTGAGCATCGCGATTCAAGCCCAAACGGGTGAAGTCTTTTTTGCCACCGATCGCGGGATTGTGTCCTATCGGGGCACGGCCACTGAGGGCGGCGAGACCCACGGCAACGTACAGGTATTCCCCAATCCGGTGCCGCCCGGCTTCGCTGGTGTGGTAACGGTGACCGGGTTGGTCGCCAACGCGAACGTAAAGATCACCGATGTTGCGGGGCGTTTAGTCTATGAAACTACTGCCAACGGTGGTACCGCCACTTGGAGCGGCATCGATTACCGGGGTAGCCGGGCCCGCACGGGCGTGTACCTCGTGTATGCCACCAGTCAAGACGGGTCGGCGCGGTTTGTCACCAAATTTGTTTGGGTGGACTAAAAAGGAAGTGTTGGTTTTTTGATTTTTCAATCGCGGAAACAAGCCATTCGTCATGACTGTTCTACCATTCGTGGGCTATTTGCCAAAAACAGTCAGGGCAAATTCAGTTTCTGAGCGCAACTGTAGTCGTTGACCATTGAGGCGCAAAGTGGCTCTGGTAGGCCTTGCGCAATCATAATAATCATCAGGGCCCGGATAACAGGAATTGCACTTGCGGGTTTCCATCACCGATTGGTAAGTGATTCCATCTAGGGTATCGGCCAGCTCCATTTCTAGCTGCCGGATGATAAATCGGCTGTGCTCCATTCTTGGACGGGAACTTCCTTCATTCGGACTTTGATAAAAAAAAGGGTGAAGCACAAGAAAAGTGCGATTTGATGTTTGAATGAGGTTGCCAAAAGCTGGGGAGTTGCCCACTGTCTGATTGGTGCGAGTATCTTGCCAGATGATTTCAACTTTTAGGGCTTGTTCATTGGTCCACTTTCGGGCCAAGGTATCCAAGCTAACTTTAAACGTTGGTTGGTCATAGCAGATACAATATACCATCGTACATTTCCGACAGGACATCAAGCCCAAGGCGCTTCCTAAACCAAGCAGGAGCATCGAGTACAAACAATACTTTTTCATATTCGGCTGGTTTTTTACATGACCCAATAAAGCCTATAATGGTTGCATTGGCGGGATGGCCAAGCGGTAAATTGATTTCCAACCAACCCCTCAAGCCGCACAGGATGTTTAGTGTAGTGTGGGGTCGTGAAGCGCAAAAACTGGAGTGCTTCACCGGCCAAATTAGCCAAGCTGATGTATTTGCGCCAAGTTATCTGGCCCCAATTGCCTAATCTTGTGTTGCCAATTGCTTTGTTCAACCATCAAATCACCTCCTTTAATGATCAAATACGCACCAATTCTGTTACTGGCCAGTTTGTGCTGGATTAGCCCAGGCCCCGTAACAGCCCAGCCCAAGCCGAGCAAGAAGAAAGTCAAGAACATTATTTTGATGATCGGCGACGGCATGGGCCTCCCCCAAATGTACGCCGGGATGACCGCCAACCGGGGCAAATTGAGCTTGGAAAAGTGCACAGTGGTCGGCCTGCACAAAACTTACTCCTACGATGATTACATCACCGATTCGGCCGCTGGGGCGACGGCTTTTTCCATTGGCCAAAAAACCTATAATGGGGCCATTGGGGTGGACAAAGACACCGTGCGGCAAGAGACCATCTTGGAAACCGCCGACCGGAGCGGCTTGGCCACGGGCATGGTGGCCACCAGTTCCATTACCCACGCTACTCCCGCCTCGTTTATTGCGCACCAGCGCAGCCGGACAATGGATCGGCAAATCGCGGCTGATTTTCTCAGTACCGACATCGAGGTTTTCGTCGGTGGTGGGGCCAAGTTCTTCCGCGAAGGCCCTAATGGCCGCAACCTGATCCAGGAACTGGAACAGAAAGGCTATCAAGTGCGCTACAACTTGGCTGATGCAGCTTCGGTGACTTCGGGCAAGCTGGCAGTGCTGACCGCCCCCGAACAGAATGGCAAGTTTTCGGCAGGGCGGGGTGATTTGCTGCGCCAAGGCACCCTCAAATCACTTGAACTATTGAAGTCCAACAAAAAAGGTTTTTTCCTGATGATTGAAGGTTCGCAGATTGATTGGGGTGGGCACGACAATGATTTGCAATACGTGATCGACGAAATGTTGGATTTTGACCGTACCATTGCTGAAGTGCTGCGTTTTGCTGAACAGGATGGGGAAACGCTGGTCGTGATTACTGCCGACCACGAATGCGGCGGTTTGACGCTCACCGGTGGCAATTTAGCAGCGGGCAAACCAGAGGGCCATTTCTCAACTACCCACCACACCGCCGTGCCCGTGCCCGTGTATGCCTACGGGCCGGGCGCGGAGCTGTTCGGTGGGATTTACGAAAACACGGATATTTACTTCAAAATGATGAAACTGTTGCGGCTGCCGCTTCAAGCCAAACGCTAGCCCTCCTGCTCGCCACCGTACCAATCTATTCGGCGGGATAGGTACATGATGATGGCCAAGACCACAAACAGGCCGATGCTGCCCATCAATAGAGCATAGTCTTCCAATTGCAGGAGCGTGAACATAAAGCCATACAGTAGGGCCAGGATCCCGCCCGTGAGCAAGGCTAGTTGAAGGTGGGCAAAAATGCTGGTGCAATACGCCGTCACCAAGCCTACCACGGCCAGTGCCGACAGAAAATAAGCTAGGTTAAACCCCAAGTGCTCGGACAATGAAATGAGCAGGGTGTAAAAAATGCACAGGGCCAAACCCACCAAGATGTATTGAAAGGGGTGGATGCGTTTTTTGTTCAACACCTCAGCAAAGAAGAAAATCATGAACGTGAGGCCGATGATCAAGATGGCATATTTGATCGACCGGGTACTTTTTTGGTATTGATCCACGGGAACCAGCAGTTCCACGCCAAAGTTTGACTCGGCCACTTGGGTGCCCACGCTCCCCCGGATTTTCTGGGGGTAGTTGCGGTTTAGGTGGAGCCGCCGCCACTGGGCCGAAAATCCTGCCGGGGTTACTTGGCGCTCATCGGGCAGGGCTGCGCCGCCGAAGCTTGGGGTGGCCCATTTGGAGGACAGGGCGATGGTGGTTTCTTTGCCCAAAGGCGTAAAGTACAGCAGGCTACTGCCATTGAGATCCAGCGTGAAGGAGAAGGGAAAACTGGCCAGCGTGTCAGCCGGGTTTGCGGCGGGCAGTAGGGGCGTTCGCACACTTACCCCTGAGGTGAACACTTCGCCGGTCTCGATCCCCGGGCCAAACGCCAACTGATCTTGTCCCCATTTGA
The DNA here is from genome assembly GCA_038209965.1 of Cytophagales bacterium. GTDB lineage: Bacteria > Bacteroidota > Bacteroidia > Cytophagales > Thermoflexibacteraceae > JALONO01. The sequence goes on along the minus strand of JBBQXF010000071.1, from coordinate 13,204 downwards.
GAGCAATATTTTCCTTGATCCCTTGCATATCGCTGATACCCAGCGAAACGAAGGCGTCTTTCCACAAGATTTTTCCCGGGCCAACGCTCCAGTCCGAAAAGTCGGGTCGGGGCATTTGGCCACTCACGTTCAACTGGGCATTGTATACCACCACTTCATAAATGCCCCGGTAGCGGGTTTCTGGGGTCAACTCACCTTTTATATTCACTTGATCAGGCAAGAAATGGGCATAAGCGGTAGTTTCGGTCGGTTGGCCTTTTTCGTTCAGGATTGTGGTCAAGTAGGGGACGGTGAGCACCAACGCCCCCACCGTCTGCTGGCGGCCCCACTTACTGCTCACCTCGTCGATCGCGCCGAATCGCATACTGTCCCGTTCGCTGATCAAAGACTCGATCATAAACGACGGGATTATGAGCAGTAGAATTAGAAAGCCAATTGACACCAATTTAATGGTGATCGATTCGCGCAGCCAACGATTGGCCCGCTCAAAAAGGGAAGGAGGATTTTGCATATTCCGAGGGTTTGATAAATTGCAAACTACTTTGAATCGCAAAGTTAAATAATCCGAACTAAAAGGCAAGGAAATGGATGAATTTAGCATTTATTGGCAATCAGCGCCACCGAAACAGATTGGTGCAACTCAACGGAGCAGTAGCAACCGGCCAGTAGCAATGGCTGGATTGCCGGTTTCGCGCAGGGGCTGGATGGTGAGCCGGAAGAAATAGAGGCCATTGGCCAAAGGAGTCCCGCCACTGCTCTGCCCGTCCCAAGTGAGGTTTTCGGTTTCTGCCTGCACGTTGTAATCCACCGTCTCGGTGCGCTTGACCAATTGCCCCAGCGGCGAATAAATATCCAGGATTAGGCGCAGATCTTCACCCGGTTTGTTATGGTGGAACCGAAAACTGAGCAATCCGTTGGCCGGAGCGTAGGGGTTGGGAAACACGGATACCCCATCAATGGCAAAACCTTCTTTCTCCACCAAAAATCGGAGGGTAGCTTGTCCTGAATTGTTGTGGGTGTCCCAGGCCTTGAGTTGGAGGGTATGCGGGCCTTCGGCCAAATTGGTGAGATCAAAGGTGAGGCTACCTTGGCTGGCGTCGTCGCGTTCGGCCTTGTACCGGTCGTTGAGCACAAAAGTCTCTTTGCCATCGAGTGTGGCCACCAAGTCGCGACCAATACCCCGGCCGCTCACCGAAATGCCATTGTCATCGCGCAAACGGGCCAGCAGGCGGGTGTTGGGGCGCACCGTGCCCCCGTCAACAAATTGTTCATTGTCGAGCCATAAACTGACGGTGGGAGCTTGATTGTCGGGAACAAAGTTGGGGACAGTTCCCCCTACAATGACATCGTTTTTGAACCCGGCCGCATCTACATTGCGGGTGCTGTCGCGGGCATAAAGGGCTATCCGTCCTTGGCCGTAGGCATAATCTAGGTCTTTGGGCAAGGTAAAAGTGGCTTCGAAACGGCCATTGCGCACCGTTGCACTGCCGCGGAAGAGGGTGCGCTCAAATTGGGAAAAGGCGATCGGGTCGTCCTCGCCATCTGCCCGGGTGCGCACAGTGGAGCGCTTGTCCAATACTTCAATATCCACCGTGCCATTGAAATTGGCATCGAACACGTTTCCGGTCCTGATTTCGCCGCGCAGGGTGGCTTTTCCCAAAGCTTTGAGGGTATCAGGCCCGGTACGGGGCATTTGTACGCTGGTGAGGGCCACGCTGCCCGCTGGATAGGCCAACCGGAGCGAGGGATCGCCCAGCAGGGAGAAATTGCGGTTGATCACGCCCGAGATGCTGCGGTTTTTGGTGAGCCGTTGTACATCGCCCAGTCGGGGCATTTGGCCGTTGATCGGGGCAAATACCGCCCCGTAGAAAGCCTCGTTCAAAATAAAATTGGTGCTGGAGAATACAGGGCGCGTGGTGGTCAGGATGGCGATGCCACCGCCCCGGGGGCTGATGACGGTGTATTCGGCCCCCGAGCGCTGCCCTGGGTTGTCAAACCGACCGAATTCACAGGTGGCGGTAACAAAGAGGGGCAGGCGATCCAGGTTTTGCCAGTTGTTCACCTGCCCAATGTCCAAGATGCTCTCCGACGACCAGCCCGTTTCGCCACCGTGGCCAGTATAGTTCATGATCAGCGTACCATCCAGCACTTGTCGATTGATCGCATCGCGGGTGGCGGGCGAGCGGCGGCCATTCGGTGTGGACACCAAAGGGAATGCCCCAATAAAAATCTTGCGGGTGTTAAAAAGTGGGCCTACGGTGTCCACTTTGTCAGCCAAGCGGTCGGAGTCGATCAGGTGGGTGTTAAAGTCGCCGTTGTCGGCCACGAAGCTCACCCGGTTGCGCCAATTCCCTTGCGAGGCCACTTGTTCATAGCGGATCAGTTTGTCCACCACCGTGGCCGCCTCGCGGGCATTGCCAACGGGCAAGCGGCCCACGCCCACTTCCATGTCGTAGTTGTCAGCTCCGTTCTCATCCCATTCGCCTTCTTTGTCATCCAAAAACCCGAAATAATCATCGGAAGAAAAACTAAAAATGGGGTGGAGCGACTCGCGGGATTCATAAGTGGGGACAAAATTACTGTTGTCCACCAGTCGATCTTTATAGTCAAACGAGGCATCGCCAAAGAGCAGCACATAGCGCAAGCGCGGTGACTGGCGGTAGAGGTGGCGGATAAAATCGCGGAGTGCCGACACCTCTTGCCGCCCGGAGGCAAATTCGTGGTAGATCTGTTTGGTCGTGACCACCGTAGCGGTCAAGCCGTTGCGCTGGCGGAAGTTGGCCAAGCGCTGGGCATCGGCCAGAAAGTTTTCGTGGGCGATGATCAGCAGTTCGGGGGTGGCCAATTGCCGCAGGTTTTGGTTGGGGACACGGCCCAAGGGCTTGGGTACTTCAAATTCACTACCGCGCAAGGCCACATACTCGCGCAGGGTGCCATTAGCAGCCACGGTAAATTCGGCCACATTTCCCGTGAGCCGAAAGACTGGGGCGGTGGTATTTTTGGGGTCGGTCACCTCCCAGATAAGCAGGTCGGCCCCGGCATTGCCCACCCGATAGGTGGCCGCTGGCATCTCCAAACTGCGGAAGGCCCGGAAGATCACTTGGTTATTGTAAAGCTGCAAATTGCGTTGCACATTGAGCGACAAATAGTCCAAATGACCAAAGGCGGAAGTGGCAGTTCCTTTTTGGTAGGTCAAGCGTACGGCCAGTTCGTTGTTGGCCGGAGCGTCAAGGTTAAGGCCAAACAAGTTGGTGGCCACCAAGCCTTTGCGGGCATAGGTGGAAATGGGCAGCGCGGCCAAATCTTGCCGGCCCAGCTCTCGGCCATTGAGTTGGAGGGTAAAATTGGTGGCGGCATTGGCTTGGGCCACCACAGCGGAGGTTACCCGTACGGTGCTGTTGGGCACCAGCCCTTCGGTGGGGAAGCGAAACGTGAAATCAGTCTGGAAATCGAAACGTTCGCCAAACCATTGCCGTCCCGATCGTACCAAGTTGGTTTGTTCTTTCTCGTAATGGAAAAAATCATCAAAGGTGGTGATGATACCGCCCCCATTGCCCGACTCGGCTTGGCGGGCGGGCCGCTTACCGCGCGTGGGCCCGATGGTCAGAAAGTAATAATTGTTTTCGTCGTACAGATTGGTTTCTTGGCTAAGGAGGCGGGCAGCGGGATCAAAAGCGATCTTATCGGGGCCTTGGGCATAGAACAAGGCATAATCGTCAGCATCGAAGCGGCCGTCGTCTTCCCCGCGCACCCATAGGGTTACTTCGCCCAAGTCGAACGGTCGGGGCTGGGCATTAGGTTGGGGCAGCATCCCGCCGGGGTTGCCAAACAGGCGGAGGTTGCGCGGATCGAGTTGGGCCACCTCCACCCCGAGGGTGCGGAGCAACTCCCGGTCGATTTTATAAACCCCATGCCGGGGCACAGCTATTTTGTACCATTCGCCGGTGGCCAATACCGATGGGTTGTTTTGGCCATGAGCGGGCAGCACAGACATCAGGAGCAAGGCTAGAATCGATATCCCGGTTTTCATCACGTTGGTGAAATTGAGCTTAAATTTACACCAAGATTTCCGATCTGGGAAAAACGGCGAAGACAACACAAAAAAATGAGGTCTATCCCAAAGGGAAGGACCTCATCCATTACAATTAAACCAAATAATCCTTAAAAGTATCTTAGAGTAACTTTTACTCCGTTGCAAAGTAAATGAATCAAAATATAGTATTTCAACTAATTCGATAGGTTGGATCCTAAATTCGTTAAAGCAATTCAAAAATCAGATTGAAGGCTTTTTCACTTGAAAATTTCTTTGCTTTTAACAGGAAAGTTCCTTTTAGCAACCAATCTCTCCCGCACAAATTACCGGATGGGCAATAGATAAATCCCTGATTTTGGGCCAAATATGTCGGAAAAGAAAGCCTTTGTCAAAAGAAAAGACTTTTTCCACATAATAATTAAACCACATAATATTCAATAGCTACGATCTAGCTCCCAGCGAATCAAATATATCTGTTTTGATAATTTGTTGAATTATCGACCGACACTTCATAACATGCGCTGATGCCCAGCAATAATGACATAAGAGTAAAAGGCAATGGCTGAAAAGGAATTGCGGCCGCCCAGGGCAAACAAAAGGCCCAACTCCTATGCTTGGGAGTTGGGCTGAAAGGTGGGACATATAGGATTCGAACCTATGACCCCTACCCTGTCAAGGTAATGCTCTGAACCAACTGAGCTAATGCCCCTTTCACTGCCCCAAATTTAATACTATTGGTGGAAAACCCCAAATCCAAGTCGGTGATTGCTGGTTATTGTAACATTTTGAGCAACAAAGTCAAGCGGGACTTGAGTTGGCGGCGGTCGATGATGAAATCCAGAAAACCGTGTTCCAGCACGAATTCAGCCGTTTGAAAGCCTTTGGGGAGATCTTTGCCAATGGTTTCGCGGATAACCCGTGGGCCAGCAAACCCGATCAATGCGCCCGGTTCGGCAATGTTGAAATCGCCGAGCATGGCGAAAGAAGCCGATACTCCGCCCGTGGTCGGGTCGGTCATGAGCGAGATATAGGGGATGCCCGCTTCCGAGAGCAGGGCCAGTCTGGCTGAGGTCTTGGCCATTTGCATGAGCGAGAAACCAGCTTCCATCATCCGTGCCCCGCCCGACCGGGCAATGATCAACAGGGGAAAGCCCTTGGCCAGTGCCACATCGATGGCGCGGGCAATTTTTTCGCCCACTACCGATCCCATTGAACCGCCGATAAAGTCGAAATCCATGCAAGCAACCACTAAATCCAGATCGTTTATTTTACCGTGGGCAGCCCGGACAGCGTCATTGAGATCTGTCTTTTGACGGGTATCGATCAAACGTTGTTTATAGGGTTTGGTATCGGTAAACTGGAGGGGATCGCCCGAAACGATGTCCCCGGCAATCTCAACAAAGTCATTGTTGTCAAAAATAATTTCAAAGTATTCCCGTGACCCAATTTTGACGTGGTAATCATCCTCGGGACTGACGTAGCAATTGTTCCGCAGTTCCTTCATGTGGATGATCTTGCCGCTCGGGGTTTTGTACCAAACGCCTTCGGGGGCATCTTTTTTTTCCGAAGTGGGGGTGGTAATGCCTTTTTCCTGCCGCCTGAACCAGCTCATTGGGGTGATTTATTAAATGAAAAAAGAGGAATGTAAGAACCGTGAGTCCACTGGGATCAAAAAAAGCGGACAGCCCAGCCAAAGTATGTTGGTTGGGCCGTCCTGAACAAACTAGGCAACGGTTATTTCATCGGCTAGGTAAACATCCTGCACCGCTTGGAGAAGCTCTACTCCTTCAGCAAAGGGGCGCTGGAAGGCTTTGCGGCCCAAGATGAGGCCCATGCCCCCGGCCCGCTTGTTGATCACGGCGGTTTTGACCGAATCGGCCAGATCGCCCGCCCCGGCCGACTCACCGCCCGAATTGATCAACCCGGCGCGGCCCATGTAACAGTTGGCCACTTGGTAGCGGCACAGGTCGATGGGGTGGCTGGTGGACAGTTGGGAATACATCCGCTCGTCATATTTGCCAAAACCGAGGGCTTTGAAGCCGCCATTGTTGATGGGCAGTTTCTGCTTGATGATGTCGGCTTGGATGGTTGACCCGATGTGGGTGGCTTGCGACGAGACGTCGGTGGCGTTGTGGTAATCAATGCCCTCTTTCTTGAAGGCGTTGTTGCGGGTGTAGCACCACAAAATGGTGGCCATGCCCAGCTCGTGCGCCCGCTCAAAGGCGGCGGATACTTCTTGGATTTGCCGGGTGGCTCCATCTGAACCGAAGTAAATGGTGGCCCCAACGGCAGTGGCCCCCAAGTTCCAAGCGTCATCGACTGACCCAAACATGATCTGGTCATATTTGGTCGGGTAGGTGAGCAGTTCGTTGTGGTTGATCTTTACAATAAAAGGAATCTTGTGGGCATACTTGCGCGACATGATGGCCAAATTGCCAAAAGTGGAGGCTACGCCATTGCAACCGGCCTCAATGGCCAATTTGATGATGTTCTCAGGATCAAAGTAGAGGGGATTGGCGGCAAAGGAGGCGCCCGCCGTGTGCTCAATGCCCTGATCTACCGGGAATATGGACAGGTAGCCCGAACCAGCCAAACGGCCATGATTGAACAAGGAGGCCAAATTGCGCAGCACTTGCGGGCTGCGGTTGGACTGGACAAACACTTGGTCAACGAAATGGGGATTGGGCAAGTGGAGGTGCTCCTTGGGGATGGTAACCGATTGGTGGTTGAGCAGTGAATCGGCTTCGTTGCCAAGCAATTGCACAATTTTATCGTAGGCCATAAAAACGCAGTTTGTTTAAGACGGGCAAATTTAAAGTTTTTGTTCGAAGTAGTCGTAATTGGCCGGGCTTTTTTCCGGGCTGGATCCATTCATGGGGCTGGGGGCAGTTGTTTAAGCCGCTACGTTATTTTCCCGCAGGGCTTCATTAAGCGAAGTTTTGAGGTCGGTACTGGCTTTGCGCTGCCCAATAATGAGTGCGCACCCTACTTGGTGCTCGCCCGCCGGAAACTGCTTGGTGTAGCTGCCCGGGATCACCACGGATCGCGGTGGCACGTAGCCCCGGTACTCAACGGGCTGGCTGCCCGTCACGTCGATCACCTTGGAGTTGCCAGTGATCACCACGTTGGCCCCCAAAACAGCCTGCTCTCCGATCCGGGCCCCTTCCACCACAATGCACCGCGACCCAATAAAAGCACCATCTTCCACAATCACCGGGGCGGCCTGAACGGGCTCCAATACACCCCCAATGCCCACTCCACCGCTCAGGTGGACATCGCGCCCGATCTGGGCACAGCTGCCCACCGTGGCCCAAGTATCGACCATGGTGCCACCGCCCACATAAGCCCCAATGTTTATGTAGGAGGGCATGAGTACTGCGCCACGCTCGATAAACGCCCCATAACGGGCCACTGCGGGCGGCACTACGCGTACCCCCAATTCAGCATAATTGGTTTTGAGCTTCATTTTGTCGTGGTATTGAAAAATGCCTGTTTCCAATATTTCCATTTGTCGCAGGGGAAAGTACAAAATAACGGCTTTTTTGATCCATTGGTGAACCTGCCAATCGCTGCCCAGTGGCTCGGCCACCCGCAGGCGACCAGCATCCAGCTCGGCGATCACGTGTTCAATCGCTTCCACGGTAGTTTTTTCCTTCAACAAAGCCCGGTTGTCCCAAGCCGCTTCAATCAATTGCTGTAATGTCATGTATCAACAAGGTTAAGCTGAACAAGGCTCGGTCCCGCGATGGAGCAATGCGTTGAACGGCTGAAATAAGTTAATTAAGGTTAAATTGAAATATAACAGGTTTTCTCGCGAATGGTTGTGACAGTAAGACAATCGCTCAGATGACCAATCGCCTCTTACCCTCAACCCAGATTGGTCTGGGGCCAACAAAAGATCAAAGCGTTTTAATCCCCAACATTGGTCTGCGCGCGGTGTCAAGCGAAGCTATAGTCGGATCAGTTAAGTCCGCTCAATGACCATGGCCGAAGCACCACCGCCACCATTGCAAATGGCGGCCAGGCCGTACGTGCCCGCTTTCTGGTGCAGGATGTGGGCCAAAGTGACCATGATCCGCGTGCCCGAGCACCCTAGCGGGTGGCCCAATGAAACCGCTCCACCGTGGATGTTTACCCGGGCTTCGTCCACGCCCAGTACTTTATTGAAGGCCAGTGCGACTACGGCAAACGCTTCGTTCACTTCCACAAAATCCATTTGGCCGATGCTCAGCCCGGCCCGTTTGAGGGCAATCGGGGCCGCAATCGTTGGGGCAGTGGTAAACCATTCAGGCTCATGGGCGGCATCGGCAAAGGAGACAATCCGGGCAATGGGAGTGAGGCCCAGTTCGCGCATTTTCTCCCCGCTCATCAATATAGTGGCTGCTGCACCGTCGTTGATGGTCGAGGCATTGGCCGCCGTGACGCTCCCGTCTTTGGTAAATACAGGCTTGAGGCTGGGGATTTTGTCGAAGACAACATTTTTGTACTCCTCGTCCTCGGTGATGGTGATCGGGTCTCCTTTTCGCTGGGGCACTTCCACGCCCACTATTTCGGCTTTAAATGCCCCGTTGGCGGTGGCAGCGGCCGCAAGCTGGTAGGATCGGACGGCAAACCGGTCTTGCTCCTCCCGGGAAATCGCAAATTTCTTGGCGGTGTTGTCTCCCGATACGCCCATGAGCGTGCCTTGGTATTTGTCGGTGAGGCCGTCCAGTTGCAGGCCGTCCAGAATTTCGCCGTGGCCATATTTATAGCCATACCGGGCTTTGGGCAGATAATAAGGAATGTTGGTCATGCTTTCCATCCCGCCCGCGACCACTACATCGGCCAAGCCGCACATGATTTGCTGGGCCGCGAACATCATGGCTTTCATGCCCGAGGCACATACTTTGTTCACAATGGTGGCCGGAATGCGATTGCCCAGCCCGGCAAAAATCGCGGCTTGGGTGGCCGGAGCCTGCCCCAGCCCGCTGGCAATCACGTTGCCCATGTAGATTTCATCGATCTGCCCAGCTTCGAGCCCAGCCTTGGCCACTGCTCCCTTGATGGCAATGGCCCCGAGTTGGGTGGCCGAAAGGTTGGCGAACATCCCACCGAAACTCCCAATGGGGGTGCGGGTGGCGGCAACAATAAAGACTTCTTTCATTTGGAGATTGGATTTAAAAGTTAAAAACACCCAAACAGTGGCACTGGTCATAAATCGCGGCCAAAGTTAGGCATGGTTTGCGCCCAAAAAATGACTTCGGGCATCTTTTTGGCCGACGGCCTTGGGCCACCGACCACAAGGCCGAAAATACGGGCATCCAATTAGAACGGAAATGAGGCCGAAGCGGGGGTAAATCTTTGTAAATCAAATTAATCGGCCAGAAAGATTGCCAAAATGATTTTGGTGTATCTTTGTCGTTAACCATTGACTAGCTAGCTTGGCGATTATTACCGACCTTCATTACCTGCCCTCCATCAGTTATTTCTTCCCGTGGCTGGACAGCCCGGCGGTGATCATCGAGGCGCAAGCACATTTTGTGAAGCAAACTTCGCTGAGCCGCTGCTACATCCGAGCGGCGCAGCAGGTGGAGCGCTTGACTGTGCCCGTGAACCGGTCGGGCACCAAACAATCCGTTTCGATCATTCCCATTTCCTACCGCGAGCGCTGGCCCGACATCCACTGGCGCAGCATAGCCTCGGCTTATGGCAAGGCCCCTTATTTCGCTTTTTATGCCGATGCCTTCCATGGGGCAATCTACCGCCGCCATGAAACTTTGTTTGCCCTCAACAGCCAGCTGCTGACAATTTGTCTGCAATATTTGAATTTACCCAGTCAATTTGCCATATCCAATACCTATCAAAAGGCCTATCCCGCCGATTTTTTGGATTTTAGGCGGCTCGAACATCTCCCAAGTGGGCTTCCGACGGGCACACCACCCTATTATCAATTGTTTGGCAGTGAATTTGTCAACAACATTTCCGTTATCGACTTGTTATTCTGTGAAGGCCCAAACGCAATCATTTATTTGCGCCAACTCCAACAATATTTGAATACAGGCTCAGTATCGCACGCCCTTTAAAAGTAAAATGCTTCATTCATTTTGTTTTTTGGCTAAAATTCTTAAATTTACAAAACTACAGACCAAACGTAACCAGACGCAGGGCAATGGAAGCGAAATTTTCTAACAGAGTTAAAGAAATTATTTCAATGAGCCGTGAGGAAGCACTCCGGCTTGGCCACGATTACATCGGCACGGAACACCTGATTTTGGGTATGATCCGTGATGGTGACAATCTAGCCCTCACTTTATTGCGAAAATTGGGTGTTTCTTTGGCTGATGTCAAAGAAACCATTGAGCGGGCTACTCGGGGAACGGCTAATTATAATGTAAAAAATTTAGCCAATATCCCCTTGACCCGCCAATCGGAGAAAGTGCTCAAGGTAACTTATCTCGAGGCCAAATTTTTCAAGTCGCCCATAATCGGAACTGAGCACGTACTTCTGTCCATTTTGCGCGATGAGGATAATTTGGGAACCCAGATCCTAGCAAAATTTGAGGCAACTTACGATGTAGTGAAACAGCTTTTGGAATATCACCTTCAAAACCCAGCTCCAGAAATGGCCGATACCCACGAAGATGACGACGAACCCAACCGGATGTTTGGGGGGGGCGCCGGACGCGGTGAACAGGGCAAAACCGCCGAAAAATCCCGTACCCCAGTATTGGATAATTTTGGCCGCGACCTGACCCGGATGGCCGAAGATGGGAAATTAGATCCCATCATTGGCCGGGAAAAAGAAATTGAGCGAGTGGCGCAGATCTTGAGCCGCCGCAAGAAAAACAACCCGATCCTGATCGGCGAACCGGGGGTGGGCAAAACAGCCATCGCAGAAGGTCTCGCCTTGCGGATAGTGGAGAAAAAAGTGTCGCGGGTGCTGTTTGGCAAGCGCGTGGTCACTCTTGATCTGGCCTCGATCGTGGCTGGCACCAAATACCGGGGCCAGTTCGAGGAACGCATGAAAGCAGTGATGAACGAGCTGGAGAAAGCGCCCGAGATCATCCTCTTCATTGACGAGGTTCACACCATTGTGGGCGCGGGTGGTGCTTCTGGATCGCTCGATGCCTCCAATATGTTCAAACCTGCCCTGGCCCGCGGTGATCTACAATGTATCGGAGCCACCACGTTGGATGAATACCGCCAATACATCGAGAAAGATGGGGCGTTGGCCCGCCGCTTCCAGATGGTGGTGGTGGATGCCACCACGCCTGAGGAAACCATTGAGATCCTGACCAACATCAAGAACAAATATGAGGATCACCACCATGTTAGTTATTCGCCCGAAGCCATTGCGGCTTGTGTGAAGATGTCGGATCGGTACATTAGCGACAAGTTTCTCCCCGACAAGGCCATCGACGTGATGGACGAGGCCGGGGCGCGGGTCCACATTAAAAACATTCACGTACCCGAGGACATTACACGCTTGGAGGAGCAGATTGAGAACATCAAGCGCCAGAAAAACCAAGTAGTTAAAAGTCAAAAGTACGAAGAGGCGGCGCAACTCCGCGACCGCGAGAAGCGCTTGCTGGAACAACTCGAGATTGCCAAGACCCGCTGGGAAACCGAAACCCGTAAGCAGATCTATCCCGTAACGGAGGACAATGTGGCCGAAGTGATTGCCATGATGACTGGCATCCCCGTGAGCCGGGTAGCCCAGACCGAAGGCCAGAAATTGCTCAATATGGCCGAGGAACTCCAAGGCCGGGTAGTGGGCCAAAATGAGGCCATCAAAAAGCTCACCAAGGCCATTCAACGGACCCGTGTGGGCCTGAAAGACCCCAAAAAGCCTATTGGTTCTTTCATTTTCTTGGGGCCAACCGGGGTGGGAAAGACTGAACTTGCCAAAGTGCTGGCCACGTATCTGTTTGACCGCGAAGATGCCCTCATACGCATAGACATGAGCGAGTACATGGAAAAGTTTTCCGTCTCTCGTTTGGTGGGCGCACCTCCGGGCTACGTCGGCTACGAAGAAGGCGGCCAATTGACCGAAAAAATTCGCCGCAAGCCATACAGCGTGCTGCTGCTCGATGAAATAGAAAAAGCACACCCCGATGTGTTCAATATTTTGCTCCAAGTACTGGACGATGGTACGCTGACCGATGGCTTGGGCCGCCGGGTAGACTTCCGCAACACGATCATCATCATGACCTCCAACATTGGGGTGCGCGATCTCAAGGATTTTGGGGCGGGGATCGGGTTTACTACTTCGGCCAAGGCTGCCCAACAAGACGACATCGTGAAAACGACCATTCAGGCCGCCCTCAAAAAGGCTTTCACACCGGAATTCCTAAACCGGTTGGATGATGTGATTGTGTTCAATTCGCTCAGTCGTGAACACATCCACAAGATCATCGATCTGTCGCTCGATAAATTGTTCCGCCGCATGTTGGCGCTGGGTTATCAGGTACAACTCACCGACAAAGCCAAGGATTTTCTGTCTGACAAAGGTTTTGATCCGCAATACGGGGCAAGGCCATTGAACCGGGCCATCCAACGTTATTTGGAAGACCCCTTGGCCGAGGAACTATTGCGCGGCAACGTGGTCGAAGGTGATATCCTGATGGCTGACTACGAAGGGGAAGGCGAAGAATTGAAGATAGCGGTGCTAAAATCGGAGCCGCAAGAATCGCAGAACTAAGTACCTTTTTTGATTAACCTTAATGAAATCCATCCTTTGACCGGGATGGATTTTTTTTGCCTCCCGGCCAATGGGCTGCGCATCAATCTGCCGCACTGGGCAGCGGCTTTTCACCCTCGAAACTGTTGATCTTCAGTGTTTCCCCATCAAATTCGGCAAAGGAACAGTAGTTTATCCATTCGCCAATGTTAAGGTAGCGGCCGGCCGGGCCACTAGGGCTGGCCACGGGCAGATCGAGCACATGGTGGCGATGGCCGAAAATATAATAGTCATGGTGCTCGGTTTGTTCCACTTCCCGACAGTACTGCCAGAGCCATTCCCTTTCGCCCAAAAAAAAGTGGTGAGTGCCCTTTTGCTTGCTCTTGTTGCTCCAAGCATGGGCCAAGCCAACCCCCAAAAAAGGGGGAACTTTGTCAAACAGCCAATGGAACGCGCGTATATTGAACAGCCCGTGCTTGACCAGCTTGTAGAAGTGGTCGCCGGGCCCCAAC
>JBBQXF010000070.1:0-24592 GCA_038209965.1 Cytophagales bacterium | reverse complement strand
CCTGCCAGCGGTTGAAATCTGCAAAACCCTGTCAGTGGTTGAAAACCCTGCCAGTGGTTACAGTCCAAAAACCCCCGGCAGCGGTACAAAACCGCGCCGGGGGTTTTTATTGGGCCTTGCATTGAGAAACCCTGCCCCCCGTTGTGCAAAGTCTGCGACTTTCGCCAGCACGACGGCCTTCGCTCCGTTGTTGGTGTTGACGAAGCGCACCAATAACGGTAAAATGGGTAAAACCGTGATGAGGGTTAGATTTTCGGGTAGAAGCAAGTCTATTGAACAACTCGAGGTTGATCTTAGACACAAACGACCAGCAATTCTTGATCAAAGCCCAGTTGGCCCTTACCCATCAACTAAAAGTTCACCACATGGCCGACGACAAGGAAGATCCGGTCAATTGAGACCCACCCCGTGTTTTTGTGGTGAAGAATAAATCCAATAGCAGGTTTTGGTGTATATTGCAGTGTTTAAGAGCCGATTGACAGCCATATAACGGAAGTAGCATTGGTCAATTATTATCGCATATTGGAGCTGGCAGATTTCGCCCCGCGCGAGGCGGTCAAAGCCGCGTTCAAAAGGTTAGCGTTCCGTTATCATCCCGACCGAAACCCGAACGACGCAGAGGCCGAGGCCATGTTCAAAAACATCAATGAGGCCCACCGATTGCTCAATGACCCCAACAAAAAATACCGTTATGATGAACTGCTGCGCACTGGGGCCAGCCCTGCCAAGCCGCCAATAGTGGTCAATCACGAAAACGGTGAAAAAACTTATTACCAGCGCCCCAACCCTGACCCCAAATACCGTCGCCGTGCCCCGAGTGAGTTTACCGCCAAAACCCGTGAACAAAATCCCTATTTGCCCACCAATACCCAGATGAGTTTCATCGCCATCGGCTTGGTCATCTATGTGTTCTTTTTGGTGCGGACGGTGTTTGTTTCCTATGCCAAAGTGGTGTATGTGCTGGCTACCAAGGACATAGGGCAACGAGATTACCGATCGGCCTACGAGCACCTCAACCAAGCAGTAGCCAATGCACCCGCTGATTATCAGGCGCTTGCGCTCAAGGGCCAACTTTGTGGCGAGCACCTTTTCTATTATTACGAGGCGGTGGAAAGCTACACCCAAGCAATTAAGCACGCCCCCAACTTCCGGGCCGAGTACTTCCTGAAACGGGGAATGGCCCTGAGCCAGCTCCGCAACCGAAAAGCTGAAGCCAACTCGGATTTTGGCCAAGCGGCTCCTCATTACTTGAATGATGTGGCCGTGCTCCAGCAAATTGCCGAAGCGTATTACAACCGCTTGCGCAATTACGACAAAGCCCTGAAATTTTACAAACTGGTGAGCAAACAAAAGCCCAAGGATCCCGGATTGCACCAAATACTGGGCGAAATATCGATCTTGCAAGGAAAATACGATGCTGCGGCCCTCCATTTTGACAAAGCCATTGTGCTGGATAGCCAGAACTCGCAACTTTATTACAAACGGGCAATTTGCCATTTCTTTCTTCAGGATAAGCCCCGGGCCTGTGGCGATTGGCAACGTGCTCAACAATTTGATCCCAATATCCGGTCGGAAGAGCTGGAATTTTTCTGTAATTACAAGGAAGAGTAAAGCTAGGTTTTTTGGCTAAAGTACCCCCTAGGTCGAAGTTAATTTTTCGTAATATGGCATGGGATGAAACTAATCTGCCAGTAGAGAACGTTAAAAGAGGGAGTTTGTGGACAAGCGGTCCCAGAAAAGACAGTTGCATTTGAATTGTTGGCTGGGCCGTTTATCCCGTAAAAAAGTTAAACGATTATTTTTTTCATGACAACCAACAACAAGAAGAAGGGCAAGACCAAAGAGAAGGGGAAAAAGAAAGACCAGCGGAGCCAAACGACCTCACCCAAAAAATATAGTTTTCAGGACAATGCGACCGGGACTGTTTTGGCAATTTTAGCCGAAAAACCCGACCGCCAACTGCACGCCACCCAGTTCCACCGTAAATTTGGGGCCAAAGATTTGTTCAGTAAAGCGGCCATTGAAGCGCTGCTCGAGCAACTGGCCCTCCAAAAACTAATCACCAAAGTCGGCCCACTCACCTTCCAAGCTTTGGGGCAGGGCGATCCGGCGTTCGTCGTGGGCCGGGTGGACTATGTGAACCCGGAGTATCTCTTCGTTATCCCGGAGGCGGGATCCAGCGGCGAGACCAACCGCGACATTTGGGTGCACCGCCGCCATGCCGCCAACGTGCTGGATGGTGACACGGTCAAAGTATTGGTCCATAAGTTCCGCAAAGATTCTCGGCCAGAGGGCGAAATCGTGGAAGTGGTGAAGCGGGCCCGCACCGATTTTGTCGGTCGGATCGAGATAGGCAACCGCCATGCCTTTGTAGTGCCCGACAAACGGAAAATGTACCACGATATTTTTGTCAGCTTGCGGGATCTCAACGGGGCCGAACACGGCGAAAAAGTCTTGGTCACCATTACCGAATGGGAAAGCAGTGACAAAAATCCGATTGGCAAAGTGACCAAGGTACTGGGTAAATCGGGCGAACACGAAACTGAAATGCACTCGATCATGGCCGAATACGATTTGCCCTACGAGTTTCCCGCCGAGGTGTTGCAAGCTGCCGAGCTGATCAACGAAGCAATTACCCCGGCAGAAGTGGCCAAACGGCGCGATTTGCGCGGCGTGCCCACGCTCACCATTGACCCTGAAGATGCCCAAGATTTTGACGATGCACTTTCGCTGCGCCAGTTGGAAAACGGCAACTGGGAGGTGGGCATCCACATTGCCGATGTGACGCATTACGTATTGCCGGGCAGTATCTTGGAGCAAGAGGCCCTGCGGCGGGCCACCTCTGTATACTTGGTGGATCGCTGCGTGCCCATGCTGCCCGAAAAATTGTCCAACCGCTTGTGTTCGCTACGCCCGCACGAGGATAAACTGACCTTCTCGGCCATTTTTGAAATGACCGAACGGGGCAAACTGGTGTCGGAATGGTTTGGGCGCACGGTCATCCATTCACAGCGGCGCTTTAGCTACGAAGAGGCCCAGCAAGTACTTACCACTGGCCAAGGCGACTACGTCGTTGAACTCAATTGGCTAAACCGAGTGGCCAAGCTGTTGCAAAAAAGCCGGGTGAAGAAAGGGGCGATCCTGTTTGAGACCACCGAGGTCAAGTTCAAGCTCGACGCCAACAAAAAACCGATCGCCATTGTACCCAAAGTGCGCCAAGATGCCCACAAGTTGATCGAGGAGTTTATGTTGTTGGCCAACAAGCAAGTGGCGGAGTTTGTGTTCAACCTGCGCAAGAGCAAACCCAAGAATACGATGGTGTACCGGATCCACGATGCGCCAGATCCAGAAAAAATTCAGAATTTTGCCAATTTTGCCAAGTTGTTTGGCTATACGATCAAGGTGGACGAAAAAGCCATTTCCACTTCACTCAATGAACTGGCCATCCAGTCAGAGGGCAAGCCTGAACAGGGCGTGCTGCAACAATTGGCCATCCGGGCCATGTCCAAGGCCAAATATACCACCGATCCCACGGGGCACTTTGGGCTGGCTTTTGACCATTATTCGCACTTCACATCGCCCATCCGGCGGTATCCCGATATGATGGCCCACCGGCTGCTCCAGCACTACCTCGACGGTGGCGAACCGGTGGACAAATTGCCCTACGATGAGCGGTGCAAACATTCCTCCGAAATGGAAAAGCGGGCCGCCGAAGCCGAACGCGCCTCCATCAAATACAAACAAGTGGAATTGATGCAAGACCTCAAAATGGCCGGGGCACTCAAAAACCGCTCCCTGCCGGGCGTGGTCACAGGGGTGACGGAGTGGGGCATCTTTGTCGAAGTGACCGAAACCCGCTGCGAGGGCATGGTCCGGCTCACCGATTTGCAGGGCGACCGCTACGAGTTCGACGAAAAGAAATACTGCCTTGTTGGGCGGCGCTATGGGCGGACGTTCCGCTTCGGCGACCCAGTAAAGGTGCGCATCAAGTCCACGGATCTGGAAAAACGCACCATTGACTTGTTTATGGACGAGGACTAATGTCCAATTCAACTAGTGAACAGGGGCGGTTTGGCGGCGTAAATTGCCACAAAGCCGCCCCTTTTTGTTGGTCTCCATTAGTTGATTTTCCGGTTTTTTTTCCGAAGCCGCGAATAATCCCTTGGGAATTTCGGTTGCGGCACAGTTAAATATCGATTGGCAGCCAAACATCTGGCCCGTTACCTTGTTGATACTTCAACCAATCTACCCCGCCCATGCCGCTCAAGATCCAGTCTCCCGCACCAAACTTTACCTTAGCGTCAAGTTCAGGCCAAGATTTCACCTTGCACACCGATTTGGCAAACAAACCGTGCATCATCTATTTTTATCCCAAAGATTTCACCAGCGGGTGCACGGCCGAGGCTTGTGAATTTCGTGATCATTTTGCCGAATTTCGGGGTTATGACATTGACATAGTGGGGATTAGCCGGGACTCGGTGGCCACCCACCAGAAATTTATCCAGCAGCACCAACTGCCCTTTCAGTTGCTGGCCGATGAGCAGGGCAAAGTGGCCCGCCTCTACGATGCCATAGTCCCGCTCATCGGGATGACCAAACGGGTCACTTATCTGCTGGATGCCCAGCAGCGGATCACCGGGGTTTATGAGGCCATGTTTGAGTCGGCCGGGCACATTCGGGCCATGATCGCTAAACTGAAAGTGCCCAAATGAACTTACTCAATGGCCCGGCGCAACAGTTCACGGCTGATATTTTTTTGCAGATGGAAATTGGCCACACTGATGGTGTAGAAACCAACGCCGATGATAAAAGCGAAACTTGCGTGCAGGTAATTTGGCTTGACCAATACATAGATGCCCGTCATGAACAAGGCCATTGCCGACCAAAAAATTAAAATGACCTGCGTACTGAACAACATGGTAGAGGCAACAAAAAGAATGCACCCCGAGGAAGTGGGCATTACTTCGCCCCGGAGCACGGGCAAATAGATGTTGGGGCTGGTCACCCGATGGTAAAGCTCAAACTCGTTGTTGCCGATCCGTCCACTGAACCGGGCGAGCGGCCCAGTTTTTTCGCGATTGGGTGGGGCGGTGGCCCGGCGCAACTTGGCCAGCACTTCGTCCGCTCCTTGGGATGAAACAATGGTAAAACGTTCGTAGGGGACTAATCGGAGGTCGAACAATTGCATGGAAATGCCGTTAATCAAGCTGGGCGGTAGCAAATTTACAAAAAAAGCGGATCGCAACCGTGTAAAACAATTTACTTTTGCCCAATATGGTGGTCAATGCTGGGGATTGGCATTTAGGCACTGTGCCACCAAATCGCCAGCCGCGCAGGCCAGCTATTTTATTGAATCAATAATTTACCATTGGTCCAGATGAACAGTTTTCAAGAAATAATTGTCAGCCAAGAAGGCCCCATTGCCAAGATAGTGATGAACCGCCCAACGGCACTCAATGCGCTCAGTCCATTGATGGTCAAGGAATTGAGCGAAGCTGCCCGGGAAATCGCCCAAGATCCCGAGGTGCGGGTGCTCATCCTCACGGGGGCAGGCCGCTCCTTTTCCGCCGGGGTGGATCTGAAAAAGCTCAACGAGTACATTGTGGGTGGCCAGTTCACCTCCGACGATTTTCTCCAGTTTGGCGTTGAATTTATTGATATCATCCAAGCGATGCCCCAAGTGACCATTGCGGCGGTCAATGGCCACTGCTACACCGGGGCCACCGAACTGATGCTGGCCTTCGACTTGATCTGGGCCTCGGAAGATGCCCAAATCGGCGACACCCACACCAAATGGGGCATTGCGCCCAAATGGGGCATGACCCAGCGCTTGCCCCAGCGCGTGGGCTTGGCCAAAGCCTTGGAACTGTCGTTCACGGCCCAGCCCGTGTCGGGCAAAGAGGCCGAGCGGATCGGGCTGGTGAACCGGGCCGTGCCCGCAGCCGATCTGGAAAACGCCGTGGAAGCCCTCGCCAAACAGATCATTGGCAACAGTGCCCAAACCATTGCCGGGATGAAACAATTGTACTATTTTGGGGCCAAAAACACCCTGCGCGAAGGGCTGGACAACGAACTCAACGTCCATTTGGACATTACTGACCGGGTAGAAACTTTGCGGAATTTCAAAAAATAACTACCTTCGATCATTGATGGACAGGACCCAACTCAGCACGCCGATATGGATTTAATTGCGTTTACGGAAAAAATCAAGGGGATTGTGGCGCAAGGGGCCACGCTTTCGGGCACACTCAAATTTATGATGGATGAAGGCAGCGTATTTGTGGATACGGCCCAAAGCCCGCCGTTGGTCACCAACCTGGACCAAGCCGCTGACTGCACGATCAAAGCCTCGCTGGAAAACATCAACAAGCTGATGAACGGCGACCTGAACGTGATGACGGCCATGATGGTGGGCAAACTCAAAGTCTCCGGCGATTTGGGAGTGGCCATGAAAGTAGCCCAGTTGGTGGGCAAATAGCTGGTCAGCGGGTAGCGAACCACCGACCCAAAGCGTTGTGTGTGAGCCGATGAGACTGCAGTAGCCATCCTCCACGTTGCATTTATTACTTGAATTTAGCTTATGATGAAACTTCCAAGCCTATTTAAGCGGCCCAGTCACCGGCAGTTTACCTACGAGCCGCGCCACTACGACCCCGACAAGGAGGAATTGGCAGCGCGGCTGGCCCGGGCCAAATATGACGCCGAAGCTGACCGCAACTCGCCAGATTATGAGCCGGGCAGAACCATCAAAGGGGCCATGCGCCAGCAATCCCGCCTCCAAAGAAAAGGGGGTGATTTCTCGCAAGTTATTTTTGTGAGCGGCTTTGCTTTTGTAATGGGGGCCTACTGGTACTTTGGCCCGTGGGCGTTGTTGTCATTGATTGGCTTGGTCTATCTTTATATCCGACTAAAACAGTAGCCAATGGATGCCGAAAAAATTGGCCAGCAACTGCAAGATAAGTTTGGGGCGGCCCTGTTTTTGCAAGTTGACTGGGCCGCGCCCCAGCCTTGGATCCAATTGGGCACCGACCAACTGGTTCAAGTCTGTGAATGGCTCCATGATGAATATTTTGATCACTGCACCTGCATCACTGGACTGGACAACGGGCCGACCGCCGGCACGCTGGAAGTCCTCTATCACCTCTACAGCATCGTTGAGCACGTGCAACTGGTGGTCAAAGTAGTAGTGCCACGCGATCGCCCGGGCCAACCACTGCCCGAAGTGCCCACCGTGAGCCAGATCTGGCGCACCGCCGACTGGCACGAGCGCGAAATTTATGATCTGCTGGGCATCCGTTTTGCGGGCCACCCCGATCTACGGCGCATCCTCCTCCCCGCCGACTGGGAGGGCTACCCTCTCCGCAAAGATTATGACGAGCAGGCCAAATACCACGGCCTTAAAGTAGCCTATTAGCCTGTTTTACCGCGCATGGCTGGCAACTCGCGTACCAGACGGAGCGGAACGGCAAGCCTTTCCCCTCCTTTACTTCTCTAATTAGGAAAAAAGATCGTTTTTTCTTAATTTAGGGCAAGGGTAAAACGTCTTTATTTCATCTACCCTTAAAAAATGCTTAATATAGGTCTGAGATCGAACCCCCCCACCAATATGAAGCTACCTTTACCTTTTGGCAAACCAGTGGACAAGCCGAAGCCATTCCTCGCACTGGCGGGCAATGAACCGGAAATAGAGGCAGCCAGTTTGGTCGACGATGAGCGTTTTATCCGAAAAGCGATTGCGCTAGACCCCGAGAAAGGCTATGAGCTGCTGTTCAAGCGGTACTACCGTCCATTGTGCAGCCACGCCGCCCGTTTTTTGTATTCCAAGGAACTGGCCGAGGACTTGGTGAGCGAGGTTTTTTGTGCTTTTTGGCAAAAAAAGACTTACCTCCAAATCCAGACCTCTTATCGGGCTTATCTCTTCACGTCGGTGCGCCACCAAGCGTTTGCCCATTTGCGCGCCGAACTGGGCAAGCACAAGCGCATGGACGCGGCCGACTTTCGGGCACAAGCCGAACTGCCCACCACGCCCCAACAAATTTTGCAGTACAACGAACTGTACCTCAAAATGGAGTCCGTGATCCGCGAAGTATCGCCCCAAAGCCAGAAAGTGTTCATAATGAGCCGTTTTGAGGGCAAAAAAAACCCCACTATTGCCGAAGAATTACAAATTTCGGTCAAAACGGTGGAGGGGCACATCACTCGGGTATTACAAATTTTGAAAAAGACATTACAGGACGGATTTCTTAACCCGTAGCAAAGATGGAATTGGCAATAGCTAAAAATATTACTATCAGCAATTTGGAAGGAAGTGCCACCCCCATGCAGCAGAAAATGTTGGAGGAGTGGCTAAGTGAGCCGGTGCATGTTGAACTGTACTTCCAATGGCTGGAGGAATGGGAAACTGGCAATCCCCAGTTTTTGCCCGACACGGACTTGGCCCACCGAACTTTTATCGCCAAAATAACGGCACGGGCCAGCAATCACCAAACCGGATCACGGGCCACTTTGGCCAACGAAAGGCCGCCAAGCCGTTTTTGGCTCAAATTCGCCGCTTCGCTCCTCCTATTACTGGGATTGGCCGGCTGGTTCTGGCGCACGGAAATCCGCTACCGCACGTATGAGACCGCTTTTGGCGAAATTAAGAACATCACCCTGCCCGATCAAAGCACGGTGATACTGAATGCCAATTCCAGTTTACAAGTGCCCAGGTTTGGGTTTGGCCAGCGCAGCCGCGAAGTGTATTTGCACGGTGAGGCCGAGTTTTCGGTCAAACACACCATTGACCACCAAAATTTTTTGGTCAAAACGCCAGATCAATTGATGATCGAAGTGCTGGGGACAGAGTTTGTGGTGTACACCCGCAAGCGGGGAACCAAGGTGGCCCTTCGCAAAGGCAAAGTCCAGTTACATTCGCTGATGGAATCCGGTAACCAAAAAATGCTGGCCATGAAACCTGGCGAAGTAGTAACAATTGATAAAAAAGGCATTTTTCGGGTAGAAAATAAGTCAGAAACAAAACAACAGGGAAAGGCTTGGCAACAACATTCCTTCTCTTTTGAAACCACTTCCCTGCAAGAGATTGCTTATCAAATCGAGGAACATTTTGGGGTAAACGTGCGAATCAATGGGCCAACATTGGCCCAGCGCAGTATTTCAGGTGACTACCAAGCCGAAAACGCCGAAGAATTACTAAACGCCATTGTCCTCTTGCTGGACGTTGAAGTGGTAACCGATGAAAATGGCCTGTTGATCAAGGAATAGTTTATCCCACGATCAAACTATTTTTCGGGATTTTTGATGATTGATCAAATTGATTTTCGGGCGTTTGAGTTGTTATTGACCTAAACCCAATTTTAATCAGGAATAATTACAAATTTTAAAGTACATAATAACCGAATAAAACAACACCACTTTTCTTTTTTTTCAATTTCAAAACAATCAGGATGAAAAAATTAGTTTACTTTTTAAAAACTATGTCATTGATGGGGCTGCTGTGCATCAGTGCCACTCAGGTGCGCGCACAAGTGCTGGCCTCTACCCGTCAGAATGAGCCAAAAGAGCAAGACCGACCAGCGGCCCAAACTGGGTTAAAGGAAGTGTTGCTTGACGTAAAATCGTTTTATCAGGTCAATTTATTGTTTGAGGAAAAAATCTTGAACGGCCTGCAAGTAAACGTAAATTCGTTCGATAAAACTGCAACTTTAGAGCAAAACTTGACCGATCTATTGAGCCAATTCAGTTTGCGGTTCAAAAAAGTAAAGAAGGGTACGTATTTGATCATTTCGCCCAAGCAACGCCAACGCGCAAAACAAGCCCACGAAACTGGCTTATTGGCGCCGAACCCGGCGATTTTCTTGACCTCCTCCCAGCCGGGCATCGAGCCAGCCATGATTGGCCAATCCATGAACGGGGAGGCCAAGACCGCTCGCCGGCGGGTCGCTGCCAAGGTGACCGGCAAGGTGACCGATGCCACGGGCTCGGGCATTCCGGGGGTGTCCGTTTCAGTGGCCGAAACCCAACAGGGCACCATCACTGATGCCCAAGGCGGCTATTCGCTCCAAATGAACCCTGGCAATTACAAGCTGCGGTTTTCGTTCATTGGCTACGAAACCCGGATCCAAGCCATTACCGTGGCCAGCGAACCCATCACGCTGGACATAACGCTGGAAGAAAGCGTGACCAGTTTGTCGGAAGTGGTGGTGGTCGGTTCGCGCTCCACCACGGTGCGCACTAACATTGAGACCACCGTTCCCGTGGACGTGATCACAGCCAAAGAGCTGCAAGCGACCGGGCAGATCGAACCAACCCAAATGATCAATATGGTGGCTCCTTCGTTCAACTCGGCCCGCCAAACCGTGGCCGATGGCACCGACCACATTGACCCGGCCACCATTCGCGGCTTGGGCCCCGACCAAGTGCTGACCCTGGTAAACGGCAAGCGGCGGCACAACCAAGCCTTGATCAACGTGAACGGTACAGTGGGCCGCGGCTCAGTGGGCACCGACTTGAACACCCTGCCCACGGCGGCCATCGAGCGCATCGAGGTGCTGCGCGATGGGGCCGCTTCGCAGTATGGCTCCGATGCCATCTCGGGCGTGATCAACGTGGTGATGAAAAAAGAACTGGGCACTTCGGCCAATGTGCACTTTGGCCAGCAGTACATGGGCGATGGCCGCAACCTCAACTTCGGCCTTTACCACGGGCTAAAAGTGGGCAAAAAAGGCGTGATCAGTGCGGCCGTTGACCTGCGCTTCCGGGGGGCGACCAACCGGGCCGGCAACTATACCGGGCCCGTTTATACCCGCTGGGACAACGTGGCCGATCCGGCCCTGCGCCAACAGCGTTTTAACCTGGATCAAACCCAGATTGCCCAAAACAATTTTAATCTTTCCAATAACATGCTCGTGGGCAACTCGGCGGTGAACAATTTTAGCGGAATGTTGAACGGAAACCTACCATTGGGCGGCAAAACGACGTTTTACTTTACCGGAATTTTGAACTACCGCAAGGGGGAAGCCGCTGGTTTTTACCGCTACCCTTTCCAAACGCCCCAAGTAATTGCCGAGCTGTACCCGAACGGGTTTCTGCCCCAAATTGCCTCTACCATCGGCGATCGCTCTTGGCTGATGGGCATCAGCGGCGAGCTGAAGGGCTGGCGCTGGGATCTGTCCAATGTGTATGGCGGCAACTCCTTCCAGTTTGATGTCAACAATTCAAACAATGCCTCGCAGTTTGCCCAAGGCCGCAATGCCCAAACCAACTTCTATGCCGGCCAGTTGGGGTTCAACCAAAACACCGCTGATTTCAGTATTGCCAAGGATCTGGGCAAGCAAGTCGGCCTGCAATCGTTCAATGTGGCGGCTGGCCTGAACTTCCGCCTGGACAATTACAACATTAAGGACGGCGAAGAAGCCTCGTGGCGAAATTTCGCGCCCACCTCGGGCCGCGTGGGCGGGGCACAAGTGTTCCCCGGTTTTCAGCCTGCCAACGCGGTGAACCAAACCCGGAACATTTTTGGGGCCTATGTTGATCTGGAATCAGATTTGACCAAAAACTTGTTGGTCAACTTGGCCGGACGCTTTGAAAATTACAGTGATTTCGGGAGCAACTTTGCCGGTAAGTTGAGTGCCCGCTACAAGTTTGCCGAAGCGTTTGCGATCCGGGCTGCGGTGTCCAACGGTTTCCGCGCCCCATCCATCCACCAGCGTTTTTTCAGTGCCGTTTCCACCGTCTTCATTTCGGTGGCTGGCCAATTGGAGCCGCGCCAGCAGGGCACTTTCCGCAATGACGGGCCGGTGGCCGCGGCATTCGGTATTCCCTCGCTCAAGGCCGAGCGCTCCACCAACTTGAGTGTGGGCGTTACCTCGCAAATTGCCAAGAGTGTCACCCTGACCGTTGATTTCTACCAGATCGATATCAAAGACCGGATCATCTTGACCAGTTCGTTTGTTCGAGGAGCAACCGGTACCGGCCTGCAAATTGCCCGAATCTTGGATGGCGCTGGCCAACGCGATGTGAACTCGGCGATTTTCTTCACCAATGCAATCAACACCCGCACGCAAGGAGTGGACATCGTTTTCTCGGCCACCCCGCAAATCGGTAACGGGAGCTTGGGCATCACCTTGGCGGGCAACCTGAACAAGACCCTCGTGCAAGGCACTCCCCAGATATCATCCACTTTGCCCCCCGACCAGTTTGGCAACCAAATTTTCAACCGCCAAGAAAGGTCGCGCATCGAGTTGGCCCAGCCCCGCAACAAGTTCACCTTGGGGTTCAACTACAGAATCAATAAGTTTGGCACCAACCTTCGCCTGACCCGTTTTGGCCAAGTAGAGACCTTTGATCCGGCCGATCCCCGGCTGGACGAGGTGTTCGCCCCCAGAGTGATTTCTGATTTGAGCGTGAGCTACAAAGTGGCAAAATTTGCGCAATTGGTCATTGGGGCCAACAATATCTTGGATATTTACCCGGACAAATTGCAGAAAGTCCAAGCATTGACCGCCACCAATACCGTGCCCTTGGACAATGGTTCCTTCGGTCGGTTTGTCTATAGCCGCAACGCCACCCAATTTGGCTTCAATGGTGGCTATTACTACGCCAGCCTGAACGTCAATTTTTAGCGATTGTTTTTTGCGAGTTTTGCCCTAACTAATGCCCAAGGATGTGATCATTCTTGGGCATTACTTTGAGTGCCCAGATGGGTCACCGCCATTTCACCATCGCCAATTTCCCTTGCTTTAATGCCGGAACCAACCAACGTTATCGACATCGCCCAGCTTGCCAATAGCGTTTTTATTTTTTGAAAATCAAACAGTTACAAATCCATAAAACCTCTTGGATCCAAAACAGCACCCTCATTTATCGCGAACAGTCTCATTTGTTGAACAATAACTAAAAATAGATTTATCAAGGCTGGTGATTCGCAAAAACAATTTTTGCCTTATTGGTCACCAAAGCATACAACTTCAATAACAAACGGTGGCGCAGGCAGCCTAGCCGCTTTTTTCAAACATTTCAGTTAGGCACTGGTTTTGCATACACACTATTTACACAGGCAACCTTCAGATCCCACCTTGCTAGGTTTGCTATTTTACTATGGTGTTTTGATGAAAGAGATACATGAAAAGCCCGAGCTTTCTACCCTATTGAGTGTAGACGAAGACGGAAATTTGTTGGGCCTGACCGACTTCCAAGCCAAGATTGGTCAATCGGCCAAATCCAAAAACCTGTTTGCCCTCACGCTGAAAGCGAGCCTATTTTTTACCGTGTTTTCCGGTCTGGGGATCTGGCTGCTCTTCTATTTGGGCAAGGCGGGGCTGGTCAATGCTGCTGTCACTGGAGCGGCCCTGCTGTTCTTCATCTTTGTGATGCCGATCTTCTTTCTGGTCTATGTTTGGCGAAAAATCTTGGCCGATCCTGCGGAAGGGTAATTTAGAAAGATTGCCAATCGCTCTTTTTCTTGAACCCTTTTGAGCAAGGCCAAACCGTTGTACCATGAGTCGCCGATTAAACGTGGCTAAGGCTGGATCAAGCGCGGTAAAATGGAAAAGATTTGCCGAATTGTTGGCATAGCGTTCCCCAGATTCGCCACCCTTACCAGCTACAAGGAAGGCTTATCCTCTTCAGCCTCCAAAACCGCCGCCAGCACTCCGCGCGCATTGAGGAAAGGGTCGGCGGTATCAGTTTGCACTTGGAGCATTTTTACCTGCCGTTTTTGCAGCCCATAGTCGTAGGCTTGATCGTAGTAGCGCAGCAAAATCATGGCCGCAGTGGCGAACTCGCCCGCTGACAATGCCTTCAATACTTCTTTGGTGTTTTGTGGGCCAAGCCGTTTGGCGACTTTTTGGGCAGCTTCGGCCAGTTCAGTTGGGGCAAAACCGGCGTAACCTTTCACCAAATGGGCCACGCGCTCCGGTGTGGGCACCCGCAGATCCACCACTGGCGCCCGGAGCATTTGCTGCCACAGCCCCGACGGAAGATAGATCCGGCCAATGGCATGGCTCTCATCCTCTAGCCAAAGCGGCCGATCTGGGTCGGTGCGGGCCCATTGCTGGTGCAAATTATTCTCGAACATTTCGACGGGTGGCTGTTTTTCGAGCCCCAAAGCTCCAAATACCGATCCTTTGTGGTGGGCCAACGCCTCGAGATCGATGACTTGCTGGCCCATTGCCCGGAGTTGGGCCAGCACCTCGGTTTTGGCACTGCCCGTGCGCCCACCCAAAATGACCAGCTTTCTTGGCTCATGAAATGACTGTAACACCAGTTGTCGATAAGCTTTGTACCCACCCACCAACAAGCCAACTTCAAAGCCAAACAGATCCAACAGCCAAGCCACGCTGGAACTCCGCATTCCCCCACGCCAGCAATGGAGCAGGATTTTTTTGTCCGGGGCCAATTGCTGGGCTTGGCGCACCAGATCGGTCATTCGGGGCCCAATGAGTTCCAAGCCCCGAAACATGGCTGGTTCCTGGCCCTGCTGTTTATAGAGCGTGCCGATTTCAGCCCGTTCTTCGTTGGTGAACAGGGGCAAGTTGGCCGCGCCCGGAATGTGCCCGTCCTCAAACTCCCCAGGTGAACGAACATCGGCCACGGGCAGCCCGCCAGCAAGGCGAAGAAATTCATCGGGCGAGTAAAAAATAGGCATCGTGTCGGTCTGAGAAGTTATTTCAGAATGGCGCGGGAAATCACTACTTTCTGGATTTCGGAAGTGCCCTCACCAATGGTGCAAAGTTTTGCATCCCGGTAATATTTTTCTACCGGGTAATCCTTGCAATAGCCATAGCCCGCAAAAATTTGTACTGCGTCATTGGCAACCCGACAACATACCTCCGAGGCATAGTACTTGGCCATTGCCGATAATTTATTCACATCTTTACCTTGGTTTTTCAGCTCGGCCGCTTGGAAAGTGAGCAGCTTGGCGGCCTCGATCTCCACCGCCATATCGGCCAGTTTGAAGGCAATGGCTTGGAAATTGGCAATCGGTTGGTTGAACTGCTCGCGTTCCTTGGCGTATTTGACCGAGTGCTGATACGCTCCCTGTGCAATGCCCAAGGCCAAAGCAGCAATTGAGATGCGCCCACCATCCAATATTTTGAGCGATTGGACGAATCCTTCCCCGACTTCGCCCAGCATATTGTCTTGGTGGATGCGGCAATCGGTAAAGATCATTTCGGCCGTTTCCGAAAGCCGCATGCCCATCTTGTCTTCTTTTTTGCCACCGGTAAAGCCGCGCGTGCCGCGCTCCACCACAAAAGCCGTCATGCCGCGCGAATCTCCCACTTGCCCGGTGCGCACAATGACCACGGCCACGTCGCCTGATTTACCGTGGGTGATAAAATTTTTTGCCCCATTCAATACCCAGTGATCACCATCTTGCACCGCAACTGTCCGCATGTTGCCTGCATCTGAGCCGGTGTTAGGTTCGGTGAGGCCCCACGCCCCGATCCACTCGCCCGTGGCCAGTTTGGGCACCCATTGTTGCTTCTGGACTTCGTTGCCAAATTGGAGGATGTGATTGGTGCAAAGGGAGTTATGGGCTGCCATCGAGAGTCCGATCGACGGGTCAATGATCGCTAGCTCGACGATGGCCGTTACATACTCATGATAGCCAAAACCCGAACCAAGGTATTGCTCGGGCACCAGCACGCCCATGAGGCCCAGTTTGCCCAATTCCTTGAACACCTCCACCGGGAAATATTGCTCGTCGTCCCATTGATTGCGAAACGGCGTAATGTGCTTAGCCCCAAAATCGCGGATCATTTGGGCAATAAGGTGCTGATTTTCAGAAAGTTCAAAGTTCATGGTCAAGGTCAATCAACTAAAAAAGAATCTCGTTTGGCGTTGGCCTATTGAGCCAGTTGCCAATGAAACCAACCCACAAACTGTATTGTTTGAGGGAAGGCAAAATGTGTTGTTGGGGCAAAGGTACGCCAAGCAAGCAGAAAAATGGGGGTCAACTGGCCAATTGCGGCAGCAATCGGAATTTTGCGTAATGAATCGTGCACCCCTTGGCCATGAACATTTCTTCATATTTGGT
The DNA here is from genome assembly GCA_038209965.1 of Cytophagales bacterium. Lineage (GTDB taxonomy): Bacteria > Bacteroidota > Bacteroidia > Cytophagales > Thermoflexibacteraceae > JALONO01. The sequence continues at coordinate 8,556 of JBBQXF010000070.1, read as the reverse complement.
CTTGACCGGCTGCCCATTTTTGTCCAAATGATCGGTCACCAAGGGCGATTGGTATAAATTATCGGTGTAGACCAACTCGCTGATCGGCTCGTTGGGTAGCACTTCTTCCATCGTGTAGGCAAACAGGCTGGCACTGTCGGTTTTAAGGCGGATCAGCACATTGTCCACACTGATGTTACGGTAATGCGCAAGGAAACGGGGGAAAGTCAGCCGTCGCCGGGCATCTGCATCCTTGTCCCGGGGATCGGGATGGATGAGCCAGATTTCGGACACTTCGCCCTTGGCAAAAAAAGTTTCAATTTGTTGGATTTGGGCCCGCAAAAAAGCTACATTGGCCAGTCCTTCGCGCAAAGCAATTTGGCTGCCCTTCCACAGGCGCGCGCCCTTGATGTCCACCCCAACGAAGTTCAACTCTGGATGTTTAGCCGCTAAGGCCACCGAATATTCGCCGCGCCCGCAGGCAAGCTCCAACACAATGGGCCGATCGTTTTGAAAGTAGGTGCGGTGCCATTGCCCCTTCATGTTTTCGTAGTTCGCTTTGCCCGCTTCAAACACGTTTGGGGCCAGTTGGTTCTCGCGAAAACGCTCTAATTTATTCCTTGACATAATTGCTGGGATGGGTATTTCTCCATTCTTTTGGCCTATGGCGGGGCAAAGAAAGAGGTGATTGCCTTTTTAAGCCGCAAATCTATTGGAATCTTGGTATATTTTTGGAAAATTTAGCTTGTAATGGCCGATATTGCCCAGCTCCTCCAAACTCCACGTGGCAAATTTTTTGTCCGTGACACGCAATTTGGCTATCCGGTGGTATTGCTCCACGGCTGGCCCGAGAGCTCCTATTGTTGGCAAGCATTGCTCCCGCATTTTGGCCCTGGGCTACGGCTGATCCGGCCGGACTTGCGCGGCATGGGCGACTCCGAGCGCACCCCCGAGCCAACGGCCTACCACAAGCACGAACTGGCGGCCGATGTTCTGGCCCTGATCGATGCCCTCGGCATTGGGGAGTTTTGCCTTGCCGGGCACGACTGGGGCGGGGCCGTGGCCCAAGAACTGGCTTGGTTGGCCCCCAGTCGCGTCAAAAAACTGGCCATTTTGAACATTCTCATCATCAATAACCTCAAGGGCAATTTGGCCGCCCGCGAAGTATTGAAAGCCGGCGGGGTCAACTTCACTTGGTACCAAGCTTTTATGCAGCAGGCCCATCTGCCCGAGCAAATGATCCAAGGCAATGAAGAGGTCTGGTTGCGCCACTTTTTGCGCTTGGCCCACCAGAAGCCGTTCCCCGAAGCCGCTTTGGCCGAATATGTGCGTACTTTCCGGATCCCCGGTACGGCGGCCACTACGGCCAACTATTACCGGGCCTTGCCCGCCGATACCAAGCGCTGGGCCACTTACGCGGGCCAGCCGTTTGCCATGCCCACCCTTTGTATCCACGGGCAGCGCGATGTGGTGATCATCCCGGCCTACCTCCAGCACGCGGAAGAATGTTTTGTCGATCTGGTTGTGCAACAGCTTGATGCTGGGCATTTTATCATGGAAGAGCAACCAGCGCAAGTGGCCCAGTCACTGACCACTTTTTTTGCGGCGGGCAAATAGCGTAGTCATTCGGCCCGTTTTGAGCAGTCCTAAAAATAGTTTCGCCCGGTTTTAAACTTTGCTAAATGGCCAGCATTTTATTTCCGAGTGTCACTTAAAACCACTTTAGAGCCATGAAAAATCAAGTTTTCAAATACGCAATTGCTCCCTTCGCTTTCGCCGCCCTGTTGTTTTTGGCCACGCAGATCAGTGTGGCCCAAACCACTACCGACCCTGCCCCCAAGCCCAATCCCGAAAGAGTGGCGGAAGTACGCGACACACGCGAAGATTTGCGCGACAAGCGCGAAAATGTGAGTGATCGCAAGGAGAACAAAAAGGATCATCGGGAAAATGTGAAAGATCAAAAGGAAGATCGCCGTGACGTGCGCGAGGATGTGCGCGATGCCCAACACGACGGGGGCAAGCGTGACCAGCGCGAGGATGTGCGTGACCAACGCGAAGATCGCCGCGATACAAAAGAAGATGTGCGCGACCGCAGAGAAAACAAAAAGGATCGCCGGGAAAATGTGCGCGACCGCAAGGAAAATCGCCGCGACCGCAAAAACTAGGTTACTGAAAGACAATTGAAATGGGCGGGCAAGCCAACTTTATTCCCTGCCCCAGTTACCAGCTATGAAAACCCCCCAGGACTTTTAAAAATCCTTGGGGGTTTCGTTTTTTGGTTCAACTGGCGATTAGGCTGGCTGGTCAGTGTCCACTATCACCACTTTGTCCATCTTGTCGCCTTGGCGGATCAGATCGATCACCTCGAGCCCTTCATATACCTTGCCGAACACGGTATGTTTGCGATCCAAGTGGGCGGTATTGCGACGGCTATGACAGACAAAGAACTGGGAACCACCCGTGTCGCGGCCTGCGTGGGCCATGGACAACACGCCACGATCATGGAACTGGTTGCCGCCATCGGTTTCACATTTGATCTGGTAGCCGGGGCCACCAGTGCCGCTGCCATTGGGGCAGCCACCTTGAATCACAAAATCGGGGAGCACCCGGTGGAAAGTCAGCCCGTCATAGTAACCTGAGCGGGCCAATTTGACAAAATTGGCTACGGTGCCTGGGGCGTCTTCCGGGAAAAAATTGATTTTCATCACACCTTTCTGGGTGTGGATTTCAGCTTGGAGCATATTGCTTGTGTAAAATGGGTACCAATAAATGTTAACGTATCCACAAAGTAAAGTTGATTTTAGGAAACGGCCAGCAATCCTACTTTGCTTGACTGGCGGCCAGCAAGTGATCTCCATTGACCTGACCCACCTGACCAAATGCGCAGGAGGCCAACCATGCTGGACAACCCACCACAGTGCAAGGCAACCAGTCCAACAAATCCTCCCGATCAAATCAGGGCCCAAAAGCCAACTGGCCACTTCGAGGTTGCCACCCAACCGACTGCCATGATATAGCCCACCGGTCGATTCTGGGAATGCGATATCGTGCTGCAAGTTAGATAAGATACCGCAATCCCCGGCTAGTCTTTGCAAAAAGCTGGCAAGTGGCATGTGGCCCAATATCGCCACCGGACCACTTGGCAACGGGTGCTGGCTTTGCGGGTTGGGCTTTCGCCACACAATGACCAAGCGATGTCGTCTCGTTATATTATTTTTGACTTTTTAGTTGTATTTGTGCTGGTTTTTATTTTATTTTTACCTCATTTTTGTTGAGATTTTAAGTATTTGGCCCGATAAAGTAAGTGGTTGCTTCACCAGAGATTGTCCCTGAGGGCAAAGTCAATGGCCAACTCATTGATTTGCTTGCTAATATAGGAGTTCGATAAACAAAAGCAAGCATTTAGAGCAAGAGGTTCAGAAGTAAAGAGGGGGAGGTTGCTGAATAATTGGAAATAGAATTCCGTCAGCTCCCTTTTTTGCCAATTTCACGTTGCCTGCTGTGCTTATTTGGGTATATCTTTATGGATCAAAACAGAGGTATTTGATTAATTTTTTTTGGGTAAAATGTGCCAATAATTACAAAAGGATTTAGGGCAATCAAGTGAAACTCTCGGGTTGTCCCTAAAAACAAATACAAGTCTTTCGTTTTAGCAAAGTCGTCAAAATACTTTTTCTTAACATCTTCACAGGCTTTTGCTTCGTTTCCTTCGTGTCTTTTCAAGCAATTCCAATATAATGCTCCGATTTCCCAATCTTCAATCATTAATGTCCTTGCTTTCCCATCATTACTCGTAAACTTGTAAGAAAATTTGTAAGGTAATTTATTTACAAGTTCATAGGGCTTTTCCGGGTTTTTAAAAAGGCTTAATTGTAGGGCATTTGCTTTAATTTTGTCAAGTTTTTTCTTATCCCATTCCCTTTCAGTAGGCTCTATTTCAAACCCTAAAATTTCTTTTGGCTTAAAAACAGCCAATGAAGTGTATTTCGTTTCATCTTTTGCCAACCCAATTAACTCGGTCATATCCGTATGGACATTTTGTAAAACGATCTGCTTTCTACGCTTCCAATTATTTTCTGTATCTAAATGCTCAATAAAATTAAACCCATTTTCTATTGACTTTGGTTTATAACTTTCCAAACGGAAATCTGCTGTATTCCTTTCAATATCTATTTCAACCCAATCATATTTGCTATATTGTTTGCCATACTCAAGTTTGCGAAAAGGAACAGGGTAAATTCTCACCCAACTCCCATCTTCAAGAAACCCGCTGTGCAAACAATTTCATCGTACTTGTTTGATAAAGTAGGGTAGGTTTTTACCGCAATTAGTATTTTTGTCAAAGCCATAATTAAATGTGTTTCAATTCATAGTGAGGGGTCGCACTCTTCCATTCAGGCAGTTTTATTATTGCTTCCGCTAAATGTTTCCTATGGCATTGACAGATATTTGCTTCAAAACAGGTTAGCGCGATTCGCTTTTTTTCTTTGAGTAAATTTAATATTTGCTCTTGTTGGCTCAATGTCTTTTTAAGATTTTGATTTTTATATATCTCAAATAGGTTATCATAATCTGTCTGGGTTTTTAATTCTTGTCTTTGCTCAGACTGAATACCGACTTCTGGAATATGCAAATATTCAATATTTAGACTTGCACAAAAGTTCTTTAACTGTGTTTTTGAAAACCCAAACTTCATACTAAGTGCATTGTTTCTGACATCAACCAATACTTTGACATCATTTTTGATTAACCTGTTCAAATACTCTTCCAAAGAAATGCCTTCATATCCGATAGTGTACAGTGTCGTTTTGTCATTTGTTGGTTTAGCGAGCAAAACTTTATTATATTGTTCTGTTGTCAAAATCTCCTTTGCAATAATACTATTAATGGCATAATATTGATAATTCAAATAGGTCAATTTGATTAACGAGTTTGTGTTCAAATTGCCGTAAGATTTTTTAAGGTCGATAAGAATTTTTTTGTCCTTTTCATTTAATAAGATCATATAGTCAATAGTATCAATTTTCGTAAAATCATCTTTATCTTCGGATAACTGTCCGTGTCTAACCATCGCTGTAAGGTCAGCATTGGCAGAAAATGAATAACAACCATACTTATAAGGCACGAAATCATAATCCCGCTTAGATTGTCTGCCGGTAAATAAAAACAACAGCTTTTGTAAGGAAATTTTTGGCAAACGTCCTTCAAATGCTTCTAATAATGCTAATATAATTTTTCGCCTATAAAACATAATTGTAAAGGTACGGAAAATGTCCAAAGAGACTAACGAATATTGACTTTTTCATATCATCATAGGTGACATTCATATTGTCTGTTCTGATAGCATTGCAGGCATCTGACCAACTGCCGAATTGGGCAAACTGAAAAACAGCGGTCAAAGTGAATTGCAATAATCACCCTGACATTGCAAGTGGCTTTCCCAAGATCTCCCACTTCAATATCCTATTCGCCCAAATGCCTGCGAGTTGGCGGCACAAGTAATGATCGGCCAGCCCTATCGAAGATAGGGCTGGCCGATCCTCAGCGGAGGATCTCCACGATTATTGGGGCCACGCTGCCCATATTGGGCGAAGAACCGCCACGCAGCGTGAAACCGGGCAGATTGCTCTTGTACTGGATGCTACCCGGGGAAATGGCCAATGCGCCCAGCGCGGCATTGACCCGGGCAGTGATGGGGCCGGGCATGGCCTCGATCTTGGCCATCAGATCGCGGATTTTCAGCTCGCTCCGGGAATAAAACATGATCAAAAATTCGCTGCCCTTGCTATTGTCCAATTGTACATATTCGTTTTCACTCGGGTGAGCTACTGTGCCCTTGCGGTAGCTAAGGAATGGACTGATGTTGTTGCGGGGGAAGAGCAAAGTACACTTGTTTTTTTGATCCAGTCCAAAGGCGTAAAGGTAGATCGGCTCTTGGTGGGTCAGAAAAAACTGGAAAGCAGTGCCCGACATTTGGGGCTGGCGGGTGCGGTACATGCCCCCAACCAAGGTAGTCTCGATCAACTTGCCATCGGTCTTTTTCAGGGCCACTTCGCCCCCAAACTTATTGACAGTCCAGACTGTGGAGGCCGCGCCCTCGGTTGGCTTAGGGCCCGGCAACGGCGCGGCAGCGGGGTGGTCGCTCATCTCGAATGCCTCGACGCAGTATTTTTCAAAATCGGCATAGCGCATCCACATAAAACCATTGTTGCACCATTTTGCCCCCCAACTGTTCATGATCTCCACTGCGCCCCCGTACATCTGGTCATCGTAGCCCACTACGGTCACGGCGTGGTAGCCTTTGTCCACATCGTTGAGACTGGCCGATGGGATCCATACGCCCTTGGCCTGATCCCATGAACCAAAACATTTGATGGAGATGATCACTGGCTTGTTTTCGGACAAACTTTTTTTGACCGAGGGCAGCACCGCCGATTTGACCCCGCCGGTGTACGGAAACAGCCGCTTGTAGTCCAGGATGACATTGTCCCGGGCCTTAAGGTGGTCGGTTAGGGTGGCAGTGCGCGCACATTCAAAGCCAAACTGATCGAGTTGGGTCACACCCTTCATCTTTAACAAGTGCATGGCATCAACGATATAAGTGCCCTTGGTGCAGTCGGGGGTGAGCCGGATCTGATTGTACACATACGAGGGCGAATATGCATACGGGGTTACGGACTGAAACCCGTTCCAATTCCGGCGCTGGGCCATCAGGATGGTGCGTCCGGCATAGGCGGATGCCCAAGCGGTGCAGGTACCAGTACTCCCTTGATCGCGGGGAGTAGGACAATATTTTTTGAGCGAGGCAGAGCGGGGCATGTTGTAATCGCCCCGGACCAGCGGAGTTGTGAGCGGCACGCTGTCGTAGCGGACAGGGTCAAACAAACAGCCAGTGCCGAAATTTTGGGCACTCAATGTGCTCATTAGACAAGTGCAGCAGAAGAATAACAGGCAAGTTCGTTTCATTGGGAAGGGGTGAAATTTGGCCGTGGCCGCGATTGACAATACTAGCAATTACTAATAAGCAATTATTTTTCCAGAAATTTGCGTCATTTATTACATTGGCCCGATTTCCAACCGAAGCGGGTTTTTTGGGGATAAAATCACAAATTTGCTGACCGCAACAAAAAAAGTTGTGCTTCATCCATTTTACACTCTTTGGCCATGTCCTTGCTCCGCCATTTGCCCAATGCCATTACCTGCGGCAACCTTCTGGGTGGTTGTGCGGGAATCCTCTTTTGTTTCCAAGCCGTGCCAGATCTGGCATGGGCGGCCTATATGATTTACGCAGCGGCCATTTTGGATTTTTTTGATGGATTTGTGGCCCGTTTGCTCAAGGTGAGCAGTCCCATTGGCAAAGAGTTGGATTCCTTGGCTGATGTGGTCAGCTTTGGGGTGCTGCCGGGTTTCATCGTCTATCAGCTGCTCCAGGCGGCCGGGCAGCCTTATCTGCCGTTTTTGGCGCTCATCATCCCGGTTTGCTCCGCCCTGCGTTTGGCCAAATTCAATGTGGATACCCGCCAGTCCGATTCGTTCATTGGGGTGCCCACTCCAGCCAATGCCCTGCTCATCAGTGCATTGCCCTTGATGGGCGTATTCCCCAACAATTTGCTGGCCCAGTGGCTCTTGCCATTGGCCCAGCAGCCGTGGATCGTGGCTGGGCTGGCTGTGGTGATGTCACTTTTGTTGGTGTCGGAACTGCCGCTCTTGGCCCTCAAGTTCAAGGGCTTTGCTTGGGAAAAACACAAGTTTCAGTACATTTTGATGGCAAGTGCGGCCGTTTTGTTTTTGGCCTTTAATTTTGCTGCCATTCCGGTCATTATTGCGTTGTATATAATATTGTCATTCATTAAAAATAACCTTTCCACCTAACTTAGCCCGAGCGCTGTTGATTATGAAATTCATTGCCGAGATTGATATAATGCCCCAAAAAGAAATTTTGGATCCCCAGGGCAAGGCCGTGTTGCTGGGCTTGGGAAACTTGGGCCTCCAAAATGTGGCCGATGTGCGGGTTGGCAAGCATATCTTGCTGGAGCTCGAGGTGGCCGATGAAGCTGCGGCCCGGCAAGAAGTAGAGTTTGCTTGCAAAAAGCTGTTGGCCAACTTGATCATGGAAGATTATACTTTCAAAGTGTACTCTGCATAACTGCTGCTTTGTGGTTGCGGCGGCGGTTTTACCAATGGGCCGAGGTGAGGGAGCATCCAACCTAAAACCGCCCGGTTCTTGTTTCCAAGCCGTTTCCAAGCCGTTTAGCAACCAAACATGTGGGTATCTCCTCTCATTATTGGGTTTTGATGGCGGAGCAAGTGAACAGGGTTGGGCAAAGGTCAATCCCCAAGATTTTCGCGCAAAATCCTGCAAACGCTCGTGCATTTGCAGGATTTTGCGCGAGTATTAACCCCAATGTTTATTGACTGGCTTTCCCGCCTTTGCTCGGCATTTTGATCGCGTCCATGTCCTTGCCCTTGATCGCGTCGTTGATCTTGGGCAGTTCGCTGCCAAACAAGTTGCGGAGCTTGCCCAGTTCATTGTCAATTTTCTGGGTGAGGTCTTTTTTGGTATCCACTGCTTGATCG
>JBBQXF010000069.1:0-26661 GCA_038209965.1 Cytophagales bacterium | reverse complement strand
GCATTTTCATAAAAGGTATAATCGCGCAGTACATTGGGGATCACATTGACGCCAAATTGCAATACAATGAGCTTCACATTGAGCTGCTGGATCTGTTGGCGCAGGAAACCGACCTCAATTTTGGTAAACTCAATGCCCGAACTACCACGCAGGGCCACATTGTCCACCGCCACGCCCTCGTTGCAGTCCAAGGCCACACCATAGATCTCGGATCCCTCGCCACTTTCCAGGCTCAGGGTGAGCCGTTGGAAGTTGGCGGTCACGGGCCGGGTCGCGACCGTCAGGCCGGGGCTACGATCCAGTAAGTGGCGATAGGTCGAGTCTTTGTCCACCATCACATCGGCCGCCAATTTTGTGTTGGGCGAGTAATAGAGGAGTTTAACGTTTTGGATCTGGTTGGCATTGGCATCGGTGGTGGAACTGCTCTTGCGGAAACGCACCCACGAGCGGTAGGTCTGGGAGCTACTGCCCGCTTCACCGCCCGAGGGGGGACTAAATTTGAAAGTGGAGCACAGCAATCCATAGCGCCCACCCCGGTTGGAGCGGTTGTCGCCATAAGTGGCATATTTAGTGAGGTTGGGGGCAAAATCCGTCTTGAGCGTTGCCCGGAAAGCTTGTTTTTCCAACAGGGGAACCAAGCCCACGCCGCAGCCCCCAAACCGATTTTGGAGGCGGGTCCGCAAGAAATCGCTCACCCGATCGCCCTCGATCTGGGAGTCGCCATAGTGCAACACCCTGATCAGATGGTGCTTGACGGGAATATCCTGCAACGAAGCAAAGAAGTGGTCTAGTTGGTATGGCTTGGTGCTATCAGGAAACTGGACGGTCAAGCTGGCGGTTTCGGTGGTTTCATTGAACTCGCCCCGGCGGCTGGTGTCCACCGAAAACTTGCCACCCGAAGTGGGGCCATTGTCCTCGGGGGCATTGTAGCTCAAGAAAGGGCTGTTTCCTTTGTGCTTGGCCGTGTCCAGGGGCATCGCAGTGGTTTCTTCACCGCTCGATCCTTCCACTTCATCGGCCAGCTTTGCGGCCAGTTCGGCTTTATCGGTGATGTCTACTTTGGCAGTTTGGGGGCCAAATGGCAGCGCATCGTCAATGGTAAAAATATTGAAGGCAAATGTGTCGGTAAGGGGCAACGTGCCCGGTGACAAGACCATGACCAATGCCATCAGACAAGCCACATAAAAGAGCAGTAAAAGTGTCCTTGCAGGTTGAACCATCCCAGTTTTCGCTTTCCTAAACCGCAAATTAGCCCAAAAGTCCCGCAATTGACAAATGTTTGCTACTTTTTGCGGGCCAATACCTGATAATAATTGTGGAGGTAAACCGAGTGATAATGTTGAACCAAATAGGCATCAAAACGGGCCAGTGCGCCCGGCTGGAAGCCTTCGGGGTCATTGGGTTGGCGAACGGTGGTGAGCACGAAGTCGGGCTGGAACTGCTTATAGCGCCGGATCAGGTCGGCCTCGGCATACGTGCGCAACGGTGAGGCCACGGGCAGGTAGTGGAAAGCGTGCAAATAATCGGTGGTCATTACTACTGGCGCATTCCCCAAAGCCAGCGGCACCAAATAACCTATCCGGTCGACGGTGGCCAAGGTATAGCCCACCGGCTGGGCGCGCAAAAAATCATAGACTTCGCGGTTGAGGGCGTGGAACAGCGAATCGTCTTTTTGGGCAAACAAGCGCCGCAAGACCAAGGGTCGCAACTCAGAATCGGCAAGCTGTTGCGCATTGCTTGGTTCGGCCAATCGGCGATTTCTGAAGATAAACAAGACTAAAATGGCCGTAAATAATATTAGCCCACTATCGCGCAACCAAGGTCGGGACACAGTGGCCAAGACCAGGGCCGCAACCATGCCCAGCCCCAGATTTAGCTCCAAATTGCCCCGGCCAATCAACCCGTTGCCGATCAATGAAGAAACCAATCCATAAATGAGCAAAAAGCGAAAGTTTGGATTTGGGGGGCGGGAAACCGGCCCCAAGTTCTTGGTGCCGATCAAAAAATACGCATAATAGCACAACAGGACGAAGGGATAAAGCAAGAGGCGGCCCAAGCCCCGTTCGGCCAGCATCTGGATCGGATCAATACGGAGGGGAAACAAAAACGCTTTGGCCACTTCCCAAATGGACAGATCGGCCTTGTAATCGCGGGGTAAATCAAAATAAAAAAAATTGAACAATTCAAAATCCAGAAAAAAATAAACCCAGCCCAGCAGGAGCAAATGACCCAATAGATACGACCCGATCAAATAAAGTGCAGTTTGAAAACTTGCCCTTCGCCAGCCTGAGGTCAGCAGCCAAGCGGCCCCTAAGCCGGCCGCGCCCGCCAAGCCGACGGTTTGTTTGGCATAAAAAGCTACGATGAGGCAAAAACTGGTGAGCAAGCACTTAACGCCGAGCCGCCAGTGGGCAGTAAAAACCAATCCTGCCAGAAATACAAAAAAGTAGGCAAATTGATCATTGTAATACATGCCCCCGATGGCCAAAAAACCCAAGCTGGTGAGCCAAGCCCCGGCCAAGGTGGCCCAGCGGCCCGCGCCCGTGCGGCCGATCAGCAAAAAAACCACCCAGACTGCCGCTAGGTTCAATGCGCCAGAAGCCAATACCAAGCCCCAGCCACTTGTAGGGGCAAGCCAAATAAAAAAGGCCAAGACTTGCACCGTGAAATAGGCATAAGGCATCCCAAAATCGACCATAAATACTTGGCCTTGCGCTACGCGAAGGGCGGCCAAGTAGAATAGCCCTTGGTCGTTGTCAATGGCCTGGGCGGCCGAAAAACCGCCCAGCAGGCCCGCCCAAACCAACAGTGCGGCCAAACAGGGTGTGCGCCAAGGAAATGGATCTGGGTGCGCGGCCATTCTTACAGTGCAAGCAGAAATTGAAGGGTGTCAATCCCATCGGCATAATCGGCAATGCTGGGCTGCTGCGTCTGACCGAAGGCTGTATAATTGGGAAATGTATTTGGATCAGCTACTACACACTGGATTTTATCGGCGTGGTCGGTCAGTTTCTGCGCCAAATCAGCTTCATCGGTGTAGTATTCGTAGAACAAAACCGAAATGGGCGAAACCAACGCCTTGTCTTCTTTGAGGATCAGAAAGCCATTGTCGAGGTGGGGTGTGCCATTGACCAAATAAATGGACAAGTTGTAGTCGTGGTTGTTTTGGTACTTGTAATAATCGCCAACGGTTCTGGCCAATGGCTCAATGGCCTCGTAGAAATGGGCAAAATTGTATTGGGGCGGCACCAGCAGTTTGGATACATTGCGGCAGCCCAACCCAAAATACTGGAAAACATCTTGGCCAAGGGCCTGTAACTGGGCCACGGATTCGCCGCCGCTCAGCACAGCCACTGAGGTGCGGTTTTTGCGGATGATGTGCGGGTATTTGGCAAAATAATAATCAAAATACCGGCTTGAATTGTCGCTCCCGGTGGCGACCACGGCATCGATCTGCACCAGTCGCTCGGTCAATTGCACGCTGGCCCGCCATTCTGGGGCCAGTTCAATCAACCAATCTACCAGTCTGGTCATTAAAAAGGTATCTTGACTGCTCAATTTTGCCTGCAAACGGTGGCCACTCAAAAACACGCAAAACAAATCGTGCGCACCCACCATGGGCAAATTCCCCGCCATCACTATGCCCACTGTCTGGGGCTTTTGGGGGCCAAAGGTGTACTTGGCGGCCCATTTGGCCAGTTCATTGGGTTCGAGCAGGTGCCTGATCCCCGCAAAAGCCAACTTTACATTGGGGGGAGTGAACCAAGGATTTTGACCATTGGCCCGGAATGCCAACTCATCAAGTGCTTCAGTACTCAACTCGTCTATCTTTTGGCCCAAATCGGCCAACACTTGGAGGCGCATGTCCAAAGTCATGATCTTGTTCAATTTGTCGCAAATCTAGGTATTCCAGCAATGCCAAGGGCGGATTTCCCCAATCATTTACGTTGGCCTGTCATTGACGGTACTATCCCGGCTGGGCCAATCCTGCTTTGTAGGTCGCCAACGCCCGATCACGGGCGAACGCATGATCGACGATCGGTTTGGCATAGTGCAATTGGTTGAACTCGGGCACCCAGCGGCGGATGTATTTAAAGGCTGGGTCAAATTTCTGGGTTTGCAAAGTGGGGTTGAACACCCGGAAATAGGGCGCGGCATCGCAGCCACTGCCCGCCGCCCATTGCCAGCCGCCATTGTTGGCCGACTGGTCGAAATCGAGGAGCTTTTTGGCAAAGTAGGCCTCTCCCCAGCGCCAATCGATCAGCAGGTGCTTGGTCAAGAAACTGGCCGTGATCATCCGCACCCGGTTGTGCATGAACCCAGTCTGGTTCAGTTCGCGCATCCCCGCATCGACGATCGGGTAGCCAGTGCGGCCCTCGCACCACGCCAAGAAATCACTTTCATCGTTGCGCCAAGCGATCTGGTCATACGCTGGCTTGAATGCCCGCTCGGCCGCATGGGGGAAATGCCAAAGGATCATCATGTAGAAATCGCGCCAGATCAGCTCGTTGAGCCACGGCTCGCTCTGGGCCAGTCCTTGGCGGGCCAGGGCGCGGATGCTCACCGTGCCGAAGCGCAGGTGAACGCTCAGCCGCGAAGTTCCCGGTACGGCGGGCGAGTCGCGCTGCTGCCCATACTGTTGGAGCAGTTCGGCCTTGACGGTTTTTCCGGGGAAACCGACTTTAGTGGCACCAAAACCCAGCTCGGCCAACGAGGGAATGGGCTGGGGGGGCAGTTGATATAATTGGCTAAATTGTGCCTCCGTCGGGTAGGAAGCAACGGCGGCATCGGTCAGGTTTTTCCGCCACCGCTTGCTGTAAGGGGTAAAAACGGTGTAGGGCAGGCCATCGTCTTTCACCACTTCCGATTTTTCAAAAATACATTGATCTTTATAGGTGTGGAAGGGAATATTGGCTTGGGCCAGTTGCTTGGCCATGAGCGCATCCCGCTCGCGGGCGTAGGGCTCGTAGTCGTGGTTGGCATATACGGCCCCCACTTCGTAGCTCCGCAGCAATGCTGGCCAAATCTCCTCGGGCGGGCCATACTTGACCAAGAGCGAACTGCCCAGGGCAATCAACTCGGCCTGCATTTGGCTTAACTCGTGGTGGATGAAAGCCACGCGCTGATCGTTTTTATCGTCCAATTTATCTAAAATATGGCGATCAAAGATAAACAAGGGCAATACGGGAAGTCCCGATTGGAGTGCGTGGAACAATCCAGCATTGTCGACCAAGCGCAAATCTCGGCGATACCAAAAAATAGCGATCTTCATAGGTTTGATTGAGAGCACCATTGCTGAACCAAGCGTGAGGGGGATTTGTTGGGCGGGGCGCGGGCCGCTTTACGGCTGCGGCAGGCGATCCGCTTTTGCCTTCCCGACCGACAACACGCTGGCGGTACGCACAACGCCGTCCTCACGGCCACTTGATGCCCTACGCCATTTATTTGGGGGGAAAATCAATTGGGGAGGCTATTCTTCGCAGCCGCCCACCACCACCACTATTTCTCCCTTGGGATCCTTGGCCGCAAAATGGGCCGCGATTTCAGCCAACGTGCCATTGACGGTTTCTTCAAACAGTTTGGTCAACTCGCGGGAGACCGAAGCTGGGCGGGTGGGCCCGCAGTGTTCTTGCAGTTCGCCCAGCAACCGGACCAGGCGGAACGGTGATTCGTACAATACCACTGTTCTGGGCTCAATGGCCAATGCTTTGAGCCGGGTTTGCCGGCCTTTTTTGTGGGGCAGAAAACCCTCGAACACAAAGCGATCACAGGGCAGGCCAGATTTGACCAGCGCGGGCACGAAGGCCGTCGGCCCGGGCAGGCACTCCACCGCAATACCCGCCGCCAAACACGCCCGCACCAGTAGGAAGCCCGGATCCGAAATGCCGGGCGTGCCCGCATCTGACACCAAGGCAATTGTTTTTCCGTCGGCCAAGCGTTTGACCAAACCAGCCACGGCCTGGTGCTCATTGAAATTGTGGTAGCTTTGGAGCGGTCTGGCTATTTCGTAGTGCTTTAACAGGAAACCGGTGTTACGGGTATCTTCGGCAATGACCAAGTCGGCCTCGCGCAACACACGGAGTGCGCGTAGGGTAATGTCTTCCAAATTGCCAATGGGCGTGGGGACAAGGAACAGTTTGGGGTCTGGCATGGTGAGTAACGAGCGGGCAACGCCCAGTGGGCCAAGGGAACGAAAATTGTTTGGCATCACAAAATTGTTTAATTTTAACGTGAATCTGTGCTCATCCATCAAATAAGCCCCACCGGGCACGCCCAATGGCCGAAGCGATCAAAATAATTGCCGTACTGACCGGCTTGGTAATCTATTATCTCGTGTTCGTGCGCATTGCTGGCCGGGCCCGGTCAAATAATGCGCGCAAATCAAGACCGCTACTGGACGATGCCCCGCCCCCCCCCAGAAAGCGCAGAAAAACATTTGGTGACTTATTGCAGGAATTTGACGAGATGGTCCAGGCCAATTTGCCCCGCCCAAAAGCGGAGGATCTCCGTCCCCTGCGCCAGCAACGGGTACGGTTGGTGGACGTGCCCCAGTTGCCCGAAGAAATGAAGATGACCAGTCTGATCGAACCGCAACCACCGTTGGAGCCGGCTGCCCCGGTGGCCAAACCGCCGGAATTGAAGAGCAGAGAAGCCCCAAGGCCTGCTTACAGACTGTCCAATGACAATCCCCCGCAAGCAGCCGGCACCCTGACCATCAACCCAGTGACGGAACTGGTGCAGCACCCCGACCAGTTGCGCGCCGCTTTCATTTTGTCGGAAATTCTCAAACGGAAATGGTAGTAAATAAAAAAACAGTATATTTGCCAACTAAATTTAGACACAAAACGTAAAAACCTTTAAAACAAAGTTTTACAGTGCATGGCCGAAAAAACATTTAACCGGGACAACCGGAGGGGACGGGTTGAAGAACCATACAAGATAAACGATAAAATCCGTGCATTGGAAGTTCGGCTAGTCGGCGAAAACGTTGAACAAGGCGTTTATCCAACCCGCAAAGCGATTACGATGGCCCAAGAACAGAAATTGGACTTGGTAGAAATCTCCCCAAATGCCGAACCACCTGTCTGCCGGATCACCGACTACTCAAAATTCAAGTATGAGCAGAAGAAAAAGCAGAAAGAATTGAAGGCCAAAACCCACAAGACAATAGTTAAGGAAATTCGTTTTGGCCCCAATACAGATGAGCACGACTTTGATTTCAAGCTCAAGCACGCCGAAAGTTTTTTGAAAGAGGGCAATAAAGTGAAAGCCTACGTACATTTTGTCGGCCGGACGATTGTGTTCAAAGAGCGGGGCGAAATATTGTTGCTCAAATTTGCCCAAGCACTCGAAGAGGTGGGCAAAGTAGATCAACTACCCAAGTTAGAGGGCAAGCGAATGAGCGTCATGCTTTCGCCCAAGCCGGCCAAAATCGCCTCCAAATAGGCTGTCATGTTTTTTACCTAGTATAAGTTTTGCCAATATGGGGCAGTGGGCTTTATTCCACCCGTGTAACTGGTTAATTTATAGATCAAATTGTTTTTAAACAAACACAAAAATGCCGAAGTTAAAAACAAAATCAAGTGCAAAAAAGCGTTTTAAGTTGACTGGAACGGGCAAGATCAAGCGCAAACACGCTTACCACAACCACATCTTGACCAAGAAGGAGACTACCCAGAAGCGCAACTTGTCCCACATGACCCTTGTGAGCAAGTCGGACGAAGCCCGTGTAAAACACATGCTTTGCATCTAAACCATTACCGGTTTAAACTTTATTAATGTTCAACCCCGGTACCCGGCCCCTAAGTGTTTGGTTTGCCAAACCGCCGTTTACCAAAAAAAGTGAATGAAATGCCAAGATCAGTAAATCACGTCGCGTCCCGGGCGAGGCGCAAGAAAGTCCTCAAAATGGCCAAAGGCTATTGGGGCCGCCGCAAGAATGTTTGGACAGTTGCCAAAAATGCGGTGCAAAAAGGGTTGGTGTATGCCTACCGTGACCGCAAAAACAAGAAACGGGAATTCCGTGGATTGTGGATCCAACGCATCAATGCTGCCACCCGCCAGTTTGGCATGTCGTATTCGGTTTTTATGGGCAAAGTTGTCAAATCCGGTATTGGATTGAACCGCAAAGTATTGGCCGATCTGGCCATGAACCACCCAACTGCTTTCAAGGCAGTTGTGGACACGGTGAAATAAGATTATTTTGACCAATAAAAAAACCCGTCTCAACCGCGGGTTTTTTTTATTGGTCAATTTCCCAAAGGACAGCTACTCCCCTTCCATTTTCGAACTGATGTTTTGAAACCACGTTTGGTATTGTTGGTGCAACTGAGTCAGGGACTGACGCTTGCCCTCGGCCAGTTCATGGGACTTCAACAACTGACCCGTAGCCTTCAACATAGCCCAAATATTGCGCTCGGCCTCGTAATAGGCCATTGCCGACTGCAAACAAACCACGGTCTGTTCATATTCTTGTCGGTTATAGCGTTCTACCGCTTCATTATAGAACAAAAGGCCGGCGATTTGACAATAATTGACCGTCTGCACAGTGTTATTTTCTTGGACAAAAGAAGAATGGGCCTGTTTGCGGGCAGCCAGATCTTCCTGCACATAGCGCCGTTTGCGCTGGGCGACCAGGGCCGGGGACAGCAGCAGCCCGTTGACTGGATCGGTGGTCTCGATGAGGGCTTCGGTGCCATTAGCCAGCGCCACGGTCAGGTAGGCATGAATGGTGGTCTCGTGCACATTGACCACAAAACCAGTTTCTCGCAGCACAATGGCCAACAGCAGTGATCCGCTCAAGCAGTTGTATCGCTGGGTGGTCAGCAATTCACCCAATGAGCTATGGGGCGCATACTTTTTCAGAAAAGACTTGAATACTTGGCGGTGAATGTGCCGTAAAAACTTGATATCCGCTGGCTGGCCCAACCGATCTTGCTTCAATTGGTCGGTAAAAGACCGCAACTTTTGCCCCAGGGCGGTTCGCTGGGCGCTGTCCAAGTGAACATCTGGTGCTAGGAGCATCGGGAAAGTATCGGCCCAGAAACGGGGCGCGGGGAAGTTGGCTTGTCCTTGCGCCAACAGGCCCCAGCAGGTTGCCAGTAATAGTAAAATATGGTTCTTCAAGTCGTTGTGCGTTGTCTAAGTCATGAGATTGCCTTCTTTTTGGCGGCTTGATTGTTAACGCTAAATTAATAAAAAAGATTCCAATATTAATTTTATGTTAACATTTATTTTTTGTGACTAACTTACAAAGCCTTTTAAGGTGGTTGGTACCATCCAAGGACATTTTTTGGCCGGGCAAACAGTATATTTGTGCAGAGAAGGCTTGTTATTGGCTCAGTCAGTCAACTGAGTTCAATTTAAACTATTGATAATCAGCAACGAAATGGGTAAAATCATCGCCATTGCCAACCAAAAAGGAGGCGTGGGCAAAACCACTACGGCTATTAATCTTGCAGCAAGTTTGGCGGCACTGGAGTTCAAGTCGTTGGTGGTTGATGCCGATCCTCAAGCCAATGCTACCTCTGGCCTCGGGTACAACCCCCGCGAAGTCCAACAGAGCATTTACGACTGTATGACCAGCGATCTGGCAGTGCGCGAAGTGATAAAACCCACCAATTTTGAATTTCTGTACTTGATCCCTTCGCACATAGACCTCGTGGGGGCCGAAGTGGAGATGATCAACATCCCCAACCGGGAGGAACGGATGCGGGAAGCCTTGGCCTCGGTCAAGGACGACTATGATTTTATTTTGATCGACTGTTCGCCTTCGTTGGGCTTGGTGACGGTCAACGCACTCTCGGCCGCCAACTCGGTGCTGATTCCGGTTCAGTGCGAATTTTTTGCCCTTGAGGGATTGGGCAAGTTGCTCAACACCGTCAAGATCATCCAGACCCGGCTCAACCCAGCACTGAAAATCGAGGGCATCCTGCTCACCATGTACGATGCTCGGCTCAAATTGTCCAACCAAGTGGTGGAAGATGTCAACTTGCACTTCAAAGATTTGGTGTTTCAAACCATGATCCCACGCAATATCCGGTTGAGCGAATCACCAAGCTACGGCTTGCCGGCACTGGCCCACGATGCCGACAGCAAGGGAGCGGTCAGTTATTTAAACTTGGCCCGGGAAGTGTTGGACAAGAACAACCTGAAGCATTTACCTCTCTTTTTACAATAGAACCTTATCCGTGCCCTTCTTTTTGCTTGATCGTTAACCTTGATGATATGACTGAAAAAGTGTCGCTGAAAAAACGTACCGGCTTGGGTAAAGGGCTGGAGTCATTGCTGGGAGATGCCAAGTTTGTCAACAATAATAAGTTGGACACCGATTATTCGGCCGGGTTGATGAGCCAGATTGGGGTGGTACAGATCCAGACCAACCCTTTCCAGCCCCGTGACTACTTTGATGCCGATGCACTCCGCGAACTGGCCGACTCGATCCGGATCCACGGAATCATTCAGCCAATCACGGTAAGGCAGTTGGAAAAAGATATCTATCAGCTCATCGCGGGCGAGCGTCGTTTCCAAGCGGCCAAAATTGCTGGCCTGGAGACCATCCCCGCCTACATTCGCACGGCCAACGATCAGCAAATGCTCGAAATGGCCCTGATCGAGAACATCCAGCGCGAAGATCTGAACCCCATCGAAGTTGCGCTGAGCTACCAGCGGCTCATTGCCGAGTGCCAACTCAAACAGGACGAACTGGGCGATCGAGTGGGGAAAAACCGGGCCACAGTGAGCAATTATCTGCGCTTGCTCCGCCTTCCGCCCGATTTGCAAGCGGGCTTGCGCGAGAAAAAACTATCAATGGGACATGCCAGGGCAATCGTCAATGTTGAAAATGTGGATCAACAACTGTTCATCTACAAAAAAATCTTGGAGGATCAATGGTCCGTTCGCCGTACTGAGGATCATGTGCGCAGCCTAATGGAAGAAAAACCGGCTAAAAAAACGCCTCACAAAAAACAATTTGACGTGGAAGTGGCCCGGATCCAAAACCGGTTGACCAGTCGTTTTGGCCACCGGATCCAGATTCGGTGCGGCGAGGCCGGCAATGGCGAGATCCGGATCCCTTTCCTGAGTACCGATGATCTGAACCGGATTTTGGAAATAATGGGCGAATAACCAAAAAAATCATTTTTCGGCCCGATTGATTGTACGCTTCCTCTTATTTGATGACAAAGTATTTCGCTTTTTTCCTATTGGCGGTCGGTCTTTCCATTGCGGGCGAGGTGATGGCCCAGGACTTGGACACCACCAGACTGGCCGACCAAGAAGCCAAGATAGCGATCCAATTGGATAGTCTACAATCATTTTTGGCCCAGAAAAAAGTAAAAGGGCCGACCCAAGCAGCGTTGTATTCGGCCATTGTTCCAGGGCTGGGCCAATGGTACAACCGCAAAGCGTGGTTCATCGAGATCCCCATCATTTATGGCGCCGCCGGCTTTTTAGTTTGGAACATGGCCCGCAACCACCGCGAATACGTTACCTTGCGCAATGCCTACCTTTATCGGCTGGACAACAACCCCGCCACCGAGCCACCAGCCCCCTACAATAATACCCAGCTTTACACCAACGACGGACTGAAGGCAAGGCGCGACCAGTTCCGCCGGGACCGGGATTATATGGTCATTGTCACCACTGCCTTTTATTTTCTCCAAGTGGTGGAGGCGGCGGCCATTGCCCACCTCAAAACTTTTGATGATTCCGACGATCTCTCCTGGCGGATCTCCCCCGCCCTGTTGCCTACAGTGGGCAATTCCTTCGCTTATGGCCTGACCCTGAAACTGACGCTAAAGTAAACAGTACAAGCCAATGCGGACAATTCTATCTGCATTGGCCAACCATCAGTCTAGGCGGGTTTTCTTTTAGCAAACAAAACAATCAGTCTATGTGTCTTGTTAGTCTTATGTCTGTTAACATCCCATTTCCTATAACTTAATTTCACTAACGACCGTGAGCTCTTATTCCATCAAAGATTTGGAGAACCTAACTGGCATCAAAGCGCACACCATCCGTATGTGGGAACAGCGCTACGGGATTATCCGGCCCGATAGGACAGACACTAATATCCGGCTGTATGGCCCCGAAGAGTTGAAACTCATGCTCAACATTGCCCTGCTCAACAATCATGGTTATAAAATTTCCAAGATTGCCCAAATGAGCCACGAGGAAGTTTGCGAACGGGTGATGGAAACGATCAGCAAAGCCAATAATAGCGACGACCAGATCAATGCGCTTACCATCGCCATGATTGATATGGACGAGGAGCAATTTGAAAAAGTAATGGCGACCAATATTTTGCAATATGGTTTTGAGAAAACCATGACTAACATTGTTTACCCTTTCTTGGTAAAAATTGGGACCCTCTGGACCACCAATGCCATCAATCCTGCCCAAGAGCATTTCATCATCAATCTTATTCGGCAAAAAATCATTGTGGCCATTGATGGCCAGTTTGAACCCAACCGGCTGAACCCCAAGAAGTTCATGTTGTTTTTGCCCGAGGGCGAGATGCACGAAATCAGCTTGCTGTTTGCCTATTACCTCATAAAATCACGGGGCAACAAAGTGATATACTTGGGCCAAAGTATGCCATTGGCCGATGTGTTCGAGGTCTATCAGCTTCACAAGCCCGATTACTTGCTCACGGTGATCACCTCTGTCCCGGGCCCTGAGGATGTGCAGGATTATGTCAACGTCATTGGCGAAAGATTTGGCAACACCCAAGTATTATTGAGTGGCTATCAGGTGGTGGGGCAGGATATTCGTTTGCATGCCAATACCTCCATTATCAACCAGATCAAGGATCTGATCGATTTGGTGGAACATATCCGTAAGTATCCCCATGATCACCAATGGAAACCAGTGCCAGTGCCAAACTTGGGACGAACACGGGAAGATTACTCATTGGATGATTTTATTTCCTAAACATCAAAATGGCTTGGCCCAATGCGCAAAAATGGGGTTTTAGGAACTTATTGCGAAGTTTTGCTATGCCCAAGGCAATAGGTTTTTGCGCAATTGCTGGTTAAATTGCAGCAAAAATGACCTTTGTATGCACCGCCCACCAATTGCCAAAAAACAGCACCACACCCTCACTGCCCACTCCCATACCCGGATAGACCCGTATTATTGGTTAAACGATCGCGAAAACCCCGAGGTAATTGCCTATTTGGAAGCCGAAAACGCTTACACTGAGGCTAACATGGCTCACACTAAAAGTTTGCAAGATTTACTGTTTGAGGAAATGAAAGGCCGGATCAGGGAAAATGACCAATCTGTGCCCTACTTTTTGGACGGTTATTTTTACTACACTCGCTACGAAGAGGGCAACGAATATGCCATTTACTGCCGCAAAGCCCGCAGCCTCTATTCCGCCGAAGAAATATTGTTGGATGTCAACCAACTGGCCATGGGCCACAACTATTATCAGGCGGGGGGCTTGCAGGTAAGCGAGCAAAACGATTTATTGGCGTACGGTGTTGACACCGTGGGCCGCCGAGTTTATACCCTTCATTTTAAAAATTTGACAACGGGTGAAGCCTTGCCGGATCAAATTCCCGAAGTAACGGGCAATTCGGTTTGGGCAGGCGACAACCGCACCCTTTTCTACACCAAACAAGACCCGGAAACCTTGCGGGCGCACCAAATTTGGCAGCACGTCGTTGGTAGTCCAGTGGCGGAAGACCTTCTAGTGTTTCAAGAAACGGATGAGACTTTCTCGATTGGGATAGGCCGCACCAAATCGCGCAAGTACTTGGAAATCATGTGCAATAGCACAGTATCCTCGGAGGTGCGTTTCTTGGATGCCTACCTTCCCACCAGCGAATGGCAGATATTTCTCCCCCGGGAGCGGGATCACGAGTATTCGGTCGATCATGCGGGCGATCTATTTTATGTCCGCACCAACTTGAAGGCGGCTAATTTTCGCCTTATGGCCGTTGGTCCGGATCAGACCACCGACGTGCAAGCATGGCAGGAAATTATCCCGCACCGCAAAAAAGTATTTCTGGAGAGCTTTGAAGTGTTCAGGGACTTTCTGGTGCTGGAAGAACGCGAATCGGGCCTGATCCAACTGCGGGTGATCAACCAAACCGACCAGGCCGAGCACTATATCGATTTTGGTGAGCCTACCTACACGGCTGGCCTAGGCTACAACCCCGAGTTCAACACCTCATTATTGCGGTTTGGCTACACTTCGCTCACCACCCCCACCACCACTTTTGAATACAACTTGGTCACCCAGCGCAAAAAACGGCTCAAGCAACAAGAGGTGTTGGGCGGTTTCTCCAGTTCAGACTACCTGAGCGAGCGCCTGTACGTAACCGTGCGCGATGGGGCCAAAGTCCCGGTTTCATTGGTCTATCGGCGGGGGACAGACATTGACGGCTCAGCCCCGCTCTTGCTCTATGCCTACGGATCTTACGGGCTGAGCATGGACGCATATTTTAGCTCCAACCGCCTCAGCCTGCTCGATCGGGGTTTTATTTTTGCCATTGCCCATCTACGGGGTGGGCAGGAAATGGGCCGGCATTGGTACGAAGACGGCAAACTACTGAAAAAGAAAAACACCTTCACCGATTATATTGACTGCGCCAGCTTTTTGATCGAGCACCAATATGCCAATCCCCACAAACTGTTTGCCCAAGGCGGCAGCGCGGGCGGCCTGCTCATGGGTGTAGTGGCCAATGTCCGGCCCGATCTGTTCCGGGCCATTGTGGCCGATGTGCCCTTCGTCGATGTAGTGACCACCATGCTCGACGATTCTATCCCCCTCACCACCGGAGAATATGACGAATGGGGGAATCCAAACGACAAAAAATATTATCACTACATGTTGTCCTATTCACCCTATGACAATGTGGCGGCCAAAAGCTACCCCAATATGTTGGTGACTGCCGGCCTCCACGATTCCCAGGTCCAATACTGGGAACCGGCCAAATGGGTGGCCAAGTTGCGCACTATGAAGATCGATCAACGCCAACTTTTGCTCAAAACCAACATGGAAGCTGGCCATAGTGGCACTACGGGCCGTTTCGCCCCGCTCAAAGAGATTGCGATGGAATATGCCTTTATATTGGATGTATTGAACAAATAAGGTGCTGCACTTATAGCAGGACGAGGCGTTCGGCGGCCCGCTCGAGGGTCTCGTCTTTTTTGGCAAAGCAAAAACGCAACACGTGGTCATCACGGCCATCTGAGTAAAAAACTGAGACCGGAATTGCCGCTACCCCATGTGCTTCGGTCAGGCGGATTGCCAGTGCCCGGTCTGGCTCGTCCGTAATTCGGCGGTAACTTGCCAGTTGGAAGTAAGTGCCATCGCAGGGTAAGAGATCAAAACGCGAAGGAGCCAGCAAAGCCCGGAAAGTATCCCGTTTTTGTTGATAAAAGGCCGAAACTTGTAGGTAACGTGTTTCATCGCCCAAAAAGTCGGCGATTGCATGTTGCATCGGAGTGACAGTGCTGAAAGTCAAGAATTGGTGGACTTTGCGAAACTCTGTCATTAGCGGCGCCGGGGCAACCGCATAGCCAATTTTCCAGCCAGTAGTATGAAAAGTTTTGCCGAATGACGAAACCACAATACTCCGTTGCCATAGTTCATCGTGGTGCAGCACTCCTTGGTGGGCGCCATCAAAAATGATGTGCTCATACACTTCATCACTGATGATCAGGATATCGGTATTGCGCACCAAACTGGCCAGGGCATCCAAGTCCGCCCGCCGCAGGATGCTGCCCGTGGGGTTGTGCGGAGAATTGATCAAGATCGCCCGGGTGCGGGGCGAAATGGCGGCGCCCACCTGCGCCCAATTTACCCGATACGTACCGGGCTCCATTCCCACACTGATGGCCCGGCCACCGTTCAGTTCAATGGCGGGAATGTAACAATCGTAGCAGGGCTCGAGCACAATGACCTCATCGCCAAGGTGCACCACTGCGCCGAGGGCGGCAAACAGGGCTTCAGTGGCCCCAGAAGTGATCGTAATCTCGGTTTCTGGATGAAAATATCGCCCGTAGATTTGCTCGGTTTTCGCGCTCAACCGCTCCCGCAGGGGCAATATGCCCGGCATGGGGGCATATTGGTTGAACCCTTTTTTCAGGTAGTGCTCCACCAAATCGGTAAGCTGCGGCGCACAGTCAAAATCGGGAAAACCCTGGGAAAGATTGATCGCTCCGTGCTGGGCCGCCAAGCCCGACATCACCGTAAAGATAGTGGTGCCCACTTTGGGCAATTTAGAAATAAGTTGCATAAAAAATAGACCGACTATTTGGGACAAAAAGTATTGCTTTCACGGCTAACGAATTATTTTTGTGGCACAATTGTTTGCTTCATAGCAATATAGGCGAATAAACGGAAAAGTAGCCATTGCCAACCAAAAATATCAATCATCGATCTCAATCACTGAATTTCCATGAAAAACCTTTTAAAGACGGGTCTGCTTGTGGGCCTGAGCGCGTGTTTGTTGGCGTGTGACACCAAACGGTCAACTACCGAACAAGCCAACGGCACCAATGACAATGTCGTAGCTACGGCAAACCCTGCCACCGCGGATACGGTCACTTCGGCTTCCCAATCTGATTTTGGGGTCTTTCAATTCGAAAAGCAAGATCACGATTTTGGGACCATTAAGGAGGGCGAGGTTGTCAAGCACCTTTTCAAGTTCAAAAATGTGGGCCAAGCTCCCCTAATAGTGGGCGATGTGAAGCCCCAGTGTGGTTGCACGGCCACCAACTACACCAAGACTCCTGTGCAACCCGGGGAAACCGGTGAAATTGAGGTTCAGTTTGACAGCAATGGCCGCGGTGGGCAAAACAACAAGTCGGCCACGGTAACTGCCAATACCAAGGAGGGAACTACCATGCTCTACTTTACGGCCAATGTAGCCGCAAAACCTGCTGGTGGCCCGCCCATCCGCCAATAATTAAGCCTGCCTATTCTTTTGACCGCACCGTCCTTGTTTCATCAACAAGATGTGCGGTTTTTTATTTTGGGCATTTGGTGAACGGGCACTGAAAAAAAGCAGTTTTGCAAAACATATATAAAGGTAAGTAGCAGATGGCTTTTGCACAAAAAAAGTAGATTTTATTAGTTCAAACCCTTAATCGTGAGCACATTGGCTTTTTTTGCCACTGATGGTTCTCCTAAAAAAGCTGTAAGAAAAACCTATCTATGTCACCAGATGGCTCCTTAGCTCACAATGAGCCGCTCAATATCACATCTAAACCGATCCGATCGCACTCGACCGATAATGTCGGTCAAGACATTGCGCACGGTTTTTTCTTAAATTTACGTTGTAATTCATGGAAATTACCCCACATTGAATTTCTACCACTAACTTTATTGAAATTATGGCAATTTTAAAGCATCCCGGCACTGGCGCTTTTCTTTTCTTACTTTGTTGGGCGGTTTCTTGGCAGGCCGCAGCCCAGTCCTCATCGCTCGACGACCCGTACAAAAAGCCCCTAATTTGGAAAAAGCTTCGGGCCAACCCCAATGATTCATCCCTTTGGGTGGCCTATCTGGGCAAGAAATGGGCCGGCATGAACCGTAAAGAGCAAGAGAATATTGCCAAATGGCGGCAAGAATTATACATCCAGTCCATTGCTGACAAGGAATCAATCATTGGGGAGATGGACAAATCAGCCATTGCCCAAGCTGAGCCGGTGGATCCCCGGGTCAAAGATCCATTCTTCGGGGTGCCCGCCCCGGCCCCGGCCAGTGCTTCGGCCCGGTACAGCGAGAATGATTTTAAGCAAGTGGCCAAATTGGAAGAAATGATCATGGAAGAACGGCCCGATATTGCTGAATTAAAGAAAAATATATTTGAGAACTTTGTAATTTTGGAGGATGCTTTGCGCGAAGCCTTTGCCGAAATGGGGGGTGAATACCGTTACTATTCCGATGTCCATACTGATGGCAAGTACAGTGAGATGAAATGGATTGAGGAACAAGAAGTCAGGTTGAAGCAACTCAAAGTGGCCAAAGTAAATGCTATTAAAAAGCAGGTAAAGGGACGTTAACGTTTTTACCCACTTTCTTTATGTTGAATACTACTTTGTTAGAAAAAGTTAAAGGTCTGGAGTCGCCCTTTTATTTTTATGATATGGCCCTGCTGAAAGAAACCGTGGCATTGGCCCAGCAGACTGCCCAACCATACAACTACCATATCCACTATGCCCTCAAGGCCAATGCAAACCCCAAGATACTGAATGTTATCCGCGAAGGGGGCCTCGGGGCCGATTGTGTGAGCGCGAACGAGGTGCTCCGGGCGATTGAGTCTGGTTTCCCGACCGGCAAAATCGTCTTTGCGGGCGTTGGCAAATCGGACAAAGAGATCGTCGCCGCGCTAGGGCACGACATTTATTGTTTCAATTGCGAATCGGTCCAAGAATTGACCGTGATCAATGAACTGGCGGCCAAGATGGGTAAAACGGCCTCCGTTGCCTTGCGGATCAATCCAAGCGTGGAGGTGGTCAATACACACAAATATATTACCACTGGCACTTCGGAAAACAAATTTGGCATTCCGCCCGGCGATTTTGGGGAGCTCATCACCCTTCTGCCCGCCCTTACCAACCTCAAAGTAGTCGGCCTTCATTCCCACATTGGCTCACAAATCCGCGATCTGGATAATTTTAAGAACACCTGCCTCAAATTCAACGAAATCCGCCGTTGGTTTGATCAGCACGGGATCCATTTCAGCGACCTTAACCTTGGTGGCGGTTTGGGGGTCAATTATCACGATCCAGCCGGCGAACCAATGGCTGATTTTGCGGGTTACTTTGGCACCATTCACCGCTACTTGGAAGTGCAGCCGAGCCAAAAAGTCCATTTTGAACTGGGGCGGGCGATTGTGGCCCAGTGCGGCAACCTGTTGACCAAAGTGCTCTACACCAAACAGAGCGGAGCCAAACATTTTGCCATCACCGATGCCGGCATGACCGAACTCATCCGCCCTGCTCTTTACCAAGCCTATCACCAGATCGAGAACCTGAGTGCCAGCAAGGGCGAAGCAAGGAATTACGATGTAGTTGGGCCAATCTGTGAATCGTCCGATTTTTTTGGCAAAGCAGTAACGTTGCCCATTACCCAACGCGGTGATTTGTTGGTGGTGCGAACTGCCGGGGCGTATGGCGAAGTGATGACTTCGTACTATAACCTGCGTGAAAAGGCGGCGGTGTACTACTCCGACGAGTTATAGAGTGCCAAACTCAATTGGTTCTGAGCAGGATTTTGAACACCGTGCCCTCGCCAGGCTCGCTTTCCACCCCGATGCGCCCCCCCAACATTTCTACTTGGGTTTTAACCAAATACGGACCGATTCCCTTGCCATCGACATGGTGATGGAACCGTTTGCATAGCCTGAACAAGTTTTCCCGCTGGTTTTCCAAATGGGGAATCAGCCCGCTTTGAACTTAAAGCACTTTTTAGGGAGGCGTTTTCCAAGCGCAATTGTTGCCACTCGGCCAAGAGGGTCGCTGAATCTTGGGACATAACGTCTTTGTACTTGAGCGGTCAATGAAAGCTCATTTGCCAAGATCAAAGGCTCAGCTAAGTACTAGCTATTTTTGTTTCTACTATTGAGTAGCTGCATTGGAGCGAGAAAAGCCATTTTTGTGCCCACCAATTTCACGGAACCCTTAATGGCTCATTTCTTGACCAATTTACACCTGTCTATGTTCTCAGCCCAGTTCCCACAGTCATCGCGCTGGCTCTTGGCCGGCATCGTCGGTTTGAGCGCACTTACATTTGCCAATGTCCTGGGCCATGATTTTATCGATTGGGACGACCGCCCATTTCTGATCAACAATTACTACACCCAGTCTTTTGGCCCACGGGCGCTGTGGACGATTTTTACCACCGATATGGGGGTCTATCGCCCAGTGATTTATGCCATTTATGCCTTTGTTCGCTGGCTATTTGGGCTCGATCCGTTTGCTTATCATTTGGTCAGTTTGTTGTTCCATTTGGGCAATGTGGGGTTGGTCTTTGTCATTGTCGGCAAGTTGGGCTTTAGGCCGCGGGTGGCCGCGTTCACCGCCCTGGGGTTTGCCATCCACCCCACCCGCACCGAATCGGTGGCGTGGGTACTGGCCCTCACCGACCCAGTATATAGCTGCTTTTTGCTACTATCGCTCTATGCTTACTTGACTTACCTGCAAACGAACTGTGCGCCAAAATATTACCTCATTTCGGTACTCGCTTTTAGCATTTCCCTGTTGGCCAAGCCAGCGGGAGTGGTATTGCCGATTGTCCTGCTGTTGGTCGATTATCAACAGCGCAGATCATTGACAATCAACCGATTGATCGATAAAATCCCTTTTCTGGTTGGGGCTGGCCTTTTTGCCTACATCACCTTGCACTTGGGGGCCAATGGCAAAGATTATAACGTGCGGCCCAGTTATCACTGGTTTGACAAGCTACTGTTGGCCGCCTATAGTTTGTTTTATTATGTCAAAGTGATGCTCTGGCCGGTTGATCTTGCCTTCATCTATGCCCTCCCGCTCAAAACAGCGGGCCGATTGCCCATTGCTTTCTACTGGGCCGCCATTTTCCCATTGGGCCTGCTGGGCGGCCTGTACTGGCTCTGGCGGCACAATGAGCGCAATCAGCTATTTGCTTGGGCCTTTTTCTTGGTCAACTTGGGGCTGGTGCTCCATTTTGTGAGCTTCAACCATTCCATCGTCCACGACCGCTACACCTACTTGCCCGCCATCGGGATTTGCCTGAGCGTGGCCCTGCTGGCCGACCGCTGGGGCCAGCAACGCCCAAAACTGGCGTGGGCCGGCTGGGCGGCGCTGGGGCTATTGGGCCTCACCTGGGCATGGGGCACCCATAGCTACAACCGAGCTTGGGCCAATGCCGAGGTACATTACCGCGCAGCCATTGCCCACCAGCCCACCGCCGTGCCCATGGCGTTCAATAACTTGGCTGATGAATTGGGGCGCAAAGGCACCGACCGCCCCGGGGAACGGCTGGCTTTGTACGACCAAGCCATTGCCATTTACCCCATCTTCGTCCAAGCCCACTTGGGCCGGGCGGAGGTGTTGCTGGGCCAAGGACAACTGACCGAGGCCGACTCCGCCATACAAGCCGCCTTGCGCCTCCGGCCCGATCACCCCCAGGCCTATTGGTACCAGGGGCTGCTGTTTGCCCAGCGCGGCGACCAGCCCAGTGCACTGGCCGCTCTATCGCGTGCGGTGGCGTTGGATCGGCAGGGCTATTTCCCGGCAATCTACTTGGCCAGGGCCAAGATCTACTCAGCCTTGGGGCAAACCCAAGCCGCTTGCGCCGACTTTGGGGTAGCGGCCCGAGCGGGAGTAGTGGGGGCGCAGGCCCCGTCCGCCCATTGCCAATGAATAGGCCAGCCAGTTACCGACGAAAAATAGTTGGGCGGAGCCTTTGAAATCCAGATACTTGCCTTAACTTTGCGCTCCCATTCGGGAACGTAAGCTGTAATTCATTCATAATTCAACTACAATGTCTGGTATTATTGGTAAAAAAATCGGAATGACTAGCCTTGTGAGTGCCAATGGACATAGCGTCGCATGCACCGTTATCCAAGCTGGTCCTTGCGTGGTAACGCAAGTGAAAACGACCGAAACCGACGGCTACGAAGCAATTCAATTGGGCTTTGGTGAGAAGAAGGAAAAAAACACCACCAAGCCTTTAATGGGTCACTTCAAGAAAGCAAACACTACCCCCAAGCGTAAAATGGTCGAATTCCGCGAATTCGCCAAGGAACTCAACTTGGGTGACATTATCACCGTGACCGATGTACTGGCCGAAGGTGACAAGATCAACGTAGTGGGCACTTCCAAAGGTAAAGGTTTCCAAGGTGTTGTGAAACGCCACGGATTTGCTGGGGTTGGTGAATCCACCCACGGTCAACACAACCGGGCCCGCCACCCTGGTTCGATCGGAGCTTGTTCTTTCCCCTCCCGCGTGTTCAAAGGTCTGCGCATGGCAGGCCGGATGGGCGGCGACCGGGTCAAGATCCAAAACCTCCGGGTGCTCAAGGTGATGCCAGAAGTGAACCTGTTGGTTATCAACGGTTCTATCCCCGGGGCAAAAAACTCATTTGTGTTGATCGAGAAGTAACCTTTAAATTTGTAAGGCAATCATGGAATTAGCTATCAAAACATACACTGGTGGTGATACCGGACGGACAGTGACCCTGCCCGAGTCGGTGTTTGGGCTGGAGCCCAACAACCACGCAATCTACTTGGATGTGAAGCAGTTCTTGGCCAATCAACGCCAAGGCACCCACAAATCCAAAGAACGCAATGAAATTTCCGGGTCAACCCGTAAATTGATCAAACAAAAAGGTTCTGGTGGTGCCCGTCACGGAAGCATCAAGGCCCCTATCTACGTAGGTGGTGGCCGGGTGTTTGGCCCTGTCCCCCGTGACTACCGCTTCAAATTGAACAAGAAGCTAAAGCAAGTGGCCCGCCGCTCCGCCCTGGCCCACAAGGTGAAAGAAGCAGCGATTACCGTTGTGGAAGACTTCAACTTTGCAGCCCCAAAGACCAAAGAATTCATCAAAGTGTTGAATGCCTTGGCCCTGCCCGGCAAAAAGACGTTGTTGGTATTGACCGACTACACTCCAAACGTATATCTCTCGGCCCGTAACCTGCCCAAAACCAGCGTTACAATTGCGACTGATTTGAACACGTACGCCGTCATGAACTGCGATAACTTGGTGCTCTGCGAAGGTGCGGTGGCTAAGTTGAACGAGCAACTGGGTAAGGACTAGTGGCCTTGCGCCAAGCTGGTTCATCTTTGTTCACCAAACAACATTAAAATTTTAAGACTATGGAAATTCTCAAGAGACCGTATATCACCGAAAAGATCCAACTGCAGAACGAAAAGGGCATCTATGCTTTTGTGGTCGACATGAACGCCAACAAGATCATGATCAAACAAGCGGTGGAAGAAATGTACAGTGTCAATGTGGCTGATGTGCGCACCATGATCGTGGTTGGCAAAGCAAAAAGCCGCATGACCAAAAAAGGGGCAACTTCTGGCCGCCGGGCAAAAGTCAAAAAGGCCATCATCCAACTGGCTGAAGGCGAAATGATTGATTTCTACGCCGATCAACAAAGTTAGTCGCCCAATTATTTATTTTTGTTTTACAACCCAAAAAAGCCATTTAACGAATCGTCAAATGGCTTTTTTGGGTTAAATTGTACTTTAATTACTGGGGTGTTTCCCGTGGGTACGGGAGGCTGAGATTATACCCATTGAACCTGATCCGGGTAATGCCGGCGTAGGGAGAAACAATGAGCATTGCCAATGAGTTGGCACCGCTGGGGCATCAACCCGTGGTGTGCCGTCTTCGTTGGCCATGAACCTGCCTCTAATACCGTCCACATTGGACATTCCCCATTATTGTTTCACTTTTAACAGTCAAAACAATGATGACGGAAAAAAAGAAAATTTGCTTTTTTATCGCTTTTATTACCGGACTAGCCCTTTCATGGCCAGCATTTGCCCAATACAAGCTGTCGGGCCAAGTACTGGGACGAGAGAACGGTAAAACGGAACCACTTGCCGGAGCGCATTTGGTGCTCCAAGGAACCCGCCAAGGCACGTACTCGGATCAGTCGGGCCGCTTCCGGCTAGCCGGGGTGCCCAAGGGGAATCAGGTACTGGTTGTTTCGTTCGTCGGTTACAAGACCGTGGAACGCCCAATGGCCCTGGAATCGGATGTCGAGCTGGACATTGTGCTGGAAACCAGCCCCATTTTGGAGAATGCAGTCACGGTGACGGCCTCGCGCTATCTGCCCCCGTTTACCAAAACTGACTTGAGCCGGGCCGAACTGGCCAAACAGAATTTGGGCCAAGACTTGCCGATCCTGCTCAATTTCACCCCTTCGGTCGTCACCACGTCCGACGCGGGAGCCGGTGTGGGCTACACCGGGATGCGCATCCGGGGCAGCGACCCGACCCGGATCAACGTGACCCTGAACGGCATCCCCCTCAACGATGCGGAATCCCAGGGCGTTTTCTGGGTCAATATGCCCGACTTCGCTTCTTCGGTCCAAAGCATCCAGATCCAGCGGGGTGTTGGCACGTCGGTCAATGGGGCTGGTGCTTTCGGGGCCAGTGTGAACATTGCCACTGCCGATCCCGAAGACCGGGCCGGGGTGGAGATCAACAATACATTTGGTTCTTTCAACACTTGGAAACACAACGTGATCGCTCATTCGGGCTTGCTCAACCAGCGGTTTAAGTTCAGTGGCCGCTTGTCCAAAGTTTCTTCCGATGGTTTTATTGAGCGATCCTTCTCCGACCTAACATCTTTTTACGTGTCGGGGGTTTACCTGACCAAAAAAGGGACGTTGACGGCCAATGTGTTCTCGGGGCAAGAACGCACTTACCAAGCGTGGTATGGCGTGCCCGAAGCGATACTGCGCGAGGGAAACCGCCGCTTCAATTCCCAAACCTATGACAATGAAACGGACAATTACCAACAAGATCATTACCAGTTGATCCATAAAACGGCCCTTGGCCGAGGTTGGCACTTGCAATCGGCCCTGCACTATACCCGGGGGCGGGGCTACTTCGAGCAATACCGCGAAGATGATCGCTTGAGCCGCTACAACCTGCCCAATGTGGTGCTGGGCAACCAAACGATCAGCCGCAGCGATCTGATCCGCCGCCGGTGGCTGGACAACCACTTTTTCGGCGGCACTTGGCAGCTCGAGCACCGAAGCCCCGGCCAATTGGCGGGCCTGCCCGTTTGGGATTTTCAATTTGGTGGGGCGGCGAACCAGTACCAAGGCAAGCATTTTGGCGAGGTGATCTGGGCGCAGTTTGCTTCCACCGGCAATATCCGCCACCGCTATTATGACAACGACGCGACCAAAACCGATTTCAATAGTTTTGTCAAACTGAACTATCAACTGCTCCCCGGGCTGTTTGCTTTTGCCGATCTGCAAGTCCGCCGGGTCAGCTACACTTTTCTGGGGTTTGATAATTTGCTGCGCAATGTGGATCAAGCCGTCACGTTGGCTTTCTTCAACCCTAAGTTCGGGGCGCGTTATGTGCGGGGCAACCATGAGGTGTATGCCTCATTCAGCATCGGCAACCGTGAACCCAACCGCGATGACTATACCCAATCGTCGCCACAGAGCCGCCCCCAAGCCGAATCCCTGCAAAATCTCGAGCTTGGCTACGCGGGTGCGTGGGGCAATGCCACGTTTGGGGCCAATGTGTTTTACATGAACTACCGCAACCAACTGGTGGTGACCGGCCAAGTGAACGACACCGGCGGCTATATCCGCCAGAACATTGCCCAGAGCTACCGGGCCGGGCTCGAGGTGCAAGGGGCCATCAAACTGACCGACCGGATCCGCTGGGAGGCCAACGCCACCTTGAGCCAAAACAAGATCCGGGCTTTTCGGGAGTTTCTGGACGACTTTGACAACGGCGGGCAAGTGTCCACCGACTATGCCAATTCCGACCTTGCCTTTTCACCCGCTGTAATTGCCGGCTCCCAGTTGAGTTGGCAGGTTTGGCGCGGGGGCAGTCTGGCTTTGTTGAGCAAATACGTGGGGCGGCAATATTTGGACAATACCCAACAGCGGGCCAATAGCCTCAACCCGTATTTTACCAACGATCTGCGCCTAAATTATACGTTCACGCCCAAGATTCTTCGCGAAGTGGGCGTGAGCTTATTGGTCAATAACCTCTTTAGTACGCTTTATGAAAGCAATGGCTATAATTTTGGCTATGTGAGCGGTGGGCAACGGATTTACGAAAATTTCTATTTCCCGCAGGCGGGCATCAATTTTTTGCTGCAATTGAGCCTGAAATTTTAAATACCTAAAACAATTGGAGCCGCAGTTGCACTTTCACATCGCTTCGGCGGCTCCCTTCGATTTGCTCCAGCCCCGAACTGATGGTGGCTTGGCCCCGGTATTGGGTAAAGGCATAGCGAAACCAAAGATCCACCCTGGGGGAGAGGCGAAACTGGAGGAGGTAGTAGTTACGGAAACCTCGCCCGTAGTAGGCCGGGATGGAGAATGCGTAGAGCACATCTTTCTCGAACACGTACTGGCGGTTTTCATAATCATCGGTGTCGAACAGTGCAAAACGGGTGCTGAGCCGCACCCGGCGAAAATCGAAGCTGGCATCTTGTACCAGTGTGAAGCCCCCGGTTTGCCCCGCACCCGTTTGTTGGTAAGTGCTCCACTGCACCCTGGATCGAAAAGACACCACTTTCTCGGCCCTGAAATCTATGTTGATCTGATAATTGCGCCGGGTGCTGGGCACCACCACGTCCATGCGCGTAGGGTTGTCGCGCAGGTTTCGGCCTTTGACTTCTTCCCGGAATTGGCCGTAGAGGCTCACTTTCTTGGAGGGCAAATAACTGATCCGGGCCAGAAACTCGTGGCCATCCGAAGGTGCATCGGTCAAGAACTTGAGCCAGGGAAAGCGGAACACATCATAGTAGGCCGCCAACTGCCAGCGGCTATTGGGCCGGATTTTCAGGCCCCAAAACATCCCCGTTTCGTTGATATTGCGGGTGTTTTCGCTGAAAGCTTGCCCGTAGAAAGTGTGGAAATTTCTGGTAAATCGGCGATAGAGCAGCGCAAACTCCACCTTGGCCGATAGATTGGCCACCAAACCACTGATCAGCCCCGTGCCGC
>JBBQXF010000068.1:0-26897 GCA_038209965.1 Cytophagales bacterium | reverse complement strand
GATTTTAAATAAATTACTTATTTCTATAATTATTTGATTATCAGTAATTTAAGTTAATTTGCGTACCCGTTTAAGCAAACTTTAAATTTTATAACTAATTGATTATCAAATACTTTACCTACCTAAACAGTTACCTTTATTATTTCACTGGCCAGCTCGGTCACTGTGCCGTCCTTGCCCACAATGGTCACGAACTGCTGTGAAATGGTGGTGGTTTCAATAGTGGTCTTCTTCTTTCCTTGCATCCATTTCTTGTATTCGGTCGTTTTATTCAAGATGTGGCTCCCGTCATTATCGAATTTATAAGTCATGGTCACGTTTTGCCGATAGGTAGCGTTTTCTGGATCTTTTTCCCTGCTACGTGCTTCCGCCTGAAATTGTGCACCCATTTGTGCATCGGCCCCCGTGTAGCGGGTGCCGCCATCAATTGCCACCACCGCCATCCCCGTTGGATCCACGAACCGCAGCGGGTTGTTGAGCGCGTAGCTCCACGGGCCCACCGGGGCAAACTTGCCCGCCAGCGGGTCCACCGCCCACATCCTGCCAACGGCGGGATCCACCTGTCGGGCGTGGTAGTCCGGCCATCCGACAGCCCAAAGGGGTCCTGCTTTTCCTTGCCGTTGACTGCGCGTCTGCGGTAGGTCCATTTGCTCTCCGCGTTCCCCGGCGCATTGTAGAAAGCGTTTCCCCGGCCAATGACCGCCAACTTTTCCTGTTGCATGTTCGTTTAGTCAGAAAGCTGGCAAAGCCTTGAAATAGTTGTTCAATACCCGTCCATACGCTGGATGAGCGCTTGTTTGTTGTTGGTGCGCTTTGACAACACCAACAATGGTAAAGGGGGCCGTCGTTTAACGAAAGTCACCGACTTTCGCCTATTTCCAGGGCAAAGTCACAGGCTTTGCCCAACGGGGCAAAACGGGGTTGTTGGTGCGCTTTGCTAACACCGACAACGGTAAAATTGCTTAAAATTCCGCAGGATGCAAAGATGATAGAGAAATAGCCAATTTCAGCGTAAAATTCGGCGAAAGGATCATCCGTTCGGAATTTTTTGGTATCACGATTACCGTATTTTCTATCATAATGACGGCCCTCCAGACTTTTGCCTAACATAAGTTAAATGCGTAAATATATAACAATAAGTTTTACAATGGGTGCGTTTTTGTAAGTAGTGCTTGTTGACAACACTTCGCACGTTATGAAGATCTTCGTTCTTAACCACCGGGAATACGAGCTACGCGAAAGCGGGCAGCCCAACGCGCCCAATTATTGGAACCACCAAGATGGTAAATTGCGGCATTTTTGGCTGATTGATCGCTCGCAAAACTTGAAGTTGATGGGCATTTCTGCCGTGGACGAAAACCAAGCCATGTCCTATGTTGCCGAATATACCCATTATTTGTCGCAAGACATCATCAAGTGAAAATTTTCTCCGTGGTTGGTGTTAATCGCACCAACAATAAAGCTAAATCAAATTCTGCGATGTCCGGTAGATAAAATTCCGCCGCCCGCAACTGCCGAAAGTCACCGACTTTGCCCAACGGTAGTGCTTCGCTAATACAAAAAACGGTAAAAAAACCAAGCTATCATTACTTGCTGTGCCTCTGGCATGAGGAGCGCAGCGGCAAAAGGAATACTGAAAGTCCAAAGGCTATACGCAGGTCTATAATGGTGGCTGGAGTAGCTTACAAGGGAAATTGGGTCAATAGTAGTGAGGTTTTATGCGGCAAAACTAAAAAACCTGTGCATTATATAAATGTTTTCCCAAATCGTGTAATACAGATACGAGCAGATTCTTCCACCTTTGGTTCTAGTATTTTAAATATAAAATCTATGCCGCTGCTTACTATTTTACTTGTTTTGATTGGTGTAGGCGTTGTCCTTTGGCTTATCAATAATTATATCCCAATGGATCGCAATATCAAAACCATTCTCAATGTGGTCGTTATTATCGTCCTCATCGTTTGGTTACTCAGAGTATTTGGTCTTTGGGATTCCATGAATAGCCTGCGTATTTAAAAAGGAACTCATAGAGAGCATTGTAGGATGAATAACAGTGTACGGAATTTTTTGGGCATTATACACAAAAGTATGATCCTCTACATATAAAATTCCGCCGCCCGTGCCCTCATGGAAGGCCATCGCGCTGGCGACTAGGGCTGATGAAAGTCATAGATTTTGCCCAACGGGTACACTTCGTTAACACCAATATTGGTAGAAAGTCGGTGACTTCCGGCGGTTGTTGGTGTGTCATAAACGACATTGTGTATGGCATGGCGCGGGTCGCCCGAGTGGACTCGGACAGCGGCACAAGTACATTTGCCTTCAGGCGAATTTTAGTTTTTCGCTTACCTGCTATCGCCTGAAGGCGATGGTACTTTTTCGTCGTTGGGCCAAGTCACCGACCCTGCACAACGGGGGACCACGGGGGAACGTTCGCCTCCGGGCGAATTTTGGTTTTTCGCTTACCTACCACCGCCTGAAGGCGATGGTACTTTTTCGCTGTTGGGCAAAGTCACGGACCCTGCACAACGGGGGTACGTTCGCCTCCGGGCGAATTTTAGTTTTTCGCTTACCTGCTATCGCCTGGAGGCGATGGTACTTTTTCGCTGTCGGGCAAAGTCACCGACCCTGCACAACGGGGGACCACGGGGGTACGTTAGCCTCCGGGCGAATTTTAGTTTTTCGCTTACCTGTTATCGCCTGAAGGCGATGGTACTTTTATTTTTGCCGTTGTTGGTGTGCCACAAACGACATTGTGTATGGTGTGGCGCGGGTCGCCCGAGTGGACTCGGACAGCGGCACAAGTACATTTGCCTCCGGGCGAATTTTAGTTTTTCGCTTACCTGCTATCGCCTGAAGGCGATGGTACTTTTTCGCCGTTGGGCCAAGTCACCGACCCTGCACAGCGGGGGACTTGCTGTTCCTAGCGACTTTCCGCTTTTAAAACGCACAGTTTGCGGGTTAACCCGACACCGCTTGCCAAGTTTCGTTTGTGAAGTCAAACATTTCCAGTCCCCCAAATTTCTTTTTGTAATCGTAATGGGAGGGCATGTCGTAGCAATAGCCTTGGTAATAATAGGTTTTGCCCTGGGCAATGGCCCAATTGATTTCCAATAACATGGTATAAATTCCCAAACTGCGTTTCCCGTGATCGGGGTCAAACATGGCATAAACGCTCGATACGGTCGCGTGGCCCAGATCCAAAAAGCTGCAAGCCAGCAGCGCATCCCCGTTATATATTTCCACCGCAACGGCTTGGCAAGGGATGCGATCGGGCTGCATTGACAGGAACGTGTAGATGCTGTCGGGCACATTGGTCTCAAATCGTTCCTTGTGCTGGTCGAACAGCGTCAATTTGGCGGCATCGATCACCGCTGGCCGGATGATGGTTTGCAGATCCGCATTTTTGCGCAGGACTTTTTGTTGGCTCGGGCTGGGCAGGAATTGGCCAAGATTTACCCGGAGTGGCACCACCTTGGTCAATTGGTGGGCATGAACGGCCAAGTTGTAACGAAAAAAATAAGTGCCAAAATGTCGCCAGCCCTCGGCCAGCAGTTCGTCCAGCTCGCCCGGAGTGACCAGCGGAAGGGTGAAGGCTTCGTTGATAAACCTCACATTGTCTTGTAGCATGGGCGGATCGGGTAAAATAGCAACTGGGGAGGGCCAAGTGGGCCGGCGCACAAATCAAGCAGATCAATGGTATTGATATGCAAGTTGGCACTAATAAAGTTATAATTTTGCCCCGACTTTTGAACATCTACCATTACCCATTGCCATGACCGTTTCCAAATTTACCTCCCGCAAGCCCGCAGTGCTAATGTTAGCCGACGGGACCGTATTTCGCGGCAATGCCATTGGCCACCACGGCACTGCTGGTGGCGAAATCTGTTTCAATACTGGGATGACCGGCTATCAGGAAATTTATACCGATCCTTCCTATTTTGGCCAGATTGTGATCAACACCAACGCCCACATTGGCAATTACGGGGCAAAAAACGAGGAGGTGGAATCGGCCAGCATCAAGATCAAGGGATTGGTGGTCAAAACATTTGCCGATATTTATTCCCGCAACACGGCCGATGAAAGCCTGCAAGCCTATCTGGAAAAAAACCAAGTAGTGGGCATCAGCGATATCGATACCCGGGCCTTGGTGCGCCACCTGCGCAGCAAGGGTGCGATGAACGCCATCATCTCCTCGGCGCTGACCCAAGAGAACGAACTGCGCCAAGAACTGGCCCAAGTGCCCGACATGGCTGGGCTGGAACTTTCCAGTGAGGTAAGCACCTCCACCGCCTATTTTGCGGGCCAGAGCACTGCCCCCTTCAAAGTGGCGGTGCTGGATTTTGGCATCAAAACCAGTATTTTGACCAATTTGGCGGCCCGGGGCTGTTTTTGCAAGGTGTTTCCGGCCAAAACCACTTTTGCTGAAATGGAGCAATGGGCCCCCAATGGCTACTTTATTTCCAATGGTCCCGGCGATCCGGCCGCAATGGGCTACGCCATTGACACTGTGCAGCAGATCTTGGCGGCCGACCGGCCCTTGTTTGGGATCTGTCTGGGCAACCAGTTGCTCGGACTGGCAGCCGGGGCGCGCACCTTCAAGATGCACCACGGCCACCGGGGCTTGAACCACCCGGTCAAGAACTTGATCACGGGCCTGAGCGAAATCACCTCCCAAAACCACGGTTTCAGTGTGGTGATGGAAGATGTGGTCAATCACCCAGATCTGATCTTGACCCACATCAACCTCAATGACCACACGGTGGAGGGTATCCGGTTGCGCCACAAAAAAGCTTTCTCGGTGCAGTACCACCCCGAGTCTTCGCCCGGCCCGCACGACTCGCGCTATCTCTTCGATGATTTTGTGGAAATGATGAAAAACTAAGCTCCGCCATCAGTTTCGCCATTTATTTGCCCAGTAAATGCAGCAAGATTTTCAACCAGCAGTTCATTATTCCCGCTTGCGGCCCTTGGATCTGGTGATCGACAGCCGCCAAGTGCAATTGCCCGCCCGCACAGTGTTCTTTGCGTTGCGGGGCAAGCATTATGATGGGCACGATTTCTTGGCCGATCTCTATGCCCAGGGAGTCCGGCATTTTGTGGTGGACGATCCCGTTAAAGCGGCAGCCTTGGCCGGAGCTGCGCAGGTGTATTTGGCCGATCACACCGTGGCGGCTTTACAAAGCTTGGTGGCCCATCACCGGCAATTTTTTACCCTACCCGTGGTGGCCATTACCGGCAGCAATGGCAAAACGATTGTCAAGGAATGGTTGGGCCGTTTGTTGGCTTGTGACCAGCAGGTGGTCAAAAGCCCCAAAAGCTACAACTCCCAATTGGGCGTACCGCTTTCGGTTTGGCAACTCGACCCCGCGCACCAAGTCGGGGTCTTTGAGGCGGGAGTGTCGCGGGTGGGGGAAATGGCCCAACTGGCCGCCCTGATCCAGCCCACCATCGGCATTTTTACCAATATTGGCAGTGCCCATGACGAAGGGTTTGCCAGTCGGCACGAAAAAATCAGGGAAAAGCTTCAGTTGTTTGCCAATTGCCAAACCTTGATTTATTGCCAGTCGCACGCGCAAGTACGGGAAGCCATCGGCGAGTGGGCCAAGGAGCACTCCACCAAGCTGTTTGCCTGGGGAACTGGGCCCGGGGCCGACTTGCATTTGCTGAGCGAGACCCGCACCGTGGATCAGACCG
The DNA here is from genome assembly GCA_038209965.1 of Cytophagales bacterium. GTDB lineage: Bacteria > Bacteroidota > Bacteroidia > Cytophagales > Thermoflexibacteraceae > JALONO01. Next base: position 21,200 of record JBBQXF010000068.1, on the reverse strand, counting down.
TTTTCCAATGTGCCATCGCGGGCGAAGAAGCCGAACTCCGCTTGCCATTTACCGATGCCTCCTCGCTCGAAAATTGCTTGCACTGCGTAGCCGCAATTTACTGCCTAGGCTACTCCATGGCCCGGATCCAAACCCTGATCGATCTCATATTTGGCACCGCGCGCAACCGGGCCGTACCCATGCGGCTTGAACTGAAGCGGGGCCAGCATGGCAACACCATCATCGACGATACCTACAACAACGATCTGGCGGGCTTGGCCGTAGCACTTGATTTCTTGGTCCAGCATGATCAACCAGCCCGGCCCGCTTATCCAGCCCGCACTGTCATCGTTTCCGATATGCTGGAAACCGGGTTGCCGGCGGAGTTGCTTTACCAGAAGATTGCGGAGTTACTGGCGGCCCGCCAAGTGACCAAGCTGATCGGGATCGGCGCGGGAATAGCCCAAAACCAATCGCTTTTTTCCACGCCAGAAAAATATTTTTGTGCTAATACTGACGATTTTTTGGTAAAACTCCACCAAAATACCTTCAAGTTTCGGGAAGAAATTATTTTGGTGAAAGGAGCGCGCACTTTTGGGTTCGAGCGGATCACGGCTTTTTTGCAAGAAAAGATCCACGGCACCGTGTTGGAAATCAACTTGGATGCCCTGGCTTGGAACTTGGGCTATTATCGCAGCCTGCTGCGCCCCAACGTCAAGATAATGGTCATGGTCAAGGCATTTGCCTACGGCAGTGGCAGCCCCGAAGTGGCTGGGCTGTTGCAGCGCAAAGGCGTTGATTATCTGGCCGTTGCCTATGCCGACGAGGGGGTACAACTGCGCCAGTCCGGGCTGACCCTCCCCATCATGGTGATGAACCCAGCCGAGGCTACCTTCGGCACGTTGTTGCGCTACCAACTGGAGCCGGAGATATACAGCTTTCGATTGTTGGCCCAGTGGTTGGATTTTTTGGGCCACCAGCCGATGCATTTGCCGCCGTCGGCCGTGCTGCCGATCCACCTCAAGCTGGATACCGGGATGCACCGGCTCGGCTTTTTGCCCGGTGAGATCTCCGAGTTGCGGGATATTTTGGAAAAAAACCGCCAATTCTTGCCAGTGGCGGCGATTTTTACCCATTTGGCCGGGGCCGACGAAGATCGGTTGACAGAGTTTTCGCGCCAGCAACTGGCCGCTTTTCGGGTCATGGCCGCCCAGTTGGAAACTGGCCTAGACTACTTTACGCTCAAACACGCCCTTAATTCAGCCGGGATTGTCCGCTTTCCCGATGCGCAATTTGACATGGTTCGCCTAGGGATCGGGCTGTATGGGGTGGAAGCCAACGGTGCGCACCAAGAAAAGCTCCAAACGGTGGGCACGTTGAAAACGACCATTTCGCAGATCAAAAATTTGTCAGCCGATCAGACCATCGGCTACGGCCGCCACGGCAAGCTCCAGCGCGAGAGCCAGATCGGGACCATTGCAATTGGCTATGCCGACGGTTACGACCGTAGGCTGGGCCAAGGTCGCGGCGGTGTCTTGGTCAATGGGCAACTGGCCCCTACCGTGGGCAATGTGTGCATGGACATGACCATGATCGACCTTACGGGCATCTCCGCTCGGGAAGGGGACGAGGTGATTGTGTTTGGAACCAAACCAAGCCTGCTAGAACTATCCGCCACCCTTGGCACCATTCCCTATGAGATCATGACGGGAATAGGCGAAAGAGTAAAGCGAATTTTTTTTACCGCCTGATGTTATTATTTCAGGCAAGTCCTTGTGCACGTTCCCAAGCTTCAGTTTTCAGATTTGTTTAACTGATTGACAATATCATCCATGACCACTTGGGTCAATGGCTTGGAGATGAAGCCCTTGACCATTTCAAACGATTTGGATCGATCAATATCGTTTGGGTGGATAGAAGAGGACAGGATAAAAGTGGGAATGTGGGCCGAAAGTGGTATCGCGGTGACACTGTCCAAGAACCGCCAACCATCCATAACGGGCATGTTGAGATCCAGCAAGATGAGGTTGGGCAATTTTCCGTGGTCTTGGATCACCGATTGCAAATGGTTCAGGGCTTCCTGTCCATTGGCAAAAGTCAGGCTAGTGCCAAATGCCGGATGTAGCTCAACCCGCTTTTTCGCCAAAATCACCGAAATGGGATCGTCTTCAATGATATAAACCAGTTCGATATTTTTCATTTGGTGAGACAAAAATTTAGAGCCGTCAGATAAAAATAACATTGGTTCAGCCAGTTTGAATTGCATCACAAAAAGATAACAAACTGCCAACGGCTCAAAGATATATATTGAACTGGTTTATTTCAAAAAATCAACCAGTATTTCGGTCAGTTTTTGGTGTTCGACCAAGAACCCATCATGGCCATAGGACGAATTGATCTCAGCATACCCTGCTCCGGCAATGTGGCGGGCCAAAAAGTGTTGTTCACTGGGTGGAAACAGTTGGTCGGTAGTGATCCCGACCACGAGCGTGCGGGCACGGATACGGGCCAGGGCCGCCGCTGCCCCCCCTCGGCCCCGGCCTATGTTGTGCGCATCGAAAGCCTTGGAGATCCGCAGGTAAGAAATGACATTGAACCGCCGCACCAGTTTTTCGCCTTGGTAGCGTTGATAGCTGGCCGCCCGGAAATCATCCATTTTTTCTTCACTGGTCTCTGACTGCCGATCCACGTACGTTTCATAGTTGCGGTAGGACAGCAGGGCAATGGAACGGGCAGCTTTCAGGCCGGCTTTTCCCGCACTGGCGCTGGGCTTGGCCCAAGTCGGATCGGCCATGATGGCCAGCCGCTGCGATTCATTGAAGGCAATGCCCCAAGCGGAGTGGCGGGCGTTGGTCGCGATCAAGACCAGATTAACAAATAGATCAGGCTTTTGGATGGCCCATTCCATCGTTTGCTGGCCCCCGAGCGAGCCGCCAATGCCCAAATAGATGCGTTCAATGCCCAAATGTACCCTCAGCAAGTCGTGCGCGGCCACCATATCGCGGATGGTCATTTGGGGAAACTCGTTGAAATAGGGCTTGGCCGTGCGGGGATTGATGGTGAGCGGGCCGCTGGTGCCATAGCACGAGCCGAGGATGTTGGCGCACACGACAAAGTATTTGTCAGGATCAAACAAATAGCCCGGGCCGACCAGCCCTTTCCACCAGTCGCCGGCATCGGCGTTGGCAGTCAGCGCGTGGCAGATCCATACGACATTGCTCTTGTCGGCATTGAGCTGGCCCAGGGTAGTGTATGCTATCTCGAGCCCGGCTAAATCTTCGCCGCTTTCAAGGTAAAAATAATCGTGATAATGATAAATTTGAGTGAGTGAAGGTTTCAACTGCGGGAAGTGGATTGGTGTTGAAAATAAAATAGACCAAAATTAAAAATAATTCTGGAAATTTTCGTGGCTGCGTGGCTTGATTATTTGGGAACTGTGGTAAAGTTGGCCGCAAAACAAGATTGCAAAGGCTGATCTAGGCCAATCTAAAAATGATTTTAGAGATTTAGCAACTTGATTTTCAATTGGTTGCCCCCTGTTCTGTAAAAGTCCAAATAATGTTGCGTATACAGTGAAAACAACCGGGCGAAGACACCATTTCTGATCATTCTTCGCCCGGTTTGGCACAGTTTAGGCAATGGTCGCAAAACCATGGGCCAAATCATCAATAATATCGTCAATGTGCTCAATTCCAACCGACAAGCGGAGTAGGGTAGGGGTTACGCCAGCCGCCAACTGCTCTTCATCGCCCATTTGTTGGTGCGTTGTTGAAGCGGGGTGGATAATGAGGGTCTTGGCATCGCCCACGTTGGCCAAGTGGCTGATCAACTGCAAGCTGTTGACAAACTTGGCGGCCAGTTCCCGATCCCCTTTCAGGTTGAAGCTCAGCACTCCGCCAAAACCTTTGGTCAGGTATTGCTTGGCCAGCGCGTGGTACGCACTGCTTTCCAAGCCAGGATAATTGACACTTTCCACGGCTGGGTGGGCTTCCAGCCAACGGGCCACGCGCAGGGCATTCTCCACCGTGCGCTCTACCCGGAGCGAGAGGGTTTCCAAGCCTTGGGTGAGCAGGAACGAATTGAATGGGCTCAGCGCCGGGCCAAAATCGCGGAGGCCCTCCACCCGCGCCCGGATGATGAAGGCAATGTTGCCAAATGGCCCCGGAGTGCCAAATACTTGCCAAAAATTAAGACCATGATAGCCCTCCGAAGGTTCGGAGAATTGGGGAAACTTGCCATTGCCCCAGTTATAGTTGCCGCCATCGACAATGACCCCGCCGATGCTGGTGCCGTGCCCCCCAATCCATTTGGTGGCCGATTCCACGACTATGTTGGCCCCGTGCTCGATGGGGCGGAACAGGTACCCTCCCGCGCCAAAGGTATTGTCCACCACCAAGGGGATGTCATGTTTTTTGGCCAAGGCCGACACTTCCGCAAAATTGGGCACCGAAAATGCGCCGTTGCCGATCGTTTCGACATAAATGGCCTTGGTGTGCTCGTCGATTTGGGCGGCCAAGTCCTCGGCCCGGTCACTGGCCGCAAATTTGACGGTGATCCCCAACCGTTTGAAGGCTACTTTGAATTGGTTGTAAGTCCCCCCGTAGAGGAATGGGCTGCTCACCAAGCTGTCCCCGGCCTGCAAAAAGTTGTTGAGGGCGATGAACTGGGCCGCTTGCCCCGAACCAACCGCCAACGCTGCCACGCCGCCCTCGAGTGCCGCAATCCGCTTTTCAAACACATCGGTGGTCGGGTTCATGATCCGGGTGTAGATATTGCCAAACTCCCGCAGGGCAAACAGGTTGGCCCCGTGATCCGAATCCTTGAACACATAGGAAGTGGTTTGGTAAATGGGCACCGCCCGGGAACGGGTGGTGGGATCCACTTCTTGACCCGCGTGGAGTTGGAGGGTTTCAAATTTTAACGTTTTGGACATTTTTTGTGGTGTTTAGGAATGATAGAAAAAAACGACGGATTTATTTTTGGGCAATGCAATGCGCTTGGTGAAAAAACTTGAGATTGACTTGACCGCTGGCTTGGCCCCTTCAAACCTAGGCCGAACAACCACAACAACAGCTCGGGCCGTTGGGCAAGGGACGGGGCCTGCAAAAAGCAAACTTGGAAAAATGGGCCGCCGGGGGCATGGCCAAAGAATAAAATGGGTGTTTCATGGAGGTAATCAATTTATATTTCCCCAGCAACCCAGCCGGGGATAGGAAGTAGCACCTTGCGTTATGCGCCGTAGGTTGCTAAGGGTTCGCCGAGCCTATTCTCTCCCCCTTTCTTTATAAACCAATTACCTACTTAATAGGTAGGACAACGGTATTGACGCAAAATAAAGGACGGGAAAACTTATTTCCTAATTTTTCAACGGGATTTTTTTCGACCAGTGATTGGCCATTAAAAATGTCGGCCATCGTATTCTTCGTCCAATGACAAGTCCCGGGTTGGCTTTTGCCTATATTTGCCCCAATAAAGCCCCAGTGGGCTGGCAAACAAACATTATTATGAAAATCCTGATCATTGGTGGGGGCAACATGGGCAAAACGTATGCCGATGCTTTTATTGCCAACCATGCCGTCCTGAAAGATGATTTGTATATTTTGGAGCATTATGCCGACAAAGTGGATCTGTTCAAGTCGCTGGGGTTTCGCCAAGTGTTTTGCGAACCGGGCGACTACCTGCGCGAAGTGGAGGTGATCATTTTGGCCATCAAGCCACAGGACTCCGCCGCGCTCATGGCCCAGATCGCTCCCTACTTGTTGCCCCGGCAAACTGTGCTGTCCATCATGGCCGGGGTGACCATGCGCAGCATCGCCGAGGCATTGCCCACCCAAAAAATAGTGCGGGCCATGCCCAACCTGCCCGCCCAGATCGGGATGGGAATGACCGGTTTTACTTCGGCCCAAGCCGTGACCAAGGAAGAAACTTTTGCGATCCAAAACTTGCTCAACACGACGGGCAAGTCGCTTTACTTCGACGATGAATCCAAGCTGGATGCTGTCACCGCCATTTCGGGCAGCGGGCCCGCCTATGTGTACTACTTCATGGATGCCATGATCCAGTCGGCCATGGGCATGGGGTTCACCAAAGCGCAGGCCGAAGTGCTGGTGGAGCAGACTTTTATGGGGGCCATCCATTTGCAGGGCATGCACCATTTGAGTTGCGGGGAGTGGATTGCCCGGGTGGCTTCCAAGGGCGGCACCACCGAGGCCGCGCTCCAAACCTTTGCTGGCCACCACTTGGCCACTAGCATTGGCGAGGGCCTTTCGGCGGCACTCCGCCGGGCCACGGAGCTGGGCAAATAGCCGTTTTGGCCGTTGGGGCTTTCTAAATCTAAAACTTCTTATAACTTTGCGCAGCAAAAAATGCTACATGGTTGAATTTTAAACTCTTATCCCGTGAATCAAATATCGTTAGTATTGAATATCGTATTGGCCGTGGCTGTGGCCGTGTTGTACTACCTCCATTTCTCGGGCAAGGGCGAGGCCGCTCAAACCAGAACCTCGGTCAATGTACCAGCCGGGGAAAACATTGTCTTTGTCAATACGGATTCGATTTTGACCAATTACAAGTATTTGGAAGATGCCCAAGCCGTGTTGGCCCAGAAGCGCGAAAAAGCCGAAAAACAACTGATGTCGCGCCAAGGCACATTCCGGCAGGCGGCCGAAAGTTTCCAGCGCCGCTACCAAGGTGGCACTATGACCCCCAACGAAGCCCAGCGCGAGCAGCAGGCCCTTGGCCAGCAGGAGCAGGAACTGGTGGCCTACCGCGACAACGTGACCGCCGGTTTGATGGAAGAAGAGAAAATCATTACCAACCGCTTTTATGACACCTTGGTCGATTACCTGAAGGAGTACAACAAGAACAAAAAGTACCAGTTCGTGTTTGGCTATTCCAAAGGTGGGGGTATTTTGTTGGCCAATGACAAATTGGATGTCACCCAAGATATTTTGAAGGGTTTGAACGATAAATACCAAGCTGATCAGGCCAAAACTACCCCGGCCCCAGCCGAAGGGAACAAGTAAGCAGTCGTCGGTTAGTTTGACCAAAAGGCCAGCATTTCAAAAATGCTGGCCTTTTATTTTTGCTGAGAGATTAATCCCTTGGTTGACCGCCAATGCGGGGCAACTATTTGACCGCCACCTTCTTGTTATCGGCATAGATCACCCGCCAGATGCGGCCCTTGCGCGAATCAGCGATAAACAGCGAGCCATCCGGGGCAGTGGCCAGGCCCATCGGCCGGTAACGTGCGTCGCCGGGGCTGGACAACGTGTCCATTCCGATGAATTTATCGGCAAATACGGTTGGTTCACCCGAGGGCAGTTCACCCTGCATGGGCACAAACATCACCTTGTAGCCACCTTGGCGCAGCGGCGCCCGGTTCCAAGAGCCGTGGAAAGCAATGAACGCTCCATTTTTGTATTTTTCCGGGAACATGGATCCCTGATAAAAAATCAGATCGTTGGGGGCCCAGTGGCCGGGGAAGGCGACAATGGGCTTGTCCTTGCCCTCGCAGCGATCGGTTTTTTTGCCATCGCCGCCATATTCGGGCGAGGTCACTTTTTTGCCCTGCAAATGGTCGTTGTAGCAGTAGGGCCAGCCAAAGTCCGATTGATCCTTGAGCAACATAAATTCCTCGGAGGGAAGCTCGGCATTTTGTTCGACCGTGAATTTCTCGGGGTAAAGCGTGTGGAGCTGATCGCGCCCGTGCTGGACGGCATAGAGCTGGCCGGCCGCAGCGCCCCAGCGCAGGGCCACTGCATTGCGGATGCCGGTGGCATAGCGGTTGCCGTCCTTGCCGTGCACTTGGCCCGGTTGGGTGGCCGAGAAGCGCCACACACCGCCGTGCTGTTCCAAAATCGGGCAGGGATCCATCGCCGGTGAACCGACCACCCGATCCTCCTTTTGGCAAGCATTCGACGGTGCGCCCACGGTCACGTACATGTTGCCCTGGCCATCAAAGGTGAAGGGCTTGGACTCATGGCCGTCCTGCCGGGGGAAAGTCACCATCAGTTCCGGCGATCCGCTGGGCACGAGTTGGCCCTCCGTCATTTGGTAGCGCCACACGGCGGTATCCGACGAAAAATAGAGATAGCCTTGGTGCAGGTCGATGCCGGTGCCGCTGTAATCGCCAAAGCTTTCGATCTGGTCGGCCTTGCCGTCCCCGTTGGTGTCGCGCAGGGCCACAATGCTCTTGCCGGCTTTGTTGGGCTGGCGCAGCATCACATAAAGGTCACCGTTGGCATTGGCAATCAAGTGGCGGGCCTCGCCCAGTGAGTCAGCCACGACCAAGGCACTAAAGCCCTCGGCGAGCTCGATCCCGCCGTTGTCGGCATCGGCCACCAGTTTGGCCTCAGTTTGGCCCGATTGCTGGGTTGGCCCGCAGGCCAGCAAGCCTAGGCTCAGCAAAGTCAGCAACCGGGACGGGACAGACAAATAAAAGTTTTTTTGCATATACGATTGGTGGGTGCAAAGTGAATAGAATAATAGGCCGAAGGTAGTGCTTTGGCAGGAGTGAAAAAAACTGCAATTTGGGCAATGGCAAAAAATCGGAAGGCGGGATTGGATTGGGGAACGGGACACTTGGCCCAAAAAAAACTTGACGGGAGTTGCTCCCACCGAGGTTTTGCTGATTTGTCCTGCCACGCGCAAAAACCGGTTGATGTTCGCCTCAAGGGAAAAGACACCGAGGCTGCTATGTTGAGGAAGTGGATTGGGGGCCAGTGTCTGTGCCAAGTTGTAAGTGGTTTGGTCATTGGTGCCCAATCGGGCATAAGTCACTTGCAGATCGACATCGGTGCGTGGTGAAGCACCCAAGGCTTGCTGATAAGTGGCCGAGAGCGAAAAGCGGAGGCCGCTTTCCCACTCATAATTATAGCTGGTGCCCAAAATAGCGGTTAGGTTTTGGGCCCGGTTAAACGCTAGCCCCCCGTCCATTCGCACTCTTACCGCCACTGGCTCGCCACTAGGGGCAGGACTGAAACGGCCAAGTTGGTTTGGGTAGTGATTGGCTGCCCCGCCCGAACTACTCCTTACTTGATTGGCTTGCTGCCAATTGTAGCCAAGGCCCGCGTGCGTGCCCAAATGAGCGCGGGGAGACAGTCGCCACGCGGTAGCATCGAGCACCAAGCTGGTTTGGACATTGCCAAAGACATACTGCTGCTGCCAGCCGTTGTTGCCTATCGACTGGCCAAAATAGTAGCCGAGCGTAAAATAGCCCACCTCCGTCCGCAGCCGGAGGCTGGGCGATAGGTCAGTCTCCAACATGACCGACAAACCCACTTTGGGGCCGATGCCCCGTAAATCTTGGGTAAGGCCCACCACTTCGGAACTGGCCACCTGGCCCGGAAAACTGGTGGTGCCCACTACTGAAAGACCAACTCGCTGGGCGAATACCAAGGGAGCTACAAACAAAAATAGCGGTAAAAATCAGAATGAAGTTTTCATGGGTAGAGGATTTGTTTAAGGAATAGATTAGAAACAACCTGTTAATTTTGAGCTGCAATATTTTTTATAGTCAAGTAGTTACAAACAAAGTTGACCCACTTGTTTTTTGCTCGTTCCCAAATCAATTTTTGATCAATCTTCGCCGATTGATGAACAAGCCATTATCAAATTCCAACATCAATATCCCTTTAAGTATGTGGCGAGTAGGAATATTGTTTTCGGTGCTGCCTTTAGGAACCACAACAGTCACTTTTGCCGAATTTTCTGGTAATATTGAAATCTGTAAATTCTTCGGTGCTGGTTTGATAGATTGTATTTTTAGTTCATCACCAACGGGATTAGGGAAAACGTTGGCAATGAATGTAGTGACTTGATTACGAACCTTCTCCTCTGAACCTGCATCGCCACGAAAACGAACTACCACACGTTTCATATTGATGTTTTTTGGCAGGCTGATGACCTTTGCCACTTGAAATTTGGCCACCGAAGAATCACTTTCAGCAAATATCCGAAATTCACTTGCGGTAAACCTGCCATTCAACCGCAACCCAGCACCCGAGTATTCAGCTTTGGCTTCCCATAAGATTTTATGGGTCGTGAGTACGGTATCAGTTGGAGACTCCGGATACCCTATCACGATTTGTGAAGTGGTCTTCAAGCGAACATCTCCCCGATGAGATAAGAAACCCTCAACACCTTTCAGCAGTCAATCGGGGCGCAGAAATCTTCCCTGAAAATATTGACGTAGGCATAAACTGTACATTCTGCTACCCCCAGCTTGATGGCGAGTTGCTTAGGGGTACCAGTTGATTTTTTCAATATTAAGTGATGAAGCCGGTTCAACTGTTTGAGCTTGGGGAGCAATGTTTTCATCGCTTTGGATTATTTTTCAATTAATCCAACGGAAAGCCCAAGGCGTTGGTTATTAATTTTATGGTTAACAGAATGTAGCTTGACAGGTAAAACGCCCCTCTTTATCCTGAGTTGTCATTGCAGAGACATATCTTCCCACGGTTTTTTCTGGCTCGTTACCGCGCTGCACAAGATTGGTGTGCCCAAGGCCAACCCCATCGCGGTTCGGGCCAAAAAATGGGTGATTTTGTCATGGAGAAACCAATGTTTAGATAAAAAAGTAATTGGTGGATCAAAGTTAGGGAACTTTGGCGATAATGAAAAGAAGCAATAAGTTTGTGGGTGATACAGTTTTTGAGAGAACGTACGCTGCTTCGCCTATTCTGGCTCGTGATTGCATTGCACGTGCTCAACGTGGGGATTGATGCGCCCGATGCCCGTACTGACGCTACTCCCGAAGATCTGACTTACAATGAGATGGAGTGTCTGGTTGAAATAGTGCTCGAGCAAATCCTGCTCATCGATAATGCCATCAGTGAGCACGATGAGGATGACACCGAAGTGTTGGGCGGCATGGAGCTGAGCGAGGCGGTTTTTTACTGTCAGGAATTGCCCATTTTCTCTCTGGTGTCGCCATTTCACGTGGTGCCCAGCCCACCCTCCCGGGCCACGTTGGCCAATCTGCTGAGCCGGTGCGCCAGTATCTCCCTTCCCCCTCCCAAGTTTGGGCAAGCCTAGCCAAGTGTTGTGTGCGTGGGCCAAGTTGGCCCCACTTTTCCGGTAAGGTTCTTTCGCGCCTGTAACCAGTAGGCGAAGTGTTCGGCAATCCATTTGCAAACGTTTTTAATTTGCAAAACTGCGATTAATAAAGCCAAGCATTTGGTGATCAAGTGACCAAAGATTTCAATACTCAGCAAGAGCGCACTCCGGCAACCCTCATTAAAAATCAAATTTTTTATTTCCAATGTGCCCTCCTAAACCGGGCGATCATTGTCATTTATCGTATTGCCAAATGAAAAATATAACCATCCTCTTGAGCCTTCATCTGTTCGGGCTATTGTCCGCGTGTTCATCGCAAACCGCCCCAATCGCCAATGAGGAAAAATTTCCCATCACTTCGCCCATTATGGTCGACACCACCGTTTTACAAGAATACGTGGCGGATATTCAGGCCATTCAAAATGTGGAAATCCGGGCCCGGATCAAGGGTTTCATTGAAAAAATCCACGTCGACGAGGGAGGGACAGTCCAAGCGGGCACACTGATGTTTTCGATCAGCAACCAAATTTTTAAGCAAGAACTGCTCCGGGCGGATGCTCAACTGAAAAGTGCTATTGCCGAAGCTAAAATGATCGAGGTGGGCGCCAGAAACACCCAGATATTGGTCGAGAAGGGCATAGTGTCCAAGTCAGAGCTGGAAATGGCCGAGGCAAAGCAAGCGGCCGCCCTGGCCAAGATCGAGGAAATGCGGTCGGCGGTGTCCAGTGCGCAGCTCAACCTGGCTTTTACCGAAATCAGGGCTCCCTTCAGTGGCATTATCAACCGACAACCGCTCAAAATGGGCAGTTTGGTGGATGAGGGCACGCTGCTCACCACCATTTCCAACAACGAGTCTGTGTTTGTTTATTTTAATGTTTCGGAAAAAGAATACTTGCGCATTTTGAAGGACAAAAAGGAAAACCACCTCAAACAGGTCAATTTGATCCTGGCCGATGGGCACGCGTTTCCCTATCAGGGCAAGATCGAGACGATGGAAAGCGAAATTGACCGGAATACGGGCAACTTGGCCTTTCGGGCGCGGTTTGAAAACCCCGAGCGACTGCTCAAGCACGGGGCCAGTGGCAAAATCCAATTGGCGGGGAATTTGGAAAACGCCCTGATTATCCCCCAGAAAGCCACTTTTGAGATTCAGGGCAACACCTACCTGTTTTTACTGGACAAGGACAACACGATCAAAACGCGCAAGATAACCATCCGGTACCGCTTTCCGCACCTGTACGTAGTGCAGTCGGGCTTGTCCGAGTCCGATCGGATTGTGTATGAGGGCATCCAACGGCTCAAGGAAGGAGATAAAATCCTCCCAGAAATGAGGCCCATGCGCAGCATCATGAACCAATTGGCCGTCAATTAATTTGGGGGCCGCCCTTTCAACTGGTAAATCTCGGGAGTGGAATTACCCTGCCCCTCTATTGTAAAATAAGTTTGTATTTGGTATAAATCAACAGCCATGAATTTTATCCAGCGGCCCGTTTTGTCCATCGTGATATCGGCCATTATTACCTTTTTGGGAGCTTTGGCCCTGGTGCAGTTGCCAGTGGCCCAGTTTCCCGACATCGCACCCCCCGAAGTGAACGTAACGACCAAATATACCGGGGCCAATGCAGAAACCTGCGTGAAGGCGGTGGTCACCCCGTTGGAGCGGGCCATCAACGGGGTTCCGGGCATGGCCTACATGTCATCTGTGTCGGGCAATGATGGGGGCAGTGTGATCCAAGTAATCTTCAAGGCCGGAACCGACCCCGAATTGGCGGCCGTGAACGTACAGAACCGGGTGGCCTCGGTACTGGACGAGTTGCCCCAAGAAGCCATTAAAGCGGGGGTGATCGTTGAGAAGGTCCAAAACAGTATGCTGCTCTATCTCAATATCTTGAGCAGTGACTCTACCATAGATGAGAAGTTTCTATACAATTACACAGACATCAACCTGCTGGCGGAGCTCAAGCGGATCGAGGGCGTAGGGTTTGCCGACATCATGGGCTCCCGGGAATATTCCATGCGGGTGTGGCTGAACCCCACCAAAATGGCCAACTACCGGATTTCCACCGAAGATGTGATCACCAGTTTGCAGACGCAGAACGTTGAAGCAGCCCCGGGCAAAATTGGGGAGAGCTCGGGCCGCCGGGCGCAATCGCTCCAGTATGTGCTCAGATATACGGGCAAATTCAACACTGAGGAGCAATACAAGAACGTGGTCATCCGGCGAAGTGACGACGGGGCCCTGATCCGGCTCCGGGACATTGCCGAGGTGGAATTTGGCTCCCAAGACTATGACGTGCTCTCCAAAGAGAACGGCCAGCCATCGGCGGCCATTATACTCAAACAAAGACCGGGGAGCAATGCCAGCGAGGTCATCAAAAACATCAAACAGCGGATGACCGAGCTGAAGGCCGCTTTTCCCCCGGGCATGGACTATACGATCAGCTATGACGTATCGTCGTTTTTGGATGCCTCCATCCAAGAAGTGCTGAAAACCTTGATCGAAGCCTTTGTACTGGTGGCGTTGGTGGTTTTTCTTTTTTTGCAAGATGTCCGGTCAACGATCATCCCTGCGCTGGCAGTGCCGGTATCGTTGATCGGGACTTTCCTTGTGATGCAGTTGATGGATTTTTCGCTCAACCTGATCACCCTTTTTGCCCTTGTATTGGCCATCGGGATCGTGGTGGACAATGCCATCGTCGTAGTGGAGGCAGTGCACACCAAAATGGCACAAACCGGCCTGGAAGCCAAGGCCGCCACTGAAGAGGCCATGAAAGAAATCAGCGGGGCCATTGTGGCCATTACCTTGGTGATGTCAGCAGTGTTTGTGCCCACCGCGTTCATGTCTGGGCCGACGGGCATTTTCTACAAGCAATTTTCGGTTACCATGGCCACGGCCATTGTCTTGTCGGGCGTGAGTGCCCTGACCCTAACCCCGGCCTTGTGTGGGTTGTTTTTAAAAGCATCCCATCCATCCCCTTCAAAAATCAATCTACTGGGCCGTTTCTTTAACAGATTCAACCGGTGGTATGATGGATTGGCCAGTAAGTATCAGCGGCTGCTGGGGCTGATTGCCAGCCGGAGACTGGTAACGTTTGCCATCTTGGCACTTTTCTGCGCCGGGACAGGCCTACTGGGCCGCGTACTCCCCACTGGCTTTATCCCCAATGAAGATCAAGGGGCCTTTTATGCCAGTATTACCACTCCGGCGGGGGCCACCCTAGAGCGGACCGAGCAGGTGGTGGATGCCATTCAGCAGGTGGCCGGCCAAATGGGCGCGGTTCAATCAGTATCGGCACTGGCCGGGTTCAACGTGCTCTCCGACGGGACGGGGGCAAACTTCGGCATGAACTTGATCAGCCTAAAGGCTTGGCAAGACCGAACCGAGTCTGATAAAGAAATCATAGAACTGCTCAGGCTAAAAACCAGCTATATCAAGGATGCCAAGATTGAGTATTTCACTCCACCCCCGGTGCCGGGGTACGGCAACTCCAGCGGCTTTGAACTCCGCCTGCTCGATAAATCGGGCAAGGGCGATCTAAAAATCCTGGAGGAAACCGCGCTCAGTTTTGTGCAGGAGCTCAACGCCCGCCCTGAAATTGCCAATGCTTTCACCACTTTTGATGCCAGTTTTCCCCAGTTTTTGGTCAGTATAGATAATGCCAAGGCCGCCCAAAAAAACGTAGTGGTGAGCGATGTGCTCAACACGCTGCAAACCTACTTGGGCAGCGAATACGCTACCAATTTTATCCGGTTTGGCCAATTGTACAAAGTGATGGTGCAAGCCATGCCCGAGTACCGAGCCAAGCCCGAGGACATTCTCAGTTTATATGTTAAAAATGATGCGGGAGAAATGGTGCAGGTATCTGCTTTCTTGACTGTTCAGCCAGTCTATGGCCCCGAGCAAGTGACCCGCTACAACATGTACCCTTCGGCAATGATCAATGGTGAACCCGCCTCCGGCTTTAGCAGTGGCCAGGCCATTGCCGCCATTAAGGAAGTGGCCAGCGCAAAATTGCCCAAAGACTTTGGCTACGATTGGGCTGGCTCCTCGCGAGACCAGGCCAATGCCGGCAACGGAGCCATTTATGTTTTCTTGATCTGTTTGGTACTGGTCTATTTGGTGCTGGCGGCCCAGTATGAGAGTTTTCGACTGCCCTTTGCGGTCATCCTGTCCCTACCCACCGGTGTTTTTGGGTCTTTCTTGTTCTTGTTTGCCCTGGGGCTGGAAAACAACATTTATGCCCAAGTAGCCATCATCATGCTTATTGGTCTATTGGGCAAAAATGCCATCCTGATCGTCGAATTTGCCCTACTCAGGCAACAATCGGGCATTTCGCCCTTCCAAGCTGCGCTGGAAGGGGCCAAAGAACGCTTGCGCCCCATCCTGATGACTTCCTTTGCCTTTATTGCCGGTTTGATCCCGCTCGTATTTGCGGCCGGGGCGGGGGCCATTGGCAACCGAACCATCGGTGCTGCCGCGCTGGGCGGGATGCTCTTCGGGACTATTTTTGGGCTGATCATCGTGCCCGGGCTATACGTCATATTTGCCCATGGAAGGCATAAAACCGAAACCATTCAAACCATCCAAACCGATCCACTACCGACCATCTCCCAACCAGCCGATTGATGAAAAACAGCATCTCCCAATTGATTGCCCACGCAGTGTGGGCCACTCTGCTCTGTGCCAGTTGTGCCGTTCCCCGCCTGCCGATGGATGTGCGCCCCCAGTCCCTGCCCGGCTCCTTTGCCGGCCAATCCGACCCGATCAATTCGGGCACTGGCAATTGGCGGCTGTTCTTTGCCGATTCAATATTGGTGGCTTTGGTGGACACTGCCCTCAAGAACAACCCCGACGTCCAAATGGCCCTGCAAACTATTGAGCGGGCCGGGGCCGAAGTATTGTTCAGCAGGGGGGCCATGCTGCCCACGGTGCAAGGCGGCACTTCGGCTGCCCTGCGCCGTTTTGGGCTTTACACCATGGACGGGGCGGGCAATGCTTCCACCGATATTTTGCCCGGCCGGGTGGTGCCCGCTCACTTACCCGACTTCTTTGTTGGGCTCCAAACGACCTGGGAAGCCGATATCTGGGGCAAACTCCGCAACCGGAAAAAAGCGGCCCAAGCGCGCTTCTTGGTCTCTCAAGAGGGCAAGCACTTGGTCATGACCAACTTGATTGCCGAAGTGGCCGTTTCCTATTACCAACTGTTGGCCCTCGACATCGAGCTGGACATTATTGGGCAGAACATTGCCGTTCAAGAAAATGCACTCGTAATAGTGCAGGTGCAAAAAGAGGCCGCGGTGGCCAATGCACTGGCCGTCCAGCAGTTCGAGGCCCAGCTGCTCAATACTAGGACCTTGCAAAGGGGCATCTTGCAGCAGATCATCGAGGCTGAAAACCGGCTCAATTTCCTTTTGGGCCGGTTTCCCCAGCCATTGCGTCGCAACAAGTCCGCCTTTTTGCGGGGAAGCCAAGTAGGGGCCCAGATTGGTTCCCCCATCGAGCTGCTCCAAAACCGCCCCGATATCCGCCAGGCCGAGTTCAACTTAGTGGCCACCAAAGCCGATCTCCGGGCAGTGCGGACAGCTTTTTACCCCTCGCTGGCCGTGTTGGGTTCGGCCGGGTTTCAGGCGTTTTCCCCCGGGCTGCTGCTCAATACCCCCCAGTCGGTGGCCTATTCCCTGCTGGGCAGTCTGGCCGGGCCGTTGGTGAACCGGAGCGCGCTCAAGGCCCACTTCCGGGTGGCAAGGGCAAACCAGGCCGAAGCCAGCTACCAATACCAAAAAGTAGTGCTCAACGCTTTTACCGAAGTGTGCAACCAAGTGACTTACCTCAACAACTTGGCCTTGATGCGCAATTTCAAGGGCCAAGAGGTGAGTATCCTGACCGAGGGGATCGGCACGGCGATCGAGCTTTTCAAAACAGGGCGGGCCACTTATCTGGAGGTGTTGCTCGCTCAGCAGAACTTGCTCAAATCGAGCTTGGATTTGGTCATTATCCAGCATCAGCAGTTAATTACCAATGTGAATGTTTATAAAGCACTGGGTGGGGGATGGCAAGAGAAATAAAGCTTAAAAATCCAAAAGTTTCTTAAATTTAACCCCAATCCAACACGTTTTCCGGTTTGCTGCGTTAGTTAACCCTAAACGGTAAAATCCACCTTATGCAACGATATAATATTTTGTGGGCAGATGATGAAATTGATCTGCTCAAGCCCCATATCATGTTCTTGTCCAAAAAAGGCTATGACATTACCCCCGTGAACAGCGGGGCCGATGCGCTGGACAAATTTGGCGATGCCATTTATGACTTGGTTTTTCTGGACGAAAATATGCCCGGCATGAGCGGGCTGGAAGTGCTGGCCCAAATGAAAAACGCCAGACCACACGTGCCCGTAGTGATGATCACCAAAAGTGAGGAGGAATCGATCATGGAAGAGGCCATTGGCGCAAAAATAGCCGACTATTTGATCAAACCGGTGAACCCCAACCAGATCCTGCTCTCGATCAAAAAGATATTGGACCAAAAACGGATCATCACCGAGCGCACCACCCAAAGCTACCAGCAGGATTTCCGCAACATCATGATGGCCTTCAACGAGGACATGGATTTTAACGAATGGGCCGATGTATATAAAAAACTCGTTTATTGGGAGTTGGAGATCGAAAACACCGAGGGCAAGGGAATGTCGGAGGTGTTGCAGATGCAGAAGGATGAGGCCAACGCCAATTTTGCCAAGTTCATCATCAAAAATTACGAGGGCTGGCTCAACGATCCGAACGGGGAGAAGCCGCTCATGTCGCACCAACTGATCCGCAAAAAGGTGCTGCCCTTGCTCACCGAAGATCCCACTTTCTTTATTTTGATCGATAACCTGCGCTATGATCAGTGGAAAATTCTCGAGCCCCTGTTGACCGAATATTTCAACGTGGACCACGAGATGACCTATTATTCCATCCTGCCCACCACTACCGTTTATGCCCGCAACTCGATCTTTGCTGGCGTATTACCGGCCGATCTTGACAAGATCCACCCCGGGTTTTGGAATGAGGATGAGGAAGAAGGCTCCAAAAACAACTTTGAAAAAGAATTTTTGCAGGCCCAGTTGATCAAAAATCGCTTGCCAAACGTCAAAATGTCCTACCACAAGGTGATCCACATGGCCCAGGGCAAAGCAGTGGTGGACAATTTCAACAACCTGTTGCACAACCAGTTGAATGTAGTGGTGTTCAATTTTGTCGATATGCTCTCGCACGCCCGCACCGACACGGAGATGATCCGCGAGCTGGCCCCGGACGAAGCGGCCTATCGTTCGCTCACCAAATCGTGGTTTTTGCACTCGCCCCTGTTGGATTTGCTCAAAAAGATTGCCGACAAGAAATGCAAACTGGTGATCACGACCGATCACGGCACGATCCGCACCCGACGGCCCTACCGGATCGTGGGCGACCGCAACACCAATACCAACCTGCGGTACAAGCAGGGCAAGAATTTGGATTATGACAAGAAAAACGTCTTCGTGTCCCGCAGGCCGGAGGCGCTGCACTTGCCCAGGTTCAACGTTTCCACGTCCTATGTGTTTACCACCGAGGACTACTTCTTTGCCTACCCCAACAATTACAACCATTATGTGAAGTATTACAAAGATACTTTTCAGCACGGTGGCATTTCGCTCGAGGAAATGATCATTCCCTACATTGAACTGAGCGCAAAGTAGCAAAGGTCAAGGTGTAAATAAAGACAAAGCCCCAAGGATTCAAAAATCTTTGGGGCTTTGCGTTGGCGGCCATGAGTGGCGCCCGGGACAGCCACCTGTCCGACTTTTGGGCGGTTGCCCCTCTTTGAGCAAATGCAAATGCTTATTGAACAACAGCCGGACTTGGCCGACGGGTTTGGACACGTGCCTTGACCAATTCACCCACTTTTCGACCTTGCACCTGCCCCTCCATAATGGCGGGCATATAGTGGATTCCGCCATACAAGCGACTGATCGAGGCTTCGTTAGCTGCCTGCTCAAAGGAGCTAAAATTGCGGGGGGGCAACCCAAAACGAACTTCGGTGGTGTCTTGGTAGGCCAGTTGGTCGCCATAAAGCTCGGCGAGCACCGTGGCCGCTGCGGCCGAGATTACACTGTGCCCACTTGTGTATTCGGGAAAGGGCGGGGTCTGCAAAAAAGGCACCCATTGGGGATCGATCACCTCGTTGATGTACGATTCGGGGCGCACCAACTGGCTGCGGTACTTCTCGTCCCAGCAACTGATGAAACCGTCAAAAATGGCCAGTGAAGTATAGAGATAAGCCTCTGTGGCGCGCATTAAGTCGGCCCTACTTTGCTTGCTGGCAATGCAGGCGATGCCCATCCAGTGCCCTCCCGGTGTTATCTTCTTGGTGGCGAACATCACGTGCCCTTGCAAGTTGACCGCGAAAGGGTTACAATCCCAAAAACGGGCGATCTCTTCGTGCTCCTTGGTCAATTTGGATCCGGCCTTATAAACTTCCTGGGCCAATTTGTAGAACTCGCTTTGGGGCGAGACACTGTAAGCGGCGGGGGGAGGTGGGGCAAACACCGAGGCCGAATCCAACACAAATGAGCGGATTTTGCTCCAATTGGGTTCTATCGCTTCCATGTAGCCCGGTGGCGTGGGCTGCCATTTGCTCTTTTCGTTGGTCAAGGTATATTTGGGAAAGCTCCGCGACTGTTTGTAATTGTCCTTGGCCGACCAATCGATGACGTGCTGGGCCACCTTTTGGCCATAGGCCAAGGAATTTTGGACCACCTCACTGGACAGGCCCGACTTCTCAAATTCTTTGTACAGTTCGGTTTCAAAGGAAACGAGCCGATCCTCGGAAAAGATGAGCTTTTTGGCCACCGTCAGATAGGCACAGGCGCTGGCCAGTGGAAAATGGTAAGTCTTGTCGCCGTCCGGCACAGCAACCGCGGTTAAGCCGTTGAGTTGGTTGATGAGTGATCGGCGATTGGGATAAGCCGGCACCAGGGCTTCATACGCGGCCACGCTCGTGTAGGCGTAGATCCGGGCGGCCACCGGGGGCGAGAAAATGTCGTGAATAATGACATCGGTCAGCTTTTTGACCGAGCGGTGCAGGTACTCTGGGCTGTTGGCTTGTGGCTGATCGTTGTTCCCAAGTTTGGTTTGGCAACCACCCAAACAGGTGAAGCAAAAAATGAGTCCGGCCAATAGCGCCTTTTTTAATGGTGTGTTCATGGTGTAAATGCCCGAGCGAGTAAATGACGGGTTGTTAGGTGCAATTTACGTTGCCAATCCCAATAACTGCTCACTGCAACTCAACGGGGCTGCGTTTGGCAAAAAACTTGGGCCAGTCTTGGCCGATGGCCACGAAGGAACGGTAGTTGAGCGGGAACTCCATCACCGAGTGGACGGTGGAATACAAGGCGATCAAATAATAATAGAGGATGCGGTTGGTGAAATAAAAGATCAGCGAAAAGGATACCATCGCCACCACTGCCACCGTGGCCCGCCGGTCGATCTTGTACCATTTGATCACCGTAGTTTTGGAGAACCAGTTCAGGTAATGGTACGTGTACATGAAAGAGAGGAAACTCAGCACCGAAACCCCCGCATTGGAAGTCGCCACCAGTTGGTCGGTCACTTGGCCCGGGTAGAGCAGCCCCAACAATTGCTCCACCACCAAGCGCAAAGATCCTGATTTGTGCATGGCCGTCTGCCAGTAGGGACTGCTGTCGCTAAATTGTTGGGGGAAAAATTGAACCAAGAAAAAGGAGAAGCCGCAAAGCACGAACACCCCGACCGACACTAAGCCCGGGATGCTCCGGTTTTTGAGCGCACCCGAAAGGATAAAGGTCCCGGTGAAAAAATAGGTATGGATGACCGAGCCCAAAAACACCCCCAGAAAAAGAACAATCGGTTCGGAAACCAACGAAACCACCACAAAAGCCGCAATAAACAACATTTGCCAAACGAGGTTTTTGATCACCAAACAGAACGCATAGATGAATGCCATGAACATGAACGAAGCATTCGACACCCGGATTAAATCCAGCACCGGGAAAAAGAAATAGCCGCTCAGACCTTGGTACCAATCGTTGGCCCAAGGGTAATTTCGTGTGGATCAGGAGCATGCTGAGGAACCAAAAGCCCACCAACGTAGCCAGTACGATGATGTC
>JBBQXF010000067.1:0-27196 GCA_038209965.1 Cytophagales bacterium | reverse complement strand
AGAAGCGTTGGCCTACGTGCGGGCCAGATCCGCTCATTCGCCGGTGGCCCTCCACGTGATTGGGGCAGCTTCCGCCGATTTGGCCGGGGAGGAGATGAGCGAACTAATGGACCTGCACCATGCCGGGGCAGTGGCATTTTCCGATGGTTACCTGCCTATTTTTAAGACAAGTCTGATCCTCAAGCTATTTTATTACCTGAAACAGTTTGGCGGTTTGCTCATCAATTTGCCCGATGAAAAATCGCTCACCCAGCACGGAACCATGCACGAGGGCATCGCCAGCACGCTATTGGGCCTGCCCGGAATGCCCGCCCTGGCCGAGGCGATGGGCCTGCGCCGGGACTTGCAACTGCTCGAGTACACGGGTGGGCGGCTGCACGTAGCGGGCATCTCGGCGGCGGCTTCGCTGGCCCTAGTGCGCGAGGCCAAAGCCAAAGGGCTGGACGTGACCTGCGACGTGGCTTCTTACCATTTGGCCTTTACGGACGAGGATCTGGCCGATTTTGACACCTACCTCAAAACCAAGCCGCCCTTGCGCACAATGGCCGACCGGGCTGCGCTGCGGACGGGCCTAGCCGACGGCACCATCGATGTGGTGGTATCGGCCCACCAGCCCCAAGATGAAGAGGGCAAAAAACTGGAATTTGATCTGGCCGAGTTTGGGATGATCAACTTGGAAACCTCTTTTGCGGTGGCCAATACTTTCGGTGAATTGTCACTGGATGCCTTGCTGGCCACCCTCACCAGCCGCCCGCGCCAGATCCTGCGCTTGCCGCAGCCCCAGATCCGGCCCGGGGAAATGGCCAACCTCACCCTGTTTCACCCCGACCTAGAATGGGTGGTATCGGCGAAAGATTTTCGTTCAAAATCGCGAAATACACCACTGATTGGCCACAAACTCCGGGGGCGGGCCCTGGGCGTGTTCAACCAATCGCAATATTGGCTCGATTCTGGCACTTTTTGAAGGAAACGCGTGGTTCTGTAACCCATCTCCCGTCAACGTTATGAAATTGTTACCCATCTTTTGCTGCCTGCTCCTCAGTTGTGGTGCTTTGGCCCAATCGCCCGCGGCCGATCGGCGCTTGGTCAACCTCTACTTGATGGGCG
Source organism: Cytophagales bacterium (assembly GCA_038209965.1). Classification (GTDB taxonomy): domain Bacteria; phylum Bacteroidota; class Bacteroidia; order Cytophagales; family Thermoflexibacteraceae; genus JALONO01. Next base: position 26,089 of record JBBQXF010000067.1, on the reverse strand, counting down.
GCACTGGCCCGGCCGCCCACAAAGGCGAACTGGGCAATTACCAGAAATGGTCCGCCTTGTTCAACTTCTCCATTCAATGGTCCAAAAACCGCTGGGTGAACCCGGTTCTCGATTTTAACGTGGGCCGGATCACGGGCAATTCTCTTGGCTTCAGTTCGCCCGATGGATTGCCCAACCGTTTTTTTACCACCCAATTTGCCAATGCAAGTTTTAACCTGCATTTCAACATTTTAAAGACGGCCAACTACCAAGTATATGTAAGCCAGGGCTTCGGTTTTGTCCGGTTCACCGTCCGCGATGACCGGGGCAACGACTTGGCCACTGCTCCCCAAACGCGGGCCTTGGACGAGACGCTGCCCAACACGGCTTTGGTACTTCCCACTGGTTTTGGCGCGGTCTATTTTTTCCCCAACGATTTCGGCGTGGGCTTGGAGGCCAACTGGCTCAACCCCCGCACCGCTTATTTGGACAATATTGGCCAACTGGGAACGGGCAACAAGGACAATGTGTTCCGGGTAAAAGTGGCGGTGTATGTTCCCCTCAACTATGCGGATCCTGGCCAAGATCAAGTTCGCAAGGAGCGCAAGATCCAGCGGCGCCAAGAAATTGAGGAACAATTGCGAAAGGAAAAAGCGGAGTTTGAGCAACAGAAGAAAAGCAGTCAGAAAAAGCCGGTTCCAGCCAAAAAAACCACCAAGAAGAAACGAAAAGGACTTTTTTAGACACGATGTTATTTTCCCCCACAGAACTACAGCAACAATTGGCCGATAAACTCATCATGGTGCAAAAACACCCAGAGGCCGATCTGTTCATCTACAACTATACCCAACTGGCCCAGTTCCAGCGGGCGTGGAACCCCGTCACTTTGGCTTGCCGGGGCTTGATCCTCGATGGGCGAGGGGAAGTGGTGGCCCGGCCGTTCGTCAAGTTTTTCAATTTGGTAGAACACCAGCCCGGCGATCTGCCCATCGGTGATTTTGAGGTTTTTGAGAAGCTCGACGGTTCACTGGGCATCCTCTACTGGCTGGACGGCCAGCCCCAAATGGCCAGCCGGGGATCGTTCGCCTCCGAACAAGCGCTGTGGGCCACCCGCTGTCTGCACGCCCGCTATGCCCACGTGTTGGCCCACTTGAACCCAGCGCATACCTATTTGTTTGAGATCATTTACCCCACCAACCGGATAGTGGTGGACTATGGCGCCCGCGAAGATCTGGTGCTGTTGGCCGTGGTCGACATTGCCACCGGGGCCGACCAGCCCCTGCCCGAAATCGGCTTTCCGCTGGCCAAACGCTACGATGGGGTGAGTGACTACCAAACCCTTAAATCCTTGGCCGAAGACAACCGCGAAGGTTTTGTGGTCAAGTTTGCCAATGATTTCCGGGTGAAGATCAAATTTGAGGAATACCTGCGCTTGCATCGGCTCCTGACCCAAGTATCGTCCAAAACCGTTTGGGAAACCTTGCGTTTTGGCCACAATTTTGAAGCACTGCTCGACCGCGTGCCCGATGAGTTCTATAATTGGGTCAGGGCCACCCGCGCCGATTTGCTGGCCCAATATGCTGCCATCGAGACCGAGTGCCGGGCCCATTTCCGCGATTTGGGCGATCGCAAAGCCACGGCGGCCTACTTTCTGGCCCTGCCGCACCACCGGGTGTTGTTTGCCATGTTGGATGGCAAAAACTATGCTCCCTACATTTGGCACCAGATCGAGCCCCCGTTTGCCAAGCCCTTTCGCAACGAGGTGGAAGGGTAGGGCAGGTGGTCATATTGTTCCCAGATCCACTACCGCGCACTGGCCGCGCCATATCCTTTGGCCACGCGGCGGCCGGTCAATGAGAATGAATAATACGGGTTGCGATCGATCCAGTGGTTGATCGTGTCGGCCCAAATTTCCGATCCCGCAAAACTGACATGGATGCCGTCGGGCTGGCGGGCCAAAGTGAGATCCTTGGAAATGAAAAAATATTTCTTGCCCACATACTTGACGATCAAGTCGTTGATCCCCGTGTCAGTTTGCCAATTGGGTGGGCCAACCCACACGTAGGGCGTTTTGCCCAATTGCCGCACAATTTCCCGGATGTATTTACCGCTCTGCTTTACTTTATGGTTCAATAAATCGTTGGATCCGAGGGAGAAAACAACCAATGAGGGTTTGTAGTCGGCAATCAGGGCTTCCAAATGGGTGGTGGTTCCCCAGTCTTCGGACGAAGAGCCATACCAAGGGGCGTAACGGAGATCGAAACGCCCTTTTTTCCGATCCTTGCGCCAAGCAAGGTAAAGGCCGTCGCCCATTGAGTCGCCAGTAAGCAGCACCCGGTACGCCGATCGGCCGCCCTCGTCGTAGATCCGCTGCTTGCGCCGCAACCGCCGCGATTTGCCAAAGGCCAAGGTTTTCGGCCCGATAGCGGTGATCAGGCTATCGGGAACCAGCCGGATCAAGGCCGAATCCAGGGCCGTGACCGCTTCCTGCTTGGGCAATGTGGGCCGCTGCCGCCCCAAGACAACGCTTACCAAGAGCAATCCCACACAGAAAATGGCCAGTTGTTGGGCCAAGGTCAACTTTAAAACGCGCATAGGTGAGAGCAATCAGCCGTTTAGTGGTTTTCGTTTATTCGCGATTGTGTAAGGGTTGGCTGGTCAATTGGCTTGCATAGAACCGGCTCAGGCCTCGATCAGGAGGCTGGACTGGCGCAGGGCAGCTTGCTCGGTTTGCAAGATAGCGATGGCGCGGCGCAAAAGGGCCAAATCCATTTCGTGAACTTCCACCCCTTGCCCCAGTTTATCCAGCAACATGATGGTCAGTTGGCCACCGAGGTGCTCGCGGAACTCTTGCAGGCCACTGAGCACACAATCGGGATGGTCGGGCTGGGCCAACTGCTGGGCCAGCTCGGGTACAAACAGCTCAAAGCCCAAGCCGCTGATCAGGTCGATTACCTGCCGCCATTCGGCCTCGGCAATCCGGCCGGCCAGCCACGAATAGGTGACATCAAGGGCTATCCCGATGGCCACTGCCTCGCCGTGCCGGAGCTGGTGGTGGGTCAGTTGCTCCAGCTTGTGGGCCGCCCAATGGCCAAAATCCAGGGGGCGCGAGGAACCAGATTCAAACGGATCCCGATTGGCGATGTGCTGAATGTGCAGTTGGGCACAGCGATAAATTTGGCGGTTCATCGTGGGCAGGTCACGGGCATTGAGTTGGCCGCAGTCGTGCACTATTTGGTCAAAAAATGCTTTGTCCTGGATCAAGGCCACTTTGATGGCTTCGGCAATGCCCGACCGCCAATCGCGGTCGCTCAGGGTGGTGAGGAACTGCCAATCGTTCAACACCGCCACTGGCGGCTGAAAAGTGCCCAAGAAGTTTTTCTTGCCAAAAAAATTGAAACTGGTTTTGACCCCCACGCCTGAGTCGTTTTGGGCCAGCACGGTCGTGGGTACGCGGATCAGGCGCACCCCCCGGTGGGCAATGGCGGCCGCAAACCCCACCATGTCCAGTACCGCCCCGCCCCCAATGGCGATCACGTACGAATGGCGGCAAATGCCGCGTTCGTGGATGGCAGTCAATACCCGGTTGAGCTGGGCGGTGTCGTTTTTGCACGCCTCGCCCCCGGGCACCAGCAGTGCGTCGCCGCGCTGGTCGATCACCTCGGCAAAGTGGGCCGTGTAGTGGGCAATATCGCCACTGAGCGAAGGGTGCGCCTCAGCCACCCCGCTATCGAGCACAAACAGGCACTTGCGAGGGCCGTTTTGACTGGGAATGGCGGCCAGCACGTCGCTCAGTAAAGGATTTTGGGGTTGAAACAGCCCTTCGGTAAAATAGGTGCGGTAGTGGTATTGCACCGCAAATGATTGCTCGATCAATGACATAGAACACAATGGTATTTTGTTCTCTAACCGTAAGTTACGCCAAAAGTTCGGATTGGTGCATGGCCGCGTGGCACGGAGAGCTAAAAAGGCGGGGTTAAAAACACGCGTTTGGGCAGCAGGCCAATTGCCTGATTTCCTTAGAGTATTAATTGAAGATGAAAAGTTTAAAAGATTTATTTGCAATTACTTAGAAAAGAATTTAATTTAGCAATTACATTGATGACGGACTATGAAACGTACTATCCTATTCTCGCTTTATCTTATTTTAGCTTTGCTGATTGGTCAACCAAATTTTGTGCTGGCCAACGGATGGGCCAAAACGAAGTTCCGACAAGTCATTATTGGCAGCCGGCCCAGTCTGAATGATGACGAGGACAAACACAAACAATCGTACAAGATCAAGTATGGCGAAACCATGAGCGGCATTGCGGCCAAGTTCGGGATGCGGACCGCTGATCTGCTGCGGTTGAACAAGCTCAAAAATGCCGATAACATTCGAGAGGGGCAGGCGATCTGGGTCATTGATCAAAAAAAAGCCGCCCCAGTCTTAAGTGCCGCCCCGTTCACCAAACTGGCGGCAACTTCCCCCAATTTTTTGCCCGCCAGCCTGACAGTCATGGCCATCCCGGCCAGCGGGCAGCATACTGTGCAAGAAGGCGAAACCCTGTCTAAAATTGCGGTGCGCTACGGGCTGAAACTGGGAGATTTGATGAGCTGGAACCAGTTGAAAAGCAACTTGTTACAGGTTAACCAAAAACTGGCGCTCTCCGAGGCGGCCAATAGTCCCAACCTTGTTTCGGAAGCCCCCAAAGGCTCCGGCATCTTCGTGCGCGAAAAGGGCATGGGAGAAATGATCTCGCGGGTGAACGTGCCCATGATGGTGGCCCTGCACCGCAAAGCCCCCATTGGTTCGGTGTTGCGGGTGTACAATCCCAGTTCTGGAGCAGTGGTTTTTGCCAAGGTAATTGGCAAGCTCCCCGACCTTGACTCCGAGAAGAAGGTGATGGTCAAATTGTCCCGGTCAGCCTGCCGCTCCATCGGCATTATCAACGAGCAGTTCCCAATTGAAATCACCTACGAAAAGTAAGCCCGTAATCTGCTGATTTTCAAGAGCTTTTACAGTAATGAGATTTTTGAACGCTGAGCCGGTTGCAGCCCGCGGCTTCGACACTTGTGCACTATATTTGTCAAAGGGGCATCTTTAGGGTTGGGCAGATGAGTGTACCGAGTTATCTCTAAAGCGAAAGCCATTTTCTTTGCTACCCCATGAACGGCACACCTATTTGGAAGACCAGTACTGGCTAGGTTTATGTTGGCAATAACCCCAAAACAATGGCAGTCAAATGGCCCAACCAATACGATTTTCGGGAGGCGGATTTGAGGTCATATTTGGAAAAATGGGCTGAGCTGGTGGAAGAATACCATCCAAATAGTTTTATGGTGGATTCGCGGCTGGGTCATTCGGTGTTGGATCTAGCGATGCAAAGTTGGCACGATGGGGCCATCGTGCCGCGATACGTGCCCGGGGTGAGAAAAATTGCTTTTGTTCTTCCTGACGATTTTTTTTAATGCTATCGATCGAACTAACCTTTGCCGAACCGGCCGCTTTGGATGCCTCGGAAACCCAGTTCTTTGATGCCAGCGAAAAAGCCAGCGCGTGGTTAGGTGGTAACCCCGAAGTCCCCAAAGCCTAGTTTTTGCTTTAGCGGTTGGTTGGCGGGCAAGCTGGGAAAGGCAAAGCGGAAAATACTACGCCCAGTTTATTGCCAAGATTAAAATGTTTGGGCCGGTTGAACCGACTTAAAGCCTTGGTTTTCAAAATTTGCTCGGTTTCCGATCGCCCGGCCACTTTGGGTTTTGTTCTGACACAAGCACCCCAATAATGGCAGCCACAACTTTCCGGCCTCACTCTGGTCCTGATTTGTAGATCGGGCAAAATCGGGACGGACAATGACCGACCAACCAAAAAACGCCTTACTTTTTGGGATAATCGCCCAAAAGTTTGGAAATTTGCCCATGACCCAGGCCAAAATCAGCGGATTCACCATCGTGAGGAACGCGCTCAAGTACGACTATCCCGTGGTTGAGTCGATCACGTCCATTCTGCCCATTTGCGATGAGTTTGTGGTTTGTTTGGGCGATTCGGAGGACGATACGCTTGGGTTGATCCAATCCATCGGTTCGCCCAAGATCCGCATCCTCCATTCCCAGTGGGACGATCGCCTGCGCGAGGGCGGCCGCGTACTGGCCATCGAGACCGACAAAGCGTTTGCCGCCGTTGCCCCCACTGCCGACTGGGGTTTTTACCTCCAAGCTGACGAGGTGGTCCACGAAAAATACTTGGCGGGCATCCGTCAGGCCGCCGATCAGTACCGCGATCAGCCCCAAGTGGAGGGGCTGCTGTTTCCCTACACCCACTTTTATGGCAGCTACGCCTACGTGGGCGACTCGCGCCGGTGGTACCGCCACGAAATCCGGATCGTTCGCAATGACCCACAAATCCGCTCTTACCGCGATGCCCAGGGCTTCCGTCGCAACGACCAAAAGCTCAAGGTTAAATTGATTGATGCCCAAATTTACCATTACGGATGGGTAAAAGACCCCTATTACCAACAAGAAAAGCAAAAAACGTTTCATAAACTCTGGCACTCCGACGAATGGGTGAAAAAAAATGTGAGTGCCGAAGATTTATATGACTACTCCGCCATCGATTCAGTAGGGCGCTTTGTGGGCACGCACCCCGCGACGATGCAGCAGCGGGTGGCTGCCGCCGACTGGAAGCTCGATTTTGCCGAAGGCCAACAAAAAATGCGGCCCCGGGACTGGCTGCTTTATCGCTGGGAAAAACTCACCGGGATCCGCCCATTTGAGTATAAAAATTACCAACAGATCTGAACAGTGTTGGCCCAGCCGTGGGGCTGCCCCCTTGTTCACCATCAATTGATGAACAAGTATATTTTGTTAACCGATCCCCAGCGAAAGTCTGTGCCGATTTGTAGTACCTTTGGCAATTACAAGATTTAAGCTTGTTTTCACCATTTCACTTATCCAATACCATGATGAATCCTTGGCACAATGTCAGCATTGGCAAACGCTATCCCGAAGTGGTGCAATCCATCATTGAGATCCCCAAAGGATCGCGGGCCAAATATGAACTCGACAAAGATTCGGGCCTCTTGCGCTTGGATCGGGTGCTCTACTCGTCGGTCTATTACCCCACCAATTATGGTTTTATCCCCCGCACGTATTGTGATGATGGCGATCCGTTGGACATTTTGGTCATGTCGCTCATCGATTTGCAGCCACTCTGCGTGGTGGAAGCCAAAGTGATCGGGGTGATGCGGATGCTGGACAACGGAGCGGCCGACGACAAAATCATTGCCGTAGCGGCCAATGACGTGAGTTTTAGCCACTTGAGCAGCATCAAAGAATTGCCTCCCCACACGATCCAAGAGCTCAAAAGCTTTTTCGAAGATTATAAAAAGTTGGAGAAAAAATCGGTGATTGTCGAAGATTTTGAGGATGTGGACATCGCTCACCGGATCGTGGCCCAAGCCATCAAAGATTATCAAGAAAAAATCCGGCCGTATTAAGCACTGCCCCAGCGTGGGTGGAATGGGCCATTTTTTGTTGATCAGCACTTGGCTGGTCGGGATTTTTGTTGGCCCGGACTTATAACCCCAAGAAAATTACCGAACATGCCCAAAAAAGTCCTCATCATTTCCTATTATTGGCCTCCCAGCGGCGGGATTGGCGTGTTGCGCTGCCTCAAAATTGCTAAGTATTTGCGGCAATTTGGCTGGGAGCCGATTGTCTATACCGCCAAAGATGCCCATTATCCTGGCCATGAGGAAGGCAATTTTAAAGACATCCCCGCCGGGATGACGGTGCTCAGGCAGCCCATTATCGAGCCTTATTCGTTTTACAAATTGTTCACCGGCAAAGCTCCGGCAGCCAACGTGAACAACGATTTGGTGGCGGCCACCGATGCGGGCTCCCTGAAACACAAAATATCGGTATTTATCCGCAGTAATTTTTTCATTCCCGATGCCCGTGCCCTGTGGATCAAACCATCGGTCCGTTTCTTGGTCCAGTGGCTCAAAGAAAATCCGGTGGATGCCATTTTTTCGGACGGGCCGCCCCACACCAACACCATGATTGCTTGCCGGGTGAAACAAGCTACCGGCTTGCCTTGGGTAGCCGATTTTCAAGATCCGTGGACCCAAGTGGACTATTATCAGCGGCTCATCCTCACCCCGTGGGCCGATCAGAAACACCACCGGTTAGAGCAGGAAGCCCTGCGCACTGCTGATCGCACGGTGATAGTGAGTGAGACTTGGCGACGCGATCTGGCCAGCATTGGCGGCAAAAAGATCTCGGTCATTCCATGGGGATTTGATGAAGATGATTTCCGGGGCCTCAATTTTGCCCCTGACTGGAAATTTACCCTCACCCACCCTGGCCTGATCGGCGACGACCGCAATCCCGAACAACTCTTTGTTGCCATGGCCGAACTGGCCAGCCAAGTGCCCGGTTTCAAAGAATTGTTTTGCCTTCAATTAATCGGTCAGATCGACCAGAGTGTCAGAAATTCCATCGTTCATTTTCGAGTGGAGTCTATGGTGCGCATTGCCAAGCAAGTGAAGCGGGCCGATGCCCTGAGGGCGGGGTGCAATTCCCAAGTGCTCCTGCTGCTGCTCAACAAGGCCGACAATGCCAAGGGCCGGATTCCCGGCAAATTGTTTGAATATTTGGCAGCGCGCCGCCCGGTCATCTGCCTTGGCCCACCCGGCAGCGATGTGGACAATATTTTGCGACAAACGGGCGCCGGTGACGCGGTGGCCCACTCAGATTTGGAGGGCATCAAGGCCCGGCTCCTGACGTATTTCCGCAGTTACCAGTCGGAGGGCATAATCCCCAGCCAAACCACTGACCAGATTTATCAGTACACCAACCAGCTCTTGACGGGCAAAATTGCGGCGTTGCTCGACGAAGTAACCGCCGAACGAGCTTAAATCAACCCGGAAAACTTACTTTGCCCATTGATACATTCGGGATGCCGTTGCGTCCGGTCCCGTAGTTGACCGATCCGCCACTCACGCACTCGTTGGCCAGCACGGCAAATAGTACGGCTTCTTTGGCATCGGGGTGGATGGTCAGCGCACTGGTGTCCCGGAACTGACAACTGGGAAGCTGGGCCTTCAAGTGGTTCACCAGCAGCGGATTGTGCATTCCACCGCCACTCATGTAGATCACGAAGTCATGGCGGTCTTGAAAAGCCCGTTGTACCGCTTCGGCGATCGTGTCGGCCGAAAACCGGTTGAGCGTGGCCATTACATCGGCCACTGGGAGCGTCAACGTGTTGGACTTGGTTTGGGCGGCGTGCAGGTATCGTAAACTAAACAGCTCGGGGCCAGTAGTTTTGGGGAAGTCAGCCGCAAAAAACGGGTCATCTTTGAGCGCGTGAAGCAGTGGCTCCACGACCTGCCCCGAAGCAGCCACTTGGGCGTTTTCATCAAAAAACCGGCCGGGAAAATGGGTTTGGATATACGCATCCATGAGCGTGTTGCCCGGGCCCACATCGGTGGAAAATACTTCGTCGGCGTTTAGGCTGCCCGGCAAATGGGTAAAGTTTGCAATCCCTCCCATGTTGAGCATGATCCGGTTTTCGCCGGTTTGGGAAAAGATGAGAAAATCGCCATAGGCGGCCAACGGCGCACCTTCGCCCCCGGCCGCAATGTGTTTTTGGCGGAAATCGCTCAGCGTGATGATGCCCGTTGCAACGGCCAAATGATCGCCGTCGCCAATTTGCAAAGTGGCGTTGCCAAATTTGGCTTGGTGGTGCAGCCGTTCGGGCGCGTGGTAAATCGTTTGCCCATGACTGGCGATCAAATCAATGTCACTTGGTGAATACTGCCATTTTTGCAAGCAATCAAGGACGATCTCGGCGTGTTTGAGGGCAATCCAAGGATGGAGCAGGGTTACTTTTTCGAGGTCAGCCTCGCGTTTGGCAAATACTGATTTGATCTCGGCCTTGAAATCGGGATCATAAGGAACGGTACAAAACGCCAGAAGTTCGGGGCGGGCATCCATTCCATTGCCCCGAAAACGGCAAAGTGCCACGTCCAGGCCGTCGACCGAGGTGCCGCTCATCAGGCCAATGATCAGGCGTTCAGGTTTTTGCGCAACCGCAAAAAAGTGTGCTAGTTGTTTGTTCATGGTGGGTTTGATCCAATGGGGTTTTGGGCGCTGGTAATCAATAGGTTGAAAATCGTACTTTTGGCCAATCAATAACCTTCGCCAATTTATTTTCTACTTGTTCTTCCATAGATCAAGGACATTTACGACCAGTGAGGCCGCTATTTCTCAATCCGAAGGGCGGTGTAAACCGGTAATTTGTTGATTTTCAACAAATACAAACTTCAATAGTCCCAATGGCCGGACTAGTTGATTTTTTGAATAAAATTAGCCAAAATCTGGCTGCCCACTTTGCCGCTTTTTTCGGGGTGGAACTGTACTGCATAAAAATTGTCTTTATGCAGAGCGGCACTAAAAGTTTGGGTGTAGTCGGTTGCCGCGATGGTGTAGGGGCTCAGGTCAGCGGCAAAACTATGGACAAAATAAACGTAGCTCTCGCCATCGGTCAGGCCATCAAACAAGGGCGTTTGCAGTGCTTTGAGGGAGTTCCAACCGATCTGGGGCACTTTCAGTACCCCTTGCTGGGCCGCCGAAGGCACAAACCGTTTGATGGCCACGTCAAAAATACCCATACCGTGGGTGTTATTTTCTTCCGAATGGCGGCACATGACCTGCAAGCCGATGCAAATCCCAAGCGTGGGCTGGGCGAGGCTGACGATTACTTTGTCCAGCCCTCGCGACTGGAGGTAGTGCATGGCGGTGCTGGCCTCGCCCACTCCGGGAAAAATCACCTTGTCCGCCGCCCGAATAGTTTCTGGATCATCGCTCAGCACCGGTTCAATGCCCAAACGGTTGAGGGCATAAATCACGGATTGGGTATTTCCGGCGTTGTATTTGATCAAAACGAGGTTCATAGAGCGGAACAAAAGCGGCTTGATGGAGGCTTTGAAACAAAATTAGAGAATAATCAGCAGAAGGGGCATGACTAATTCATGGACAATGCTTACTTTTGCGCTCCAATTCCGACGGACGTGTTCCGTTTGGTCTTACAACAAGTACACAGAATGTCTGTAAAAATTAGACTCGCCCGCCGGGGGCGCAAAAAAGCTCCGATTTATGACATCGTCGTAGCCAATTCGAAATCACCGCGTGACGGTCGTTTCATCGAGAAACTGGGGATCTATAACCCCAACACCAATCCGGCAACTGTTGCCATTAATGAAGAACATGCCTTCACTTGGTTGATGAAGGGTGCCCTTCCCACTGACACCACCCAGAAAATTTTGTCTGACAAGGGGATCCTGTTCCGCAAGCACTTGCAAGTGGGCGTGAACAAGGGAGCGATTACCCAAGAAACTGCTGACAGCCGCTTGGCTGAATGGAAAGCCGGCAAGGCCACCCGTTTGGAAGCCAAAGTTGCTGGTTTGGCCGACACCAAGGTTGTCAATGCCAAGGCCCGCCTTGCCCTAGAGACCAAGGTAAAAGAAGCCAAAGCCGAAGCCATCCGCAAGAAACTCCAACCACCAGTTGAAGAAGCACCAGTTGTGGAAAACACTGAGGCGACTACTGAAGAGCAAGAACAAGCGTAATTTTGCCGAGTATAGTGGCGCAAATCTTCCCTTTGTCAAATGTGCAATCGGAATGTTTGCGCCACTGGCTTTATTTTCATCCCTAATTTTGCCAAAATGACCAAGGCCGATTGTTTTGAACTAGGCTACATTACCCGCCCGCACGGACTTGACGGCCGACTGGCAGTGGTTTTTGACGTGGATCAGCCAAGCCTCTACCAAGATGTCGGGGCCATTTTGCTGGAGCTCAAAGGCCAGCTAGTGCCCTATGTGGTGAAATCGGTGCAGTTTATGGCCAATAAAATCGTGGTCAAATTTGAGGACATTAACCACATCGATCAAGCCGAGCCGCTCAAAGGAACCAAGCTGTTTTTGCCCTTGGAAAAATTGCCCGAATTGGTGGAAGGCCAATTCTACTACCATGATCTGATCGGTTATGAAGTCCACGACTTGGACGAAGGCTATCTGGGCAAAGTATCGCTCATCTACAATCTGCCGGGCCAAGACTTGCTGGCCGTCGACCACAAAGGAACCGAAGTGATGGTGCCCATCAACGACGACATCATCAAAAAAATAGATCACGAGACCAAGACCGTCCACACCGAATTGCCCGGCGGCCTGCTGGAAGTGTATTTGCAGCCTTAAATTCACTGGCAATGCGCATCGATATCATCACTTGCCTGCCACGATTGCTGGACAGTTTTTTCAACCAGTCCATCCTGCACCGCGCCCAAACCAAGGGGCTGGTGGAGATTGTGATCCACGATCTGCGGGAATACTCCACCTCCAAGTCGCGCCAAGTGGATGACTATGCTTTTGGGGGCGGGGCCGGCATGGTGATGATGATCGAACCGATCGCCCGCTGTTTGCGCGGCTTGTTCGCTGATCGCCAGTATGACGAGGTGATTTACATGACCCCCGACGGCGAACGGTTTGAACAAAAAACTGCCAACCAACTTTCCTTGCTGGGCAATTTGATCATTCTTTGTGGGCATTACAAGGGCGTTGACCAGCGGGTGCGCGATCAATTCATTACCCGCGAAATATCAATCGGCGATTTTGTGCTGTCAGGTGGCGAGCTGCCCGCTGCCACCGTGACCGATGCCATCATCCGGCTACTGCCCGGAGTGCTCTCCGATGAGACTTCGGCCCTCACCGATTCTTTCCAAGATGACCTGTTGGCCCCTCCCGTGTACACGCGCCCAGCGGAGTTTGAGGGTTGGGCCGTCCCCGAAATTCTACTTTCCGGCCACGAAGCCAACATTGAGGAGTGGCGGTTCCAGCAAGCTGTGGCCCGCACCCGCGAGCGCCGGCCCGATCTGTTGGCTAGAAGCGGATTGGATGGATAATTTTGCATTTTTGTTGGTTTAACGAAACCAAAAGCCCCATGTGCAAAAGTCGCTGACTTGGCAAGTGGGGCAAATGAAGGCGGTGTCTTTCTTGGCGTCAATGGCGCAAATGGGGGGTACTAATACAAACTGCGCAGGTCGCGCAATTTGCCGCTAAAGCCCAAGGTTTTCAGTTTTTTGGTGTCTTCGTTGGCTTGCTCTTTGGCGGCATAGTTGCCCACCAACACAATGAACGAAATGTCTTTGCTGTATTGATCGGCCATGATGAACACATGGTTGAAATTACGGCCCGCCAGCTCCTCGATAAATGCTTGAGCTCCTTCTAGATCGGTAAAGTCCCTCACCGCCAACGACCAGCGGCTCTTTTCGATCCGAACGCCTTTGGTGTCATACAGGTACTGATCTTTGGGATCAAAGGGTGCATAGGGTTGGAAATAGGATACCGGTTTGGCAATCGCGCCAGTGTTGTCCTTGAGGGGAATCATCCAATCATGCTGGATGAGCGTAAACTCGTGGGCCTCGGCATCACCTTTGGCAAAAATGTAATTGGCACTGCCCTGATCATTGCGCAGTTGCTGCAACCGGTCGGGCAGAATGGTGTGCGCTGTGATCACATACGTATTGCCCTCGATCTTAAGTCCTTTCTGGACATTCTCGGGCGCTTTGGGCACCGCCCGCACCAAATCCATGCGCCCATCCATGTTAAAATCGCCATAACTGTCTATTCCCTGAAAAATACTGGAAAACGAAGTTTGGAAAATCGCTTTGGGATTGGTCAGATCAAACAGGTTGTAACAGCGGTAATTGCACTGCCTTCCCCCGCAATCTTCGCGCATGGTCATCATGCTGAGGTAATTTCGGCCGAGGTAAGAAAACTCATTAATTTCCAAGAAAATACTGGAGTTCTGCCGGAATGATTTCTCAATATCGCAGAAAAAAGTAAAGTGTTGCTTGTTGAGATAGATCCCCGTCGGGTTGGGGTTGAACAGGGCATTGTATTGATCCCCATTCACGAAATAAAGGCTCATGAGCAAACTGGCGTTGCCATAAATGGTAAAAGTGGTGTCCTTGGACTCCCTGATGCCCGATGCTTCCGGCTTTTTGGTGATTTTTACGGGTTCTTGGCTCAGGCGCTTGAAGGAATAGGGCTGCACCTCTTTGGGCGATTGGGCTTTCGGGCCAACCCAAGGCCAAACGACCAACCAAACGAGACTGAATAGGCGAAAAAATACTTTCATATTAGTTTGAGGTTATCTGTCGATACAATGATGGACAATGGCAAGGGCCCACTATGCAGGTTTGGTGCACTGGCAAACTGGCCTTGGGCGTTATGCAACAACATCGGCAAAAACCGCGCAAAGGCCAATCCGCACCATTTGCGATCGCGAGAACGGGGCGTAATAAATCGGGCTAAAATCTACTAAATCAGGTCAGAAGCTTGATGACCTCAACCGCTTCCCGCACGTCGTGCACCCGCAAGAGGGCGGCTTTTTGCTGAATGGCGATCGCATTAAGGGCGGTGGTTCCGTTGAGGGCCGACTCGGCCGTCCCGCCCACTTTGCGGTAAATCATGGATTTGCGCGAAACCCCGGCCATTAAAGGTTGGTGCAAGATTTGGAAATGGGCCAAGTGGTGCAGGAGAAAATGGCTCTGTTCCAGCGTTTTGGCAAAACCGAAACCGGGATCTATGACCAAGTCATGGCAGCCCAACTGGTGCAAAAGAGCTATTTTGGCGTGGAAATAGCCCATTAGATCCAGCAAGAGATCGTCATAATTGGTCAGGCCGGCCATGGTTTGGGGCGTGCCCCGCGTGTGCATGAGCACGTAGGCAGTTTTGAGGGCCGCCACCGTTTCAAACATGGCTGGATCGAGCTCCCCACCCGAAATATCGTTGACCAAACAGGCCCCTTCGCTTACGGCTTGCTTGGCCACTTCCGCCCGAAAGGTGTCGATGGAAATGTAAGCTTGCGGGAATTGCTTGACAATGGCTTTGATGATCGGCAAGACGCGCCCCAACTCCTCGGACATGGGAACGACCACTGCGCCCGGCCGGGTCGATTGTCCGCCCACGTCGATGAAAGTGGTTCCTTCGGCCAGCATCCTCTCCACTTGGGCCAAGGCCCGAGCCACCGTTTTGTGTTTGCCCCCGTCAAAAAATGAGTCGGGGGTGACATTCAATATCCCCATTACCACTGGGGTTTTCAAGTCCAGCAGTTGGCCATTAAGTTTTAGGGAGCGTTTGGTATAAAAAATCGCGTCTTTCAAAGGACATTAAAAGTTGAATTTTGCTTCGCAAAGATCGCAAGTTGCCCCAATTCGCTACTTTTGCCAAGCATTTACCAACAAAAAGATCCGAGCTATCCCCCAACTTTTCGCAACCTGCCTTTTATGATGTTTAATTTGACCAATAAAACCGCGATCATAACCGGCGGTGGGAGTGGAATCGGCAAAGCCATCGCCGTCTTGTTTGGCCAGCACAACGCCAATGCGGTGATTCTCGAGGTGAACTTGGAGGCCGGGGAAGCAGTAGCCGCCGAGATCCGGGCGGCGGGTGGCCAAGCCAGCGCCTTCGCCTGCAATGTGGCCAACCAAACGGAAGTCCAAGCTGTTTTTGCCAACATTGTCGGCCAATATGGTTCAATCGATATATTGGTCAACAATGCGGGCATTGCGCACGTGGGCCGGTTGGACAGCACGACCGAAGCCGATTTTGACCGCATTTTTGAAGTAAATGTAAAAGGAGTCTACAATTGCATGTATGCCGCCCTGCCCACCATGGCAATCCAGCAGGCTGGCGTAATCCTCAACATGGCCTCGGTGGCGGCAATGGTGGGCATCCCCGACCGCTTTGCCTATTCAATGAGCAAAGGGGCCATTTTGGCCATGACCCTCTCCGTAGCCCGCGATTATGTGGACAAAAACATCCGCTGCAATTGCATTTCCCCTGCGCGGGTCCATACCCCTTTTGTTGATGGTTTTATTGCCAAAAATTACCCCGGCCAAGAAGCCGAAATTTTTCAGAAGCTATCGGGCAGCCAACCGATGGGGCGCATGGGCCAGCCAAGTGAAATCGCTGCGCTGGCCTTGTACCTGTGCGCGGATGAGGCCGCATTTATCACCGGGACCAACTACCCCATCGACGGTGGTTTTGTCTCCCTGAGATAAACCTGATCCGTATTTTGAACCACGAATCTGCCCCAATGGACTTCATTTTGGGCCAATGGTTTTGATTTCGGCCCTGTATTACCTAGGTTTGCATCTATTTACCTATTTGAAGATGGCCACGTTATTGGATTTTGAAAAGCCGATTGCCGATTTGGAAGCCAAATTGGCGGACATGAAACAAACGGCAGCGGAAAGTCAGTTGGATATGTCCGTACCCATTCGGACCATCGAGGCGCAAATCAACCAACTCAAGTTCAAGACCTACCAGAACCTGACCCGCTGGCAGCGCGTTCAGCTTTCGCGGCACATCGATCGGCCTTATACCTTGGACTATATTTACCAGCTCACCACCGATTTTATTGAGTTGCACGGCGATCGGAATTTTGGTGACGACAAAGCCATGGTGGGCGGCTTGGGGACGGTGGAAGGACAAACTTTTATGTTCATTGGCCAACAAAAAGGCCGCAACACCAAAGAACGCCAACACCGCAACTTTGGCATGGCCAATCCCGAGGGCTACCGCAAAGCCCTCCGGTTGATGAAAATAGCCGAGAAATTCAATAAGCCCATTGTTGCCCTCATCGACACGCCTGGGGCTTTCCCGGGCATCGAGGCTGAGGAACGGGGCCAAGCCGAAGCCATTGCCCGTAACCTGAAAGAGATGTTTATGCTCAAAGTGCCCGTTATCTGCATCATCATTGGTGAAGGTGCTTCGGGCGGTGCATTGGGCATTGCCATTGGCGACCGGGTGTTTATGTTGGAAAATACGTGGTATTCCGTCATTTCGCCCGAGTCTTGCTCGTCGATCCTTTGGCGCAGTTGGAATTATAAAGAGCAGGCCGCCGAAGCACTCCGCCTCACGGCCAATGATATGCTGGCCTTCAAACTGATCGATGGCATCGTGGACGAACCCTTGGGTGGCGCGCACACCGACAAGTCGCAAATGGTCGAAACCGTAAAGCAAACCATCTTGAATACGTATGCCGAATTGGCAAAACTTACACCCCGCGAGCGAATTAACCAGCGCATCGACAAGTTTGCGGCAATGGGCATGTACGTAACGGTATAATGCTTGCAATACAACTGGCAAGAGGATCATTTACCCCTTGTCCCATGAAAACATATTTGCTGATTGCGCTCATTGGGCTCTGTGCCCCAACCTTTGCCCAAGAAAAACCTTTGCCCGTTGAACTATTGGTCAAAGGCGGGGTGTCACGTCAGGATGCCGTGGTGATTGATACCCAGCTCCGGGCGATCCAAACCTACACAACCAAAATAAAAGACAGCACGGCCACTTACGAAGAACTGCAAATTGTTCGTAAATCTTACCAAGCGATCAACAGCCTGTTGCAAGAGAAAAAGATCAAGCCAGCCACAATCATGGTCGCTTATCCTGAAAGCCGGGAAATCATTGGGTTTGGCCGGACAGCCAAGGCCCGGGCCGATCACCTGGAGGCCAACGACTGGTCCATTAAGTTCCACAAATCGACCGATCTGCTTGACGACGAACTCCGCAAAGCGGCTTTCGGTAAGTCAAACACTACTACCGAGGTAATGTTGTTGGCTTTTGGCAAAAAAATAGAAGTGCTGCTCAAAAATCGCCCACAAAATGAAAGTTTTTTGCTGGATTCTAAAATCATTGTTAGTCAATTGGCAGCCGTTAGCACGGCCCTCCGCTCTGGGGGCGAATTTGTGACCGACAACCAATTTGCGGCCGCCCTCAAGCGGTTGCGCCGCACCGACCTCCACCACGACGAGGAATTTGCTCAGCACGTAGGCTACAAGGAAATATTTGAGCGTTTGATCGGGACTGGCGAAATATTCGCCGGGCTATAACAGAAAGCTAATTTTATTCGTAGTTTTGTCTTTCAAGTTTTGGCCCGGTGAATCGTTGGCCAAATAAACCAAATAGGCAAACTGCGCATGAAAATTCTCCACACTGCCGACTGGCACTTGGGCAAGTCCCTGAACCAATTTCCCCTGCTGGAAGACCAAGCCGAAGCCTTGGCGCAACTGGTGGCTGTTGCGGCCGCTGAACAGCCCGATGTGATCCTGTTGGCTGGCGATATTTATGACCGGGCAGTGCCACCCGCCGAGGCGATTGCTTTGTTCAACCGCACCGTCAGCCATTTAGTGCTGGAACTCAAAATTCCCCTACTGGCTATCGCGGGCAACCACGACAATGCGGAGCGCATCCATTATGGGGCTCAATTGTTTGAGAAACAAGGGTTTCACATCAGTGGCTACTTCACTTTTCCCATGCAGCCCATTGTCCTGCCCGACCAGCACGGCCCAGCCTATTTCTACTTGTTTCCCTACACCGAACCCGAAATGTTGCGGGCCGCCCTCCGCGGTTGCTTGCCGGAGGCCGAGCGCGAGGCAATCAAGACCCATGACGACGTGCTGCGCTGGGTGGTGGCCCATCTCCGGGCCCAGCGCCAACCCGGCGATCGCATCGTGCTAGTGGCGCACGCCTTTGTGCAGGGGGGCACACCCTCCGACTCGGAGCGAAAACTGCTGGTGGGCGGGGCCGAATTTGTTGGGATCGATGCCTTTGCCGGGCTTAGCTATACAGCCTTGGGCCATTTGCACCAGCCTCAAGCCTTCAACGCGGGCAGTGTCAGTTATGCGGGCTCACCCTTCAAATATTCCATTTCGGAAGCCAGTCACCGCAAGACCTTTGCTTTGGTTGAGTTGGATGAACATGGCTTGGCCAGCACTCGCCAGATCCCCTTTGTGCCCAAGCGGGACTTGTGGGTAGTCTCGGGCGAAATCATCGAGGGGAACCTCAGGCTCAGCGAGGGGCAGGCGTTTGCCAAACCGGATGACTATCTGCACGTGAAACTCCAAAACCCCGAAGTCCAAGCCAATGCCATGGCACTCATCCAGCGCTCCTACCCCAATGCCATTGGATTGGAATGGGCCAATTTGGCCGACCGGGGCACCGCGCGGGCCATGTCTGCCGAAAAGATGCGCCAGATGAGCGAAGAAGAGTTGGTCGCCCAGTTTTACGAAGACCTAATGGGCAAAGCCCTGGACCCGGCAAAGCGCGAAATTATCCACCAAATCATCACCAAGATCCAAACTGCATGAAACCGATCCGACTCACCATTGAAGCTTTTGGGGCATTTCACCAAGCGCAAACCATCGATTTTGATTCGTTCAATGAATACGGCCTGTTCCTGATCCACGGGCCGACCGGGGCGGGCAAAACCACTATTTTTGATGCCATGTGCCTGGCGTTGTTTGGCAAAACTACTTCGGGGCGGCATGAGAATGCCATGCGATCGCAGTATGCCTCGGCAAATGAACCGACCAAAGTAGAGTTGGTGTTCAAAGCAAAACAGCAGTACTACAAAGTAGAGCGCTGCTTTACCCCGAACCGAAATGGAGATGAAATCAATAAAAAATCAACGTTTTGCGAAGTCTTCCCATTTGGTTTTATCGAAACCGGCAACCCAATCACCAAGGAGACAGAGATTACCAATAAAGTAAGAAAAATACTGGGTTTCGATGCCGATCAATTCAAACAGATTGTCATTTTGCCCCAAGGGAAATTCAGTGAGTTTTTGCGGGCTAAAACCAAGGAAAAAGAAGAAATTCTAACCCAATTATTTGGCATTACCTTTTATGACCAGATAACAAAATTATTGAAAAAGCAAGCCGATGAACTAGCCAAGGGAAGGGCCGACTTGGAAAATCAGCGCCAAGCCCAACTGGCTAACCTCGGGGTGGCCGATGAGATTGCCTTGGCCGAAAAAATAGGATCATTAGCTGTTGAAATTGAAGGGCTTAGATCTAATAGCGAGGACTTGGTACACGCTGAGCAGCGGGTCAATCAAGCTCACCAACAGGCCCAAACCTTGGCGGGCCAGTTTGAGGAACACGACCAAATCAAGCACAAGCGTCACTCGCGTTCGCAGCAAGAAAACGCCCAACTTACCAAATTGCTCAAATTGAAATATGCCGAACAAGCCGCTTTGCTGCACAGCAATTTTGAGCAAGCAAAACAGCAGCAAATAGGTTTGGAAAAAAAGGGCGGGGAGTTGAAAAAGGCTCAAGTGGGTGAACAAGAAACCAATCAGATTTTGGCCCAAAAAAAGCAAGAATTTAATAATTCCCAACCGACCCATGATGAACAAATAAAGACCTATACTGATCGACTGAACGACTTACAAAATGCGTTGCCGCAGTTTGACGAAATCGAACAATTGGTGGAAGAATTGCGGCGAATAGAAACCACGCTCACCAGCAAGGAAAAACAATGGACAGCGACACTCGCCCAGCAACTGGATGGTGAAAAGCGGCTGGAGGCCAATCAAAAACGGATTGGGGAACTGGAACCCAAGGCCCAAAATTTAGCGGTGCTCGAGTTGCAATTGCCCCAACTGAAGGAAGTCGGCGGCCAACTAAAAAAGAGGGATATTTCGGCCCGGGCAGTGGACAAAGCCCGCCAAGACCAAACCAATGCGTTTTCGGCCTTAAATATAGCCAACCAACACCGCGAGCAAACCGGGGCCAATTACAACGAAACCGAACACATGTGGATCGTTGGGCAAGCGGCCAGTCTGTCCGTCAAGTTGGAACCTGACCTGCCCTGCCCCGTGTGTGGGTCAACGCACCACCCCCGCAAAGCGTCAGCGGCCAACCTCATCAGCGACGAGACATTGCAGCAAAGCAAAGCGCAAAAGATCGGGGCGGATAAAAATTATGATTCCGTCAATCTGGCCTACAACAACATAAGAATTGCGTGTACTGAAACTGAAACCGCCCATCAATCGCTGGTAAATCAACTCGGGGAATACGCCCAAAAGCCCTTGGCCGAGTTTGCCCAAGCGTACAAAACCTTGGAAGTACAGGTGCAGGCAGCTCAGCAAGCCCAAACCGAACTCGATCAGCTGCGCCCTGCCAACCAACAATTGAAAGACCAGTCTGAGTACAATAAAGTGGAGTTGGGCAAGCTGGAAACTGATCTGGCCAGCCTCAAGGCGACCAAGACAGAAAAAGCGGAAAATTTGACCAAAAAACAGCAAAAACTACCCGCCAAGTGCGAGGATCGGACGAAGGCCCAAGCTAACATCAAAAAAGGCAATGAGCTCCTCGAAGCGGCCAATACCAAACGCAAACAAGCTGGCAACGAGATCCAAGACCTGGAAATCAAATCGGCCAAACTGGCCAGTGATTGCCAAAACTTGGCGAATCAATTTCAGGAAGTGCAAGAAAATCAACGCGAACTACTGACCAACAACTTGGCGGCGGCCATTGCTCAAGGTTTCAAGGATGTGGCGGCGGCTCAGCAAGCCTTTCTGCCCGAGTACGAACGCCGGCAATTGGATGCCGAAATTCAGCAATGGCGCGATGAATCAACCCGGCTTGATACTGAACACAACCGGCTCAAGCGGTTGATTGGAGAGCAATTAAAACCAGATTTGGCACAGTTCAAGGCCCAATATGACCAAGCAGTGGAAGCCAACCGGGCGAACATCGCGCAGGTTGCGCAAAAACAGACTACCTTGGCCGAAGCCCAGCGGCAAGCCGACCAACTGGCCGGCCTAGCCACCACATTGGCTCAACTACGCACCGAGGAGGCCCCATTTGCCGAATTGGCCAGCCTGACCAACGGAGAGAACAGGCAAAAAATGACCTTGGCCACTTACGTTATTTCCACCCTGCTGGATGAAGTACTGGTTCACACCAATCAACGGCTCTCGGCCATGTCCAGCGGGCGCTTCGAGATTGGGCGCATTGTTGAGCTAGTGAGCGGCAACGGCAAAAAAGGGCTGGAGATGGAAGTCTTTGATGCCTACACGGGCAAAAAGCGGGAAGTAAACAATTTGTCGGGTGGAGAAACCTTCTTTACTTCCTTGGCATTGGCCCTGGGGCTGGCGGATGTAGCCTCGTCACGGCAGGGCGGAGTTCGGGTCGAAGCCCTCTTCATTGACGAAGGATTTGGCACGCTGGACAATGAAACCTTGGATCTGGCCATTGGCACGCTCACCGAACTGGAAGCCCAGCACCGCTTAGTGGGCATCATCTCGCACGTGGGCGAGCTGCGCGAGCGCATTCCCGCCCGCTTGGAAGTGCGCAAGGGGAATCAAGGCAGTCAAATTTCTGTATATTTGCCGAAGTAAATCACAGAAACATCACTAAATAAGATGAAACGCCGATATTTTGCCAAGTTAGTGAGTGCCTCCGGCCTGTTGGGTTGGCCACAACTCACTTCCGGCCAGCCCCCAGCCCCCAGCGATCGGACTTATTGGCTCAGCATATTGGATCAGTTGTCCCGGCCAGTATTGAGCCATTTGGCGACTAACGAACTCAAAACCAAGATGCCGATTGAGGCCCACCAGCCCGAGGAGCGGCGAAGGTTCGGCCATTTGGAAGCTTTTGGTCGATTAATGGCGGGCATAGCTCCTTGGCTAAATTTGGACGATATTCCCGACAAAGCGGAGGCCTCCCTGCAAAAAGAGTATTTGGATTTGGCTAACCGGGCCTTGGCCAATGCTGTGGACCCGGCGGCCAAGGATTTTCTCAACTTTACTGAGGGCAGCCAGCCACTGGTCGACGCGGCCTTCTTGGCCCATGCCCTGTTGCGCTGCCCCCGCTGGTGGACCACCGCCGATACCGCCACCAAAACCAACACGGTAAAAGCACTGCTTGCCACCCGGCAGGTCAAGCCCCATTTTAATAACTGGCTGCTGTTCAGTGCCATGATCGAGGCTTTTTTCATGCGCTACGGGTTTGAGTATGACAAAATGCGCTTGGATTATGCCCTCAAACAGCACGAACAATGGTACATGGGGGATGGTGCCTACGGCGATGGGCCAAATTTTCACTGGGATTACTACAATAGCTACGTCATTCAGCCTTTTATGGTTGATATTTTGGCGGTCATAGTTGAAAAAGACTCCAACTACCGAGCCACTTACGATAAAATAATCCAACGGGCCATTCGCTTTGCGGCGGTGCAGGAGCGACTGATCGCGCCCGACGGCTCATTCCCGGTGCTGGGGCGCTCCATCGTGTACCGGGCGGGGGCATTCCAGCATTTGGCCAACATGGCCCTGCGCCAACTATTGCCCCCGGCCCTGAGTCCGGCCCAAGTGCGCAGTGCCCTCACCGCCGTTTTGCGCAAGACCACCGGCCCGGCCAACTACGATCCCCAAGGCTGGCTCAGGATTGGCTTAAACGGACACCAGCCCCAACTGGCCGAAACATATATTTGTACCGGTAGTTTATACCTCTGCGCCACGGCGCTGCTGCCCCTCGGTTTAGCGGCTTCCCATCCATTTTGGGCCGGGCCGAGTGCAGAATGGACATCGGTCAAAGCCTGGAACGGAACCGACCTGCCAGCCGACCGGGCATTTTACTAAATTTACTTCACCCTCCGACTTCACTGACCAATTTCCCCGATATGCCCGCACCAATTGCCGCTTCCGAATTGATCCTCAACCCCGACGGCAGCGTTTATCACTTGAGCCTGCACCCCGATGACATCGCTACCACTATTTTGGCCGTGGGGGATCCGGATCGGGTGGCCAAGGTGAGCCAATATTTTGATCATATTGAGCTAAAAAAGCAAAAACGGGAGATTGTCACCCACACGGGCACGCTGGGCGGCCAGCGGCTCACGGTCATTTCCACGGGCATGGGCACCGACAATGTGGAGCTGGTACTGACCGAACTGGATGCCTTGGTCAACATCGATCTCGTGACCCGCCAGCCCAAACCCCAACTTACCTCCCTCAATTTCATCCGGTTGGGCACTTCGGGCAGCCTGCAAGCTGACCTACCAGTGGGAAGTTTGGTCGCCTCGCACTCGGCCCTCGGCTTGGATCCGCTCATGGATTTTTACCAGTACCTACCACCAATCTCAACCGACCGATCGGCTGATTTTTGGGCCAATTTGGGGTCTCAAGTCCAGCAACTGCTCCAGTTGGGCTACCAACCTTATGCGGCATTGGCCTCCACTGGGCTGCTGAAAAAGTTGGCCGCTGATTTCTTGCCCGGGCACACGCTGACTTGTCCGGGGTTTTATGCGCCCCAAGGCCGCCAGATCCGTGCCCCGCACCGCCTCCCCGATCTGATGGATCGGTTGGCCAATTTTCGCGCCGGTGATTTTCGGTTCACCAATTTTGAGATGGAAACGGCGGCTTATTATGCGCTGGGCACACTGTTGGGCCATTATACCTTATCACTCAATGCCATCGTGGCCAACCGCGCCACCAAAGAATTTGATCCACAAGCCGACAAAACAGTTGATTTGATGATCCAAAAAGTACTGGCCCGCATCGCATAAGCGATTGGTTGGCGAAAGGCTGGCGAGGATAGCCAAGCTTGCCTAGGCCATTGAAGCGCCCTATTTGGCTAAATTTTGCGCATAAATTAGCTAAGTAATTAAAAAATAGTTATCAGTTAGTCTTTTTTTTGCTACACCAAGTAAAGCCAATAATGGCAACAAAAATGAGCACTTTTTACCTACTTGGCTCACCCACCCGACCCCTCATAAATTCAGCCCGATAATTGCATAATTTTGCACAAACTGTACCCATCATGACACCAAAGCCTACCTCACACCTAACCAATTTCTTAACATCTTGTTTTTACTGTTGGCTCATTGGTCTGTCTGCTTGCAAGACCAGTCAGCCAACTGATCCGGCCGATAAAGCCCAGCAAGCCATTGACTTGGTGGGACAAGCCCAACAGGGCGCCGCCGCCGCCGTCCAAATGAGGCCCGACACTACTTTCCTGAACGAGGAGCTTTCCCAAGCAATGGATCAAGCCAAGGGCGCGCCCATTTGGGCCACCAAAAAGGGCAAGTACAATCCCGAAAATACCCAAAAGTTTGATCTCAAGCACACCAAACTAGAAGTGGTTTTTGATTGGCAAAAGCAACAACTGATCGGGACGGCCACCCTCACGTTGGCTCCGCATTTTTATCCCCAAACCGAATTGGTGCTGGATGCCAAAGGGATGGAACTGACAGCGGTGCAGTTGATCGGCAAAGACATCTTACGGCTCCAATATGAGTATGACGGGCGCAAATTGGCGATCAAATTGCCCAAGACTTTCCACCGAGACGACGAATTGATGGTACAAGTGCAATATGTGGCCAAACCCAATGAGATCAAAATAAAGGGCAGTGATGCCATTGAGGCTGACAAAGGGCTGTATTTTGTCAATCCCTACGAAAAAGAGCCTTTCAAACCTCGGCAGATCTGGACCCAGGGCGAGACGGAAGCCAACTCTTGCTGGTTCCCGACCATCGATGCCCCTAACGTGAAAACGACCCAAGAAATGTTTATCACGGTGGAAAACGACCTGCTCACCCTGTCCAACGGCAAGCTGGTGGCCTCGGTCAAGAATGTGAACGGCACCCGTACCGACCACTGGAAACAGGACAAACCGCACGCGCCCTACTTGTTCATGATGGCCGTGGGCAAATACAGTGTAGTGCGCGACCAATGGCGCAATGTAAACGTAGATTACTACGTGGAAAAGGAATATGCCCAGTATGCCAAAGCTATCTTTGGGCGAACGCCAGAAATGATGGAATATTTTTCCAAAATATTAGATTACCCCTTTCCCTGGGATAAATATTCACAAGTAGTAGTGCGCGATTTTGTGTCCGGGGCCATGGAAAATACCTCAGCCTCGGTATTTATGGAACAAGTGCAGGTTGATAACCGCTATTTGTTGGATGATAATTGGGACAACATCATCGCCCACGAATTGCTCCACCACTGGTTTGGCGACTTGGTAACCTGCGAAAGCTGGGCCAATCTTCCCTTAAACGAATCCTTTGCCAATTACGGTGAATATTTATGGCAAGCCCACAAGTATGGCCGCGCCGAGGCCGATTACCTCTGGCGCGACGAGTTGCAAAACTATTTGGCCGAATCGGAAACCAAACAAGAACCGCTGATCCGCTACCGCTATCAAGACAAAGAAGAAATGTTTGACAGCCACTCCTACTCCAAGGGCTGCCTCATCATGCACATGCTGCGC
>JBBQXF010000066.1:0-27441 GCA_038209965.1 Cytophagales bacterium | reverse complement strand
CGGGATACCATCAGCGGTTGCCCAGACTGGAGCCGGGTTTTGATCAGGTCGTTGCCCTGAGCCGCCGCCATGATCGGCCCGCCAAAGAGTTGGGCCTTGGTGGATGTGCCCCACAATGTCCGCCGGGCTTTGCGGTAGGCCCGCCGGGCCAGTTCCAGTGTTGCTGCGTCCATGTAGCTCACCATGAATAGTTGGGTGATTTTACCATTTGGGCCGCTGGGGATGAAAGTCCAATTGGCCAAAAGTTTTGCGCCCACGTAGGTAGTAGTCCCACAGCAGGCTATGATCCATGATCTGGGGATGGTGGAATACCTTGGCGGTGGCCCGGGCCTGTTTGCGCTTGCGGGCCAATAGGCCAAAGTGCCGATACAGATAAAAATGGGCCTGAACAATGGCCCAGCAGTGGGGCCAGCCTTTGGTGAACAGAAACTGCAACCCGGCCACGCCATCCAAGATCAGCCGGAAAAACAGAATGGGAAAAAACTCGACCCGGTTTAGGTTTTTGATCAACATGATCAGGCCATTGCGAAAATTGAGGTAGGTTTTGCGCGGGTGTTCGTATTGGAGGGTGCCCCCGCCCACGTGATAAACTTGGCTTTGGCCGCAGCAATAAATCTGGTGGCCCGCATTTTTGAGCCGCCAGCACAGGTCGATCTCTTCCATGTGGGCAAAGAAATCGGGATCGAGGCCGCCCGTGGCATGGTAATCAGTGGCCCGCACCATCATGCAAGCCCCGGTTGCCCAAAAAATTTCCACCGTATCGTCATATTGGCCAGTATTTGATTCTACGGTGTCAAATATTCGCCCCCGACAAAAGGGATAGCCGAGCAGATCAATAAAACCGCCGCCGGCCCCGGCATGTTCAAATTTGTTGCGGTCGCGGTGGGAGAGGATGCAGGGCTGGCAAGCGGCGATGTTGGAGTCGCTGTTCATAAGGGTGACGAGCGGATCGAGCCAGTTGGCCGTTACTTCCACATCGGAGTTGAGCAGCACGTAGTAATCGGCCTCCACTTGTCGCAGGGCGCGGTTGTAGCCTTCGCTAAAGCCAGCGTTTTCCGGCATGGGCAAGCAGCGCACGTGGGGGAAAGCCTCGGCCAGATAGGCCAGCGAGTCGTCGGTCGAGCCATTGTCGGCCACCACTATTTCGGCCCCACCACTGTTTGCCACCACCGAAGGGAGGAATTGCTCTAGGTAAGGTTTTCCGTTATAGTTTAGGATGACGACCGCCGTATGGTGCATGGCCAATGACTTTACTGTCCGTTCATTAGGCTGCCCAAATCCATTCCAGGAATGTTGGGCATCATGCCCTCCGTTTCTTTCTGCATAAACTCTTTGCTCTTGATCTCGGCGGCTTCCAAAGCTTTGTTGACGGCCGCGACTACCAGATCTTGGAGCATTTCCAGATCTTCGGGCCGGGCCAAGTCTTTATCGATTTCCAGGGAGATCAATTGCTTTTTGCCATTGGCAACCGCTTTCACAAGACCACCACCAGCTTCGCCTTCGGCAATAATGCTACTCAATTTTTCTTGTGCATCGGTCAGTTTGGATTGCATTTCTTTTACTTTACCGAGCATTTTCATCATATCGAACATGAGACCCAAGGAGTTTTGCGTTCACCAATCAGACAATAGGCGAGATGGAGACTTGTCGCATCAATCGCCGTTGGACAAAATTGGTGATAAAATGCCAAATAGCCATCGGATTGCCGTATTTGCTACTGGTTTTGTTGCGAAGCCTTATCTTCGTGTAATTATCAGCAAGTAGTAGGTAGCGAAAAAATGAAAAAATTTAAGCTGGGATCGCCAATGGTCAAGTTCCTGCACCGACTATTGGTGTACGGCCTTGGCTTTGGCGTAGTTTACTGGCTGTTTGCCCATTGGTTCAATTTTGACAAGCTGTATGCCCACTTGCCCACTACTCACCAAGGGGAGGCTGGTGCGCAGTTTGGGCCACCCGTGCCCCGCCGGGCAGTGAGCAACACCGCCGCTGATGAAATTTCGGGGCTGGTGGCGGCTCAGGGCCGTCGGGCCGCTCTCTGGGGACACAACGACAGCGGCGATATCCCCCGGCTTTTCCTCATTGGCGAAGATGGGGCCGATTTGGGGACTTATACTTTTCCGGCCATTGCCCGCGATTGGGAGGACATGGCCGCTTGCTGGATCGACAGCACTTATTATCTGTTCTTGGGCGATATTGGCGACAATGACAGCCTGTATGAGATCAAGTATATCTACCGTGTGCCGGAACCGGACTTGGCCGGAGCTGGCCCAGGGCAACGGGCCGTCATTGGCCCCATTGATACGCTCCGGTTCCGCTACCCCGACGGCAACCGCGATGCGGAAACACTTTTGGCGGATCCCATTTCGCGCAATATTTACGTGGTGTCCAAGCGCGAACGCAACGTTCACCTGTATGTGCTGGCCTATCCACAAGACTGGCAAGGGATTTCAACAGCCCAGTTGATCGGTGAGTTGCCGTTCAATACGCTAACCAGTGGTGATATTTCTGCCAATGGCCAAGAAATACTGCTCAAAAACTACCAACAAGTATATTATTGGCAGCGCCGTGCCGGGGAAACGGTGGAGGGGACATTGCGCCGCCCGCCGTTGCTGTTGCCCTATCAGGAGGAGCGACGGGGCGAGGCCCTAGCGTTTGACCGGGCGGGAACGGGGTATTATACGCTGGGTGAGGATGTCAAAAAACACCGGGCCACTTTGTTTTTTTACCCCCGGAAGCCAGAATAGGGCTTTGTTTGGCCGGATTGTGCAATTTCTCAACCCAAAAATGGTTGAAATGGGGGCAAGTTGGCAATCATCGGTGATATAAATGCTTATGATCAAGCCGATCTTCAATGATTTGCCCATCTTTATGGATCTCAAACCACTTTCAGTCGGACACTAACAATTTCGGGATTAAAAAAGCCCCAAGGACTTGCGAAATCCCCGGGGCGTTGAGACTGGCAATGTGCCAGAAAAGGTTACATCAGGTGTTCTACCGTCATCAAATCGATGAACTCGCCTACCCGGGCATCTACATCGGCTTGTTTAAGGCCAACGATGCGCTCAGTACCGAACTTCTCGACGCAGTAGGAGGCCATGGCCGAGCCAAAAACCAAGGCGCGTTTCATGTTGTCAAAAGTATAGTCGCCAGTTTGGGCCAGATAGCCCACAAAGCCACCCGCGAAGGTATCGCCCGCACCGGTGGGGTCAAATACTTCTTCCAAGGGCAAAGCGGGGCAGAAGAACACTTTGCCTTCACCGAACAGGAGAGCGCCATGCTCTCCTTTTTTGATGATCACATATTTGGGGCCCATCGCTTGGATTTTGGCGGCGGCTTTGCGCAGCGAATATTCCTTGGTGAGTTGGCGGGCTTCTTCATCATTGACCGAAATCACGTCCACCAACTTGAGGGTTTGCAATAATTCGTCCCAAGCCACGTCCATCCAAAAATTCATAGTGTCCATTACTATCAGCTTGGGGCGGTTGCGGAGCCGCTCGATCACTGTGCGCTGTACCGTGGGGGCCAAATTGCCCAGCATTAGCACTTCGCAATCTTGGTAACTTTCTGGGACGATGGGATCAAAAGTGCCCAACACATTGAGTTCAGTCACCAATGTGTCGCGGCTGTTCATATCGTTGTGGTAACGGCCAGCCCAAAAGAACGATTTTTCATCGGCCTTAATTTGCAGCCCGGTGGTGTCCACGCTGTGATCTTGCAACAGGGCAATGTCCGAATCGGGAAAATCATAGCCAACCACTGCTACCAGATTTACTTTTTTGGTGAAATAGGATGCAGAAAGTGAAATATAAGTGGCAGCACCCCCAATAATTTTGTCGGTTTTCCCAAAAGGGGTTTCAATGGCATCAAAAGCGACTGAACCGATGACCAATAAACTCATGTGTGATAGTTAGATTGTTTCTGGTGGCAAAGATATATCAAGATTTTTGTTGTGGGGTGGCTCGCGCCCGCTTTTGCGTCATCAGATCATTGGACTTGGGCTGGTTTGGCGGTTTTTTTGAATATCCGTACACCAGCCCCGTTGCGGGTAACCCAGTAAGCTTGGCCGGTCGGGGTGCGCACTTTCTGGATGTCGCGCATCTCGCCATCCACCACAAACTGGCTCGTCGAGGGAGCTATCGGGCTGAAATTCCCTTTGCCATCCCCGCGCAAGAGCAGGCCGTAGCTGGCATCATAGCGGCCTTGGTACATGCTGGCCCCGTACAAGTTGCCCCCCAGCAGAAGATCCAATTGGCCATCCCCATCCAGATCCTCGATTAAAAAAGTGAAAATTTTGGACATTTGGGCGGCCATTGGCAAAGGTCTGACCGCAAATTTTTGCTGGCCGAGGTTTTCTAGGTACACCGACTCAAAGCAGTCAACCCGTAATTCTAGGGCGCTGTCCAGTTCGGCCTTGGTCAAAATGTCGTTCAATGGCCGACCGCCAAAACTTTGGTAGGTGGTGAAGCGCTTGTTGATGATGCCCGGTAGTTGCTTGCCCAGTTCGTCCTTGAACGCAACGGTGTACCAATCTTCGTTCCGATTGTAGGCGAGGATATGTTCCAGCCGCCCATTGTGGTCGATGTCCTTGACCAATAGTTTGAGGGAGGAATTGGGCGATTTCTGAAACTTATTATTGCTGCCCAAGTTGCCCACTACCAAGTCCAGATCGCCGTCTCGGTCAAAGTCGGCGGCTTGAATGGTCTGCCAGAAACCGGACAGGTTACGGGTTCCGGTCGCGGGGGGGGCCGCATTGAACGTCAATGGGGCAGTGCTCAGTTTGCCCTTTTCATTGGTAAAATACTGGATGGGCATCCAATCGCCCACCACCACCAGATCCAAATCTTTGTCATTGTCGAGATCCAGCCAGCGGGCATCGGTCACCATGCCAGCTTTGCGGAGCTGGGGCGCGAGCTGGTCGGTCTGATCGGTAAATTGGCCCTTGCCGTCATTGATGAGCAGGTAAGAGTTGGGGGCCATGCCATATTGGTAGCCGGTGACCCTCCCCCCGACAAATAGATCCAGATCGCCATCACCATCCAGATCGGCAGGGCGCACGCAGCTTTTGTTGTCATACATGGGCGGGAGTGCGCCCTTGGTAAAGTTGCCCTTGCCGTCATTGAGGTACAGGCGGTCAAATTGCTCCACCATTTGGCCATAGAATTCATTGCCGCCCGAAACTATGTACAAGTCGAGGTCTTTGTCGCCATCGGCATCAAAAAAAGCGGCATCCACATCTTCGTAGGTAGAATCGGCAATGAGGGCCGCTTGCTGGCTGGGCACAAACCCGCCCTTGGCTCGCTGGATCAGCAGTTCCCCCGCTTGCCATTTGGCCCCACCGAGGTAAACATCGTCTAGGCCATCACCATTCACATCGCCCACTGCCATTTTGGGCCCTTCGGTCGATAATTTGAAAGGAACCAGCGGTTCGCGACCAAAATCATAATAAGTGTTTTCCCGATGCTGATAGGCCAATTTGGTTTGGTTGGTCACATCTTCAAACCACAGGGTGGCCGAAGGGGCGAACCGGAACTGGCTGCCCTCGAGTTGGGCCTCGGTTTGCTTGAGGGTGAGGGTGGTGTTGGTGGCCACGTTTAATTTGACTTCCATTTTGAAGTCGGGCCAAATCACGATCAGCGAATCCACTTGTTGGCTTTTGCCCAAACCAAAATTCAAGACGGGTTCCATCGAGGAGAGAAAGCCCCGCACTGGGGCGAGCTGCTGCAACTGCGCACCGTCCTTGGTTTTGAGGATCACTTTGGCCCCCACCCCAAAACGGTTGGCCCCACTGCCCTCCAGCTTTATTTTGAGGTAATTGTGCTCCCCGTTTTTGTCACTGTTGTTCCGGTACATGCCCGCTGGCTCATTGATGTTGTTGGTGATCAAATCAAGATCGCCATCGTTGTCCAAATCGGCATAAGCGGCCCCGTTGGAAAAACCGGCTTCGCCCAGGCCCCACGCTTGGGATTTGTCGGTAAATTTTAGGCTTGGCGATCCTTGGAACACATAATTGTGCACCTTGCCATGGGGCATCAAGGCCAAGGCTTTTTGATCCAAATACCGGGAGGTTTCCATGGCATAGCGCAGGGAGTCATCGGAGGCAAACTTGACGTAATCCAAGTTGTTGGGCCGGTGGACAATGCCCGTGGTGATAAAAATATCTTTGACCCCGTCGTTGTCGTAGTCGGCCAAGAGTGTGCTCCAGCTCCAGTCGGTGGCGGCCACTCCCGCCAAAAAAGCAATGTCGGCAAACCGGTTGTTTTGCAGGTTCAGTTGGAGGCAGTTGCGACTGTACTGGTAATTGTAGCCGTAAGCCAATTTCATCATAAAAATATCCAGCGGATCTTCGCCCAGCGAGGTTTTTTCCACTGTTTCGTCCTCGGGGTACATGTCCAAGGTCATCAGATCTTGGTAGCCGTCGTTGTTCAGGTCGGCGGCATCACAACCCATCGAGAAGCGGCTTGTGTGGGGGAGTGCTTTTTTGCCCATCTCGGAGAAAGTGCCGTTTTTGTTGTTGAGGTAGTAGTAGTCATCTTCGTGAAAGTCGTTCGTCACATAGAGATCTTCCCAGCCGTCATTGTTGAAATCGGCCACTACCATTCCTAGGCCGTAGCCCATTGGTGCGCCGTAAATGCCCGCTTTTTCCGAGACATCGGTGAAAGCTTTGGTATTGCGCCCCTTTTTGGTCGGCTGATCCTTGCTGATCAGTTCGTTGCGGAACAGGTAATCCCCCGCTTCATTGTTGCGCAGTTCGCGGGTGCTCACCCGATCGTAGGAGCGGGAGGTGTGCACTGCGTGGTTGAGCAAATAGACATCCAGATCGCCATCTTTGTCATAGTCAAAGAAAGCCGCTTGGGTAGCAAAACCGGTAAAGTCGAGGTTGTAGTCGCTGGCTTTTTCGGCAAAGGTCAGGTCGCCATTGTTGATGTAAAGCTCATTGGAGCCTTCCAGCCCTTTATAGTTGCCCACTGCGCACACGTAAATGTCCAGCAGGCCGTCGCCGTTCACATCGGCCATGCTGGCCCCGGTTTTCCAATCGGCAAAGCCCCCAGTGCCCGCTTTTTCGCTGATGTCCTCAAACTGAAAATTGCCCTTGTTGAGATACAGGCGATTTTTTTCGCGGTTGGAGGTAAAGAACAAGTCGGTCAGGCCGTCGTTGTTGATGTCGCCCGCCGCCACTCCGGCCCCGTTGTAATAATAGAGGTAATCGATCAAGTTAAAATCGCCCGAGTCGCTCAGGTTATTGGCGAAGTTGACCTTGGTCAGGGCCGGATCCAAACGGGTGAAGAGAGGGTTTTCGGGAGAAAGGGAAGTTTGGGCCGGTTTCTGGTTGTTGCACTGGGCAAACAAAAGAACACAACCCAATACAATCAGGATACGTAGCCACATGGTGTTGTTGATTGGTATAGTGGACAAAAATACGCCGGAAATCGGTTTTAGGCTCGCTTAAATTCGGTTTTGAGTTCCAACAGGGCCACATTCTCGATGTGGGCGGTGTGTGGGAACATATCCACCGGTTGGACTTTTTTCACGTCATATTTAGCACTCAACTGGGCCAGATCCCGGGCTTGGGTAGCGGGGTTGCAGCTTACGTACACAATGCGGGGGCAATCGGTCGTGAGCAGCGAGTCCACTACCAAGGGGTGCATTCCCGTCCGGGGCGGGTCGGTGATGATCACGTCTGGGGCTGGGTGCTGGGCCAACCGCGATTTGTCCAGCAATACCTCCGACATATCACCAGCGTAGAAATGGGTATTTGTAATGCCATTGGCCTGGGCATTGAGCTTGGCATCTTCTATCGCGGCGGCGATGTAATCCACGCCGATTACTTCTTTGGCTTGATGGGCCAAAAAACAAGCAATGGTGCCCGTTCCGGTGTAAAGATCATAAACGATTTCTTGGCCGGTCAAGCCCGCAAAATCGCGGGTGATCCGGTACAGTTCCACGGCTTGGTGGGCATTGGTCTGGAAAAAGGATTTGGGTCCGATGCGGAAATACAAATCTTCCATCCGCTCGGTAATGAACGGCTTGCCGTGGTAGAGTTGCATCTCCAAGTCATCGAAGGTGTCATTGCCTTTGGCATTGATCACGTAGTAGAGCGAGGTAAGCTCGGGAAACCGCTGTTTAAGGAACTCCATTACCAACTGTACTTTCTCGGGGATATTTTCAAAAAATTGTAAGATGAGCATCCACTCGCCCAAGGTGGTATTGCGAATGGTCAGGTTCCGCAAAAAGCCCTTCTGGAACCAAGTATCAAAAAACTCCAATTGGTGCTCGCGGGCAAATCCTTTGAGGGCTTGGCGAAAATCGTTAGAAGGATCGGGCTGGTGGTAGCAGTGGTCGATGTCCAACACCTTGTCGAACCGGCCGGGAATATGGAAACCAACGCCAGTACTGTCGATGATTTTTTCAGTGGTCTGGATCTCTTCTTCGGTAAACCACCGTTTGGCGGCAAACGAAAACTGGAGTTTATTGCGGTAGTACTGGGTAGTGGGAGCGGCCAAGATGGGCAGCACTTCCCCAATCTCGATTTTGCCCAACCGCTGGAGCGCATCGATCACGTGCTGGTGCTTAAAATTGAGCTGGGCCTGGTATTGGACGTGTTGCAGTTTGCAGCCGCCACAAACCCCAAAGTGCTTGCAATGGGCCGTCTGGCGCAAGGGGGAGTACAAATGAAATACCAGGGGCCGGGCCTCCATGTAGTTCTTTTTGCGGTGGAAAACGTTGATGTCCACTACATCGCCGGGCACACATTTTTCCACAAAAATGACCATTCCCTCGTGCCGGGCGATGCCCTTGCCTTCCAAGGTCATTTCAGAAATGGTGATATTTTTAATTTCCAAATCAACCCTTTTGCCAGCCATTCCTAAAGTTGTTTACCGCAATGAAGTGGCAAAATTAACCCAAGCCGATCGACATTCCAATATCAGGTTGGGGAAGCATTGGTTGTTGGTGCGGAAATACCGGTTGTCGGGCCGAAACAACAATGTGATTTGATAAATTGTTAGGTTTTGCAGGGTAGACACATTAACTTCACTCGGTGATGCAACATCCGACCCAGTGCAAGGCTGTTTGCGTGTTTTATCCGTTAATTTTTAAACCAATGCACAACTCAGATGACAAAAACTCACTTCGCAAATTTGGCGGTTTAGGCTTCGGATCAGCTCTATTGGGGATGATCTTAAGCCTTGCCGGGTGCGGAACGGTTAAAAAAATAGCCAGTGACAAGCCCGCCTTCGTCCGCAACCATTTCTATTTCACCTCCAAGACCCGCTCGGTGGAGATTCCTTTCCGGTTTGTCAACAACCTGATTTTGATCCCCATGCACATCAACGGCTCCGATACGATGCGCTTCATTCTGGATACGGGCGTAAAAACCGCGCTGATCACCGGGTTGGGCGATAGTGAGCTGCAACTCAACGGAACCCGCAAAGTGAAGATCCGGGGTCTGGGTGATGGGGAAGACTTGGATGCCCTGCTCTCTTATGGCAACCGGTTTGATATTTTGCCCACTGTGCGGGGTGATAACCATGACATTTTGGTGCTGATAGAGGATATTTTCACTCTTTCCACCAAGCTGGGGACTCGCGTCCACGGCATCATCGGTTACGATGTGTTCAAGAATTTTGTGGCCGAGATCCGCTACGACACACGCACTGTCGTGCTCTATCGCCCCGAGACTTTCCGCCGCACCCCGGCAGGCTCCATGATCCCCTTGGTGATCGATGATGGCAAGCCCTACATCGAAGCTTGGGTGGAGATGGAAAATGGGAAAAAGATCAAAATGAAACTATTGGTGGACACCGGGGCCAGCTATGCCATTTCGCTCAATCCCCAGTCCCATCCGGGGATCATTTTACCTGCCAAAACCATGCGGGCATACTTGGGCCAAGGGCTAAGTGGCGAGATCCACGGTGAATTGGGCCGGCTCAAGTCGCTGGAATTGGGCAAGTACAAGTTCAAAAACCTTACTGCCTCTTTTCCCGATTCCTCCTCCATCCGCCAGATCACCGGCACGGTGTATCGCAATGGCCAGATTGGGGGCGATATCCTCAAGCGTTTCCACGTGGTGATCGACTATCCCAACAACCGCCTTTACCTGAAGCCCAATGCCGAATTCCGGCGGCCTTTTTATTATAACCTGAGCGGCATTGAGTTGGCCACCCCCATTCCGGATTTGCCCATGTTCCTCATCTCCGAGGTGAGCCCCAATACGCCAGCTGCCGAAGCCGACCTCCAAAAAGGGGATGAAATCACCGAAATCAATGGCCGGAAGGCAGTTTCACTCATTTTAAACGACTTCACGGAACTTTTTCATAGCAAACCGGGTAAAAAGGTCATTGTCAAAGTGAAACGGGGCGATCAGCTATTGCGCAAAGAGTTTGTGTTGCGCCAACCCATCTGAACCATCTCCTTTGGGTACAACAAAAAGCTTGGTGCTGTTTACTTTCTTAAGTTGATCTTACAAATTATTTCATTGCGTTCATGCAGAAAGAACTTATACCAACTGCCCAAGTTCAACAAACGGCAGTGCTAGTGGCGGTGGTAACGCAGCGGCAAACTGAAGAACAAGCAGCCGAATATATCAACGAACTGGCTTTTTTGGCCGAAACGGCAGGGATTAAAACCCTCAAAAAATTCCGGCAGAAACTCATGCGGCCCCACCCGCGCACCTTTGTGGGCAAGGGTAAATTGCAGGAGATTTTTGCCTTTGTCCAGGCCGAGCAGCCCAGTATGGTGATCTTTGACGATGACCTGAACAGTTCCCAGATGCGCAATTTGGAAAAAGAGCTGAACTGTAAAGTCATGGATCGCACTATGCTCATTATCGAGATCTTCTTGCTCCGCGCCCGCACTTTGCAGGCCCGCACGCAAGTGGGGCTGGCCCAGTTGCAGTACATGCTCCCCCGCCTCACGCGCATGTGGACCCACCTTTCGCGCCAAGCTGGTGGGCGCGGCACGCGCGGTGGCCCGGGCGAGCGCGAACTGGAAACTGACCGCCGGATTATCCGCGATCAGATTGCCCTGCTGCGCACCCAATTGAACAAAATCGAGAAACAGGGCGAAACCCAGCGCAAATCCCGCGACTCTATGATCCGCGTGGCCCTAGTGGGCTATACCAACGTGGGCAAGTCGACGCTGATGAACTTGCTGACCAAAGCCGACGTGTTTGCCGAAAACAAACTCTTTGCCACCGTGGACTCCACCGTGCGCAAGGTCGTGCTGGAAACCATCCCTTTCCTGCTGACCGACACCGTCGGGTTTATCCGCAAATTGCCCACCACGCTGATCGAGAGTTTCAAGTCCACGCTGTCCGAAATCGTGGAGGCCGATGTGCTCCTGCACGTGATAGACATTTCCCATCCATCGTTTGAGGATCAGATAGCGGTGGTCAACAAAACCTTGGCCGAGATCGGGGCTGCCGATAAAACCATAATCTTGGTGTTCAACAAGATCGATGCCTACCAAAACCCCGAGGCTGATGTTTTTTCGGCGGCAGAGTTTGGGGAGCTGGACGGCGATCCGTTGGATTATGAACCGGAGGAAACGGATTTGGATGGCGATCTGACAACCGGCCACGGTACGGAATTGGTATTGGCCCCGGCAGTGGCCAATGGGAAAGTGAGCATTGCGCAGCTCAAGCGGATGTACTTGGGCAAATTGCCCCGGGCCGTGTTCATTTCGGCCGTTGATCGGGAAAACATCCAAGAACTCCGCGAAATGGTGCTACAAGAGGTGGCCAAGAAATATTTTAGCACCTACCCCAATTTCTTGCAGCGTGAGCGCTTGCCCGCCTACATTAAATTTGAAGCCGAAGTCTAGGGGCAAGGTGAACTTTTGCCCATCGCACTGAGTTTTATCGGCGGACTTAAGTATGTTTGCCAAATGGCAAATCGGCCCACTATCAATGTCAACCATTAACTTTATTTTCTTTTGGTAGAAAAGGTTATTCACTTGGACAATGTATCCCTGCTTGATTTTTTGGGGGTAGAAAACAGCACTTTGCGGGAAATGACCCTGGCGTTTCCCCATAGCAAAATTATTTCGCGGGGGAGCGAGCTGCGCATCAAGGGCAGCACTCCCGAGATTGTGCGGATCAATGAAGTGGTCAACCACCTGCTGGATCACTATCATAAATACGGCAAAGTAACCCCTGAAACAGTGCAGGGCTACGTCAACCGCCGGCCCGATGAGCCTGCTGCCCATGAAGCGGACAGCGAAATCATTATTTATGGGATCAAGGGCGAACCAATCAAGCCGCGTTCGCCCAACCAAAAAAGGATGGTGGAATTGGCTGCTCAAAACGACCTCTTGTTTGCCGTCGGCCCAGCGGGCACAGGCAAAACTTACTTGGCAGTGGCAATGGCCGTCCACGCGTTGAAAAACAAACTGGTCAAAAAGATTGTGATCACCCGCCCGGCCGTCGAGGCTGGGGAGAGTCTGGGTTTTTTGCCCGGCGATCTAAAAGAGAAAATTGATCCCTACCTGCGGCCCATTTATGATGCGCTGGAGGACATGGTTCCCTCGGAAAAACTAAAATTTTACCTCGAGAAGAACATCATCGAGATTGCGCCCATCGGGTACATGCGCGGGCGGACCCTGCACAATGCTTTTGTCTTGCTGGATGAGGCCCAGAACACCACGGCCATGCAAATGAAAATGTTGTTGACCCGGCTGGGGCCACATTCCCGGATGATCGTCACCGGTGACCGATCGCAAATAGATCTGCCCAAGCGCCAGAAATCCGGGCTGATTGATGCGCTGGAAATCCTGAGCGGCATCGAGGGAGTTGGGGTAGCCGAATTTTTTGATCGGGATGTAGTGCGGCACAAACTGGTGAAGCGCATCATCAATGCCTATGAAAAGGCCGAAGGGGGCAACCATGAAGAGCTGCGGAACGGCGAAAAATTCTAGCAATTTCCCCGTTTTTACTTAGCGCCAATAGCCTTCCCAATTGAATGGCTTGTTTTTGCCGCTGTGCAGAAAAAAGCTGATAACGGAGATAAATGCCATTTTCGGGGGAGGGCTATTGTTTTTTTGCTTCAGGTTGCCTTAATTGGGTGTTTATTTTTGCTCCCATGAAAAAACACCTACTGATCCTGAGCGTGTGCTGGCTGGCTGGCCACTGGTGCTGCGGGCAATCTCCCGCCGATGACAAGCGGCAAAGAAAAGCTGACAGACTGGCCCACAAATACATCATTACCGATGGGCACGTCGATCTGCCATTCCGGTTGGTGGCGCGGAACTTTCGGCTCGAGAAACAATTCTTGGGCATCCCGATCAGCAACACCAACGGGGACTTTGATTACGAACGGGCCAAAAAAGGCGGATTGAGCGCTCCCTTTATGTCGATCTATGTGCCTTCCTCCTATCAAAAAACGGGTGGGGCCAAGGCATTTGCCGATTCACTCATCAATATGGTGCAAGGAATAGCCAAAGCCCACCCCGATAAGTTTGCTTTGGCCAATTCTCCCGAAGAAGTAGCCAAAAACTTCAAATTGGGGCTTATTTCTCTGCCAATGGGCATGGAAAACGGCGCACCTGTGGAAAATAACCTGCAAAACATTGCCTACTTTTACCAGCGTGGCATCCGCTACATTACGCTCACCCACGGTACCGACAACCAGATCT
Source organism: Cytophagales bacterium (assembly GCA_038209965.1). GTDB lineage: Bacteria > Bacteroidota > Bacteroidia > Cytophagales > Thermoflexibacteraceae > JALONO01. The sequence continues at coordinate 13,812 of JBBQXF010000066.1, read as the reverse complement.
GCGACTCCTCCTACGACACCACCCGCACTTGGAACGGACTGAGCAAGTTTGGTGAGTCGGTGGTCCGGGAAATGAACCGCGTAGGGATTATGGTCGATGTTTCGCACATTTCGGACAGTACCTTTTACCAAGTAATGCGGCTTTCCCAAGCCCCGTGCATTGCGTCCCATTCCTCTTGCCGCAAGTTTACCCCAGGCTTTGAGCGCAACATGTCCGATGACATGATCAAACTGCTGGCCAAAAACGGGGGCGTGATCCAAATCAATTTTGGCACTAACTTCTTGGATGGCAAGGCCCAAGCGCACAACAACCAACTCCGTGACCAACTCACCGCTTTTCTGGCCACCAAGGGCATCACCGGTGCCCGATCGCCCGAGGCCCGACCCTATTTGGCCGAATTTGCCAAAGCCAACCCCAGCCTGTTTGCCGATGTGGAGATGGTGGCCGATCACATAGATCACGTGGTAAAATTGGCCGGGGTGGATCACGTGGGGCTTGGCTCCGACTATGACGGCGTGGGTGACACCCTGCCCACCGGCCTCAAGGACGTATCGCAATATCCCAACCTGATTTATGTGCTGCTGAAACGGGGCTACTCCAATCAAGACATTGAGAAGATATGCTATAAAAATGTCTTTCGGGTGTGGAACAAAGTGCTGGATATGAACCAGAAATAATTATTTGATGTCCTTGACCAATCAGCCAAATGCAAGAAAGTTTTTTGGCCTATGTGTGGCAGTTCCAATATTTTGACAAACACCAACTTGCGGCCACCAGCGGCGAGTCCTTGCAAGTCATTGTACCCGGGCGGCGCAATACAGATTCCGGGGCCGATTTTGCCGAGGCCAGCCTCCTCATTGACGGGGTGCGCTGGTTTGGGGCGGTGGAACTGCACCTGCGCACCTCCGACTGGCTGCGCCACGCCCACGAGCAGGATCGGGCCTACGATCAGGTCGTTCTCCACGTGGTTTGGCAGCATGACCTGCCCCCCACCGATGCACGGATCCGCCGGGGAGACGGCACGCCCATCCCGGTGCTGGCCCTGCAAGGCAGGGTAGATCCATTGTTGGTGGAAAAATTTCACTTGTTGCAGGCCAACCCAAGCGACATTGCGTGCGCCCCGCAATGGGCCCAAGTCAGGCCAGTCACGGCACTTTCTATGCTTGACAAATCACTGATCCGGCGGTTGGAGCGAAAAGCTGGTGAAATAACAGGATTGTTGGCCCTCAACAAAGGCGATTGGGAGGAAACAGCCTATCAGGCATTGGCGAAAAATTTTGGCTTCAAAGTAAATAGCGAAGCTTTTCTGCGATTGGCCCAAGCCCTGCCCTTCAAAATTTTGCGCAAATACGCCGACAATCTGCTGGCCACTGAAGCCCTGCTACTGGGCCAAGCAGGCTGGTTGGAGGCCAGTTTTGCCGATCAGCACTTGCGGGCTTTACAAGTAGAACACCGTTTTTTGGCCCATAAATATGAGCTGATCCCGGCCCAACTGAAAACTCATGAATGGAAACTGCTGCGGATGCGCCCCGCCAATTTTCCAACTGTGCGATTGGCCCAGTTTGCGGCCCTGATCCACCAATGCAAAAACCTGTTCGCCCCGTTCATGGCGAGCGAAGATTTTGCGCAATTGGGCCAATTGTTGGCCGTGGATCAATCGGATTATTGGCAACACCACTATTTGCCCGATCAGCCCAGCCCAACCACCGTGGCGGGCTTGGGCCAGAGCAGTATTGAAAACATTGTCATCAATACGATAGTGCCGTTGCTGGTTGCCTACTCAATGCAAAAAGACGAACCCAAATATATGGAGCGGGCCATGCACTTTCTGGAACAACTGCCCGCCGAGACCAACAACATCACCAAAAAATGGCGGATCCTCGGGTTGCCGATCCGCCACGCCTCCGATTCTCAGGCGGTGATTGAGCTTTTTAACCAGTTTTGCACCCCCAAACGTTGCTTGGACTGCAACATTGGCGCGAGCCTGGTGCGCCCAGGATGATTGGATCGCCAAGTGGCGGCTGGCTATTTTGGGTCTGGGAGGTTGATCCGTTCGCTCACCACATAGTCATTGCGCTGGGGCGAGTTGAGCGAGGTAAGTTCGGCCAAAAACCCGGTCAGGAACAATTGGGAGCCGATGATCAGTACGGCCAAAGCCAAGAAGAAAAGGGGTTGATCGACCGCATCGCGCACCGGCAAGCCCATCTGCGATTTGACAAACTTATTGAGCACGATATACAGCGCAATCCCGCCGCCGGTCAAAAAGGAGAGCAGTCCCAAGGTGCCAAAAAAGTGCATGGGCCGCTTGCGGAACCGTGATACAAAAATAATGGACAATAGATCCAAGGGGCCATTGATAAACCGCTCCCAGCCAAACTTGGTCACGCCATACTTGCGGGCGCGGTGTTCCACCACTTTTTCCCCAATTTTTTTGTAGCCCTGCCACTTGGCAATGACGGGCAGGTAGCGGTGCATTTCGCCGTACACTTCCATGTGCTTGACCACCGCAGCCCGATAAGCTTTCAGTCCACAATTGAAATCATGGAGCGGAATACCCGACAGCCAACGGGTCATGGCGTTGTACAACTTGGTGGGAATGGTTTTACTTAGGGGATCATAGCGCTTTTTCTTCCAGCCAGAAACCAGATCGAGTTTGCCCTCGGTGATCATCCGGTACAATTCCGGGATCTCGTCTGGGCTGTCCTGCAAATCGGCATCCATCGTAATGACCACCTGCCCGCTGGCAGCCCGGAAACCGGTGTCCAATGCCGCAGATTTGCCATAGTTGCGGTTAAAGCGGATGCCTTTCACGGCTGGGTTTTGCGCTGACAGTTGGCCGATTACCTCCCAAGAGTGGTCGGTGCTGCCATCGTCGATAAGGAGTAGCTCATAGCCAAAGCCATGTGCCTGCATCACCCGGTCGATCCATTCGTAAAGTTCGGGCAAGGACTCCTCCTCGTTATAGGCGGGGACGACGACCGAAATTGCAACTTTATTATCAGACATGCTTCAACAACAGCAATGGACTTGTTTGCCTCTGCAAAGTTGGCCCAAAAAAGGGAAAGTCAAGCGCGGGCTGCCGGGAGTGCAGCGGGCCGTTTTGCTCGGGCGACAAATTATTTAAGGCAATTTACGGCCCAAGCAAGGGCATATCGCTAAGATTTCTGTAATTTTCAACACAAATTCAGGCCCGTGTGTGCGGGAAACATCAACCACTCATTTATGTTAGTTGTCGTTACTGGTGGAAGTAAAGGGATTGGGCGGGCCATTATCACCAAATTTGCCGCCCAAGGTTTTGACATTGCCACTTGCTCGCGGGGTGAAACCGAACTTCGCCTGCTCAAGAAAGAAATTGAGGGACAGTTCAATGTCCGGGTCTATCATTTTCCGGCCGATTTGGCCCAAAAGCTGGAAGCCGCCGCATTTGTCCAATATGTTAAATCGTTGGGCCGACCAATAGATGTGCTGGTGAACAACACTGGGATCTTTGTGCCCGGCCAAGTGCATACCGAGGAGGAGGGCGTGTTGGAAATGATGATCAACACCAACTTGTACAGTGCCTACCATATTACCCGTGGCTTGATCAACGAGATGATCCAACGGCGGCAAGGCCACGTATTCAATATCTGCTCCACCGCCAGCATCACCCCCTACACTAATGGGGGCAGCTATTGCATTTCCAAATTTGCCATGTATGGCCTGACCAAAGTGCTGCGGGAAGAAATGAAGCCCCATAACATCCGGGTGACGGCGGTATTGCCGGGAGCCACCCTGACTGCCAGTTGGGAGGGGACCGATATCCCCCCTGATCGCTTCATGAAACCCGAGGATGTGGCCGAAGCCATTTGGGCCGCTTGGTCGCTGTCGGGTCAAACGGTGATCGAAGAGTTGCTCATCCGCCCCCAATTGGGTGACATTGGGTAATGCAGTTGTTGGCTGGTAACGACGTTGCTGGTTCCCGATCGGCAAACAGGTAATCCAATGATTCAAATAATAGTACACCGAACAGTCCCGACTTGATTTCTCCCCGACCAATGAACAATCGCCGTTATTTTCTCAAAATTTCCGCTTTGGGCGGATTGCTGTTCCCGTGGGCCTGCAATCCCAAAGAAACTGCCCAAACCCAAGCTCCCACCACCGCCAAAGGCGATCAGCGGCCATCAGGCCCGGTGGTAATTTCTACATGGGATCACGGCTTGGCGGCCAACGCCGTCGCTTGGCAAGTGCTGGCCCAAGGCGGTCGGGTGCTCGATGCAGTGGAGGCTGGGGTCAAAGTGACCGAAGCCGATCCCAAGGTGGACAGCGTGGGCTACGGTGGCCTGCCCGATCGCGATGGTCGGGTGGCATTGGATGCCTGCATCATGGATGACAACGACAACTGCGGCTCCGTGGCCAGCTTGGAACACATCATGCACCCCATTTCGGTAGCCCGGCGTGTGATGGAAGCCACCCCCCACGTGCTGCTGGTGGGCGAGGGCGCACTCGAATTTGCCCTGGCCCAAGGTTTCAAAAAAGAAAACTTGCTGACCCCCGCTGCCAAAAATGCTTGGCAAGAATGGCTCAAGACCGCCAAATATGCTCCCGTTATCAACTCAGAAAACCATGATACCATTGGGTTGCTGGCCATGGACGGCCAAGGCAAACTCTCTGGGGCTTGCACTACCAGCGGGCTGGCCTATAAAATGCGGGGCCGCGTGGGCGATTCGCCCATTATCGGGGCTGGGCTTTTCTCCGACAGCGAAGTCGGGGCGGCATCGGCCACTGGTTTAGGAGAATCCATCATCAAAATAGCGGGCAGCCACCTGATCGTCGAGTTGATGCGGGCCGGTAAACACCCCGAAGAGGCCTGCCGCTTGGCAGTAGAGCGGCTCATAAAGAAAAATGCCAACTATAAAGAAATGCAGGCCGGATTCATCGCCCTCAACACCAAGGGCGAATATGGGGCCTACGCCCTCCAAAAAGGGTTTACTTATGCCGTGCACACCACGCAAGGCAACACTTTGGCAACGGCCAAAAGCATTTTTTGAGGCAGCACACACTTTATTTTAAAATTAATTGGGGCAATCCTTGTTTATTTGATTTATCGCGCTAATTTTGCACTCCCAAATCAGGGAAAAGCAATGGGATACTGTCCTCGTTAACCACACGGGTATAAGTCCGGCTGAAATTAAGAAACCGAGTTTGAGTTTTTATAGTCATAAGTTTTTTTGGGCGCAAAACCCGATTGGTTTGCGACGCGATTTTACGTATCGAACTTCATGCGGGTGACCGTACAAACAATTTTAGCGTCATGTTACAACCTAAAAGAACCAAGTTTAGGAAACAGCAAAAAGGCCGGGTTAAGGGTATAGCTCAGCGAGGTCACCGTTTGGCTTTTGGTGAGTTTGGCATTAAATCGCTTGAGCCAGGGTGGATAACCGCCCGCCAACTTGAAGCAGCACGTATTGCCGTGACAAGGGCAATGAAGCGGGAAGGTCAAGTGTGGATCAGGATTTTTCCTGATAAGCCCATTACCAAGAAACCAGCCGAAGTACGGATGGGTAAAGGCAAAGGTGCCCCAGAATATTGGGTAGCTCCGATCAAACCCGGGACTATTTTGTTTGAGGCAGGTGGTGTGACCCGCGAAGTGGCCGAAGAGGCATTGCGCTTGGCCGCCCAGAAGTTGCCCGTAAGTACTAAGTTTGTCATTGTGAACGAATTGAGGGACAGTTTGTAATTGTGCAATCCAGATGAAAAAATATAAGGAAATTCAGGCATTATCGGTTGAGGAACTAAAAACTCAACTTGCCCAAACAGCTCGTAGTCTGCGGGGTTTTAAGTTTGCCCACGCTGTTTCACCTCTTGAGAATCCGATGAGCATTCGTAATTTGAGAAGGCAGATTGCAAGGATTCATACCGAAATAAGGGCTAAAGAACTTGTAAAATAATACCATCATGGAAGAAATAAAGTCTGAAGTTGTAGAGAGAAATTTCCGTAAGGTGAGAGTTGGGGTCGTGGTGAGCAATAAAATGGACAAGTCCATTACGGTTGCTGTGGAACGTCGGGTAAAACACCCCATGTATGGTAAGTTCACCAAAAAGACTACCAAATTTATGGCACACGATGAAAAAGACGAGTGCAATCCTGGTGACACGGTGAAAATAATGGAAACTCGCCCCCTGAGCAAAAACAAGCGTTGGCGGCTAGTTGAAATCGTTGAAAGGGCCAAGTAATAGTTTCTAAATTTTTAGATCATGGTACAACAAGAGTCAAGGCTCAATGTAGCTGACAACAGTGGGGCAAGAGAAGTGCTCGTAATCCGTGTACTCGGTGGCACTGGAAAGAGATACGCAAGCGTAGGTGACACAGTAGTTGTCACTGTCAAGGCTGCTATTTCTTCAAGTTCCCTCAAAAAAGGTACAGTGGCAAAAGCAGTTGTCGTGAGGACCAAAAAGGAAATTCGCCGCAAGGATGGTACTTATATCCGTTTTGATGACAATGCAGTTGTATTGCTCAGTGCTCAAAACGAGCCGCGCGGAACCCGTATTTTTGGCCCAGTGGCCCGTGAATTGCGCGAAAAGCAATTTATGAAAATCGTTTCATTGGCCCCCGAGGTTCTTTAAACATCACAAGTCAAATGAAAGAAGCGAAAAGAACTAAGCTACACGTTCGTCGGGGTGACCGAGTAATGGTTATCGCTGGCGATGAAAAGGGCAAGTCTGGTGTCATTACTCAGATGCTCATTGAAAAAGAGCGTGCGATTATTGAGGGGTTGAATTTGGTGAAGAAGGCCGTTAAGCCTTCCAACAAAAATCCCGAAGGTGGCTTCATCCAAAAAGAAGCAGGTATCCACATCAGCAATTTGATGGTGATCGACCCCAAGTCCGGCAAAGCGACCCGTATTGGCCGTCGCCTCAATGATGCTGGTAAGTTAGAAAGGTACGCAAAGAAATCAGGCGAAACGATCAAGTAATCATGGCAACCCCAAGGTTCAAAGAAAAATATCAGAAAGAAGTCGTTGCTGCATTGATGCAGAAATTCGGCTACAAATCAGTCATGCAAGTGCCCCGTTTGGTAAAGATCAGCCTTAACAAAGGGATTGGCGCTGCCGTGGCCGACAAGAAATTAGTAGACGTGGGTGTTGATGAGTTGACCCAAATTACTGGTCAGAAAGCGGTTGCTACCAAGTCCAAAAAAGCAATTTCTAACTTTAAGCTCCGCGAAAATATGCCCATTGGCGCCCGTGTCACCTTGCGTGCCACCAAGATGTACGAGTTTCTTGACCGTCTTGTCAGCGTGGCTCTCCCCCGAGTACGCGATTTTAAAGGAATCAATGACAATGGATTTGATGGCCGTGGTAATTACACGCTCGGGGTGAAGGAGCAAATTATTTTTCCTGAGATCTCGATTGACAAGGTACAGAAAATTTCTGGCATGGATATTACCTTTGTGACCACTGCCGCAACTGATGAAGAGGGACGGGCACTTTTGGCCGCGTTGGGAATGCCTTTCAAAACCAAAACTAACGTAATTTAGGACATGGCAAAAGAATCAGTAAAAGCACGCGAAAGGAAAAGAGCCAAAATGGTCGCCAAATACGCTAAGAAACGTGAAGCGCTCAAAAAAGCTGGTGATTGGGTCGGGTTGGACAAACTACCCCGCAACGCTTCACCAGTGCGGTTGCACAATCGTTGTAAGCTTACAGGTCGCCCAAAAGGGTATATGCGGAAGTTCGGCATTTGCAGGAACGTGTTCCGTGAGATGGCTTCTGATGGCAAAATCCCTGGGCTGACCAAGGCAAGTTGGTAGTATTCAAATAGTCAACTAACACTTCTGCGCCCTTTGCGGCGATTGTAAAAAATAAGCTGAAAGGCGCACAAGTCAAAATATTACATCAATGACGGATCCAATAGCAGACTTTCTGACTAGGCTCAGAAATGCGATCAAGGCAAACCACCGCGTGGTTGAGATCCCTGCTTCAAATATGAAGAAGGAGCTGACTAAAGTGTTGTACGAAAAAGGGTACATTCAAAGCTATAAGTTTGAGGATCTTGCTCCGCAAGGTCTGATAAAGATAGCGTTGAAATACAACCCACTATCTAAGCAGCCAGCAATGATCCATTTGGAAAGGATTAGCAAGCCAGGATTGCGCAAGTATGCAAAATCCAATGCTATCCCTAAAGTTCTTAACGGATTGGGAATAGCTATCCTTTCAACTTCTAAAGGTGTTATTACCGACAAAGAAGCTAGGGATTTGAATATCGGTGGTGAAGTAATTTGTTACATCTACTAAATTATTAGAAAATGTCACGTATTGGTAAAAAACCTATTGCGATTCCAGCAGGGGTTACGGTCAATATATCCGAACAGAACTTGGTGACGGTCAAAGGCCCAAAAGGTGCTCTGACCCAACAGGTTGATCCGGACATCAAGGTGAGTGTGAACGGAGCTGAGGTTTTAGTAGAGCGTCCCACTGAACAAAAGCGCCACAAGGCTTTGCACGGACTGTACCGGTCTTTGGTCAATAACATGATCATTGGCGTTACAGAAGGTTACAAACTTAGTTTGGAACTCGTGGGTGTTGGTTTTAAGGCTGAGGTAACGGGTGCAAATGTTCTCCAAATGAGTTTGGGTTTCTCACACTCTATTTGGTTTGCCATACCGGCCGAGATTAAAATATCTACTGAGACCTTAAAAGGTAAAGCTCCCCAAGTTACGCTTGAGGGGATCGATAAGCAATTGGTAGGTCAAATTGCTGCTAAAATACGCTCGTTCCGCAAAGTGGAGCCTTACAAAGGCAAAGGTGTGCGCTTTGTCGGGGAGCAAATCCGTCGCAAAGCGGGCAAGGCGGCTGCCAAGAAGTAATCAATCTATTAGAAAGCATTGTTGATTCTATAAAGAAATGGCTAAAAGTAAGCTTGAAAGGCGTTTAAAAATTAAGAAGAGCATCCGTACAAAAATTAGTGGTACGGCCAGTGCCCCGCGCCTGTCGGTGTTCAGGAGCAACACTGCAATTTATGCTCAGTTGGTCGATGATGAACAGGGCCGCACGCTGGTGGCTGCATCATCCCGCGAATTTTCTGACAAAAAATCAAACAATGTTGGCCAGTCCAAAGAAGTTGGCAAGAAGATAGCGGAACGTGCCCTAGCCGCTGGCGTTGTCAAAGTAGTGTTTGACCGGAACGGTTATCTATACCACGGCAATGTGAAAGCACTGGCCGAAGGTGCACGTGAGGGCGGATTGAAATTTTAACTCTTTTTTCCACGCAAAGCATTATGTCACAGGCAAATATTAAGAGTGTAAGTGCAAAGGATATTCAGCTCCACGACAAAGTGGTGGCAATCCAGCGTGTGGCCAAAGTAGTGAAAGGCGGCCGCCGTTTTAGTTTTGCTGCAATTGTTGTGGTCGGTGATGGCAATGGTGTGGTTGGTTATGGCCTTGGCAAAGCCAATGAAGTGACCGATGCAATCACCAAAGGTATTGAAGACGCCAAGAAGAACTTGGTCAAAGTTCCCATATTGAAGGGAACTGTTCCTCACGAAATGATCGGTAAGTTCAGCGGGGGATTTGTGTTTCTGAAACCTGCTGCCCCAGGTACTGGTGTTATTGCTGGTGGTGCCATGCGCGCTGTACTGGAATCCGCCGGTGTTACCGATGTACTGGCAAAGTCCAAAGGTTCTTCCAACCCACACAATGTGGTAAAAGCAACAATTGACGCTTTGGTTAAAATGCGCGATCCGCGTACAGTTGCGGCACAGCGCGGGGTCTCATTGTCCAAAGTTTTTAACGGTTAGTGTGTCATGCAAAAGATCCAGATCAAACAAGTAAAAAGTGCGATTAAGAAGCCCCAAAATCAACAACGCACGATCGAAGCACTGGGCTTGGGTAAAATTAACCGTATCGTGGAGAAGGATGCCACCCCCCAAATTTTGGGAATGGTACGCACCGTTGCCCACTTGATCGAAGTGACAGAGCTTTAGGTAGTCACTGACAAATGGTTGAACTATTTTTAAATTGCTACCATGAAATTACATACATTACAGCCCGCTCCCGGTTCAGTTAAAAAAAGGAAACGTATCGGCAGGGGTACAGGTTCAGGCCGGGGAGGCACCTCTACCCGTGGTCACAAAGGAGCGCAATCCCGTTCGGGCTATTCGAAAAAGAGTGGCTTTGAAGGTGGTCAAATGCCTTTGCAGCGGCGTGTTCCCAAGTATGGATTCACCAATCCTTTCCGCGTGGAATATAAGGCGATCAATTTGGGGGATTTGCAGACTTTGATCGAGAAGACGGGAGTTGCAAAGGTCGATTTTGAACTTCTTCGTTCCAATGGTCTTGTGGGCAAGAAGGACAAAGTTAAGATATTGAACCGGGGAGAACTCACATCAGCAGTAGAGATAGTTGCGCACGCCTTTTCTGAAACCGCAGCCGCTAGCATTGAAAAAGCAGGCGGCACAGCTACTAAAATATAATCATGAAAGACTTTTTTGTAAAGTTTTACACCACAATTAAAAACATATTCTCGATAGAAGAACTCAAGCAGCGGATTATCATGACACTGTTTTTCTTGATAATCTTCCGTTTGGGTTCCTACATCGTATTGCCTGGCCTAGATCCTGCTATTTTGGATGCGGCCAATGCTAATACTGCTGGCGGGATATTGGGTTTGATTAATACGTTTTCAGGGGGTGCGTTTTCAAGGACATCAGTTTTTGCCCTTGGTATTATGCCCTACATTTCAGCTTCGATTGTCATTCAGTTGTTGACTGTTGCGGTTCCCTATTTTCAAAAAATGCAAAAGGAGGGTGAGTCTGGCCGTCGGAAGATAAATCAGATCACCCGCATACTTACTATTCTGATTACGTTTGTTCAGTCTTCGGCCTATTTGGCTGGTACTGTTCCCACTGAAGCGATAATGATTGATCGCACTTTCTTCATGATTAGTTCAATGATCATTTTGACGGCCGGTACAATTTTCTGTATGTGGATGGGCGAGCGTATTACTGAGAAAGGGATTGGCAACGGTACTTCAATGCTAATCATGATTGGTATCATATCTCGTTTCCCGGGTGCTATATTATCGGAAGGCGCTTCTCGGGGTGCTGCCGGTCTGTTGTTTTTTGTGTTGGAAATCGTGGCTTTGTTCTTTGTGGTGATGGGTGTAGTGCTTCTCACTCAAGCTGTACGCAGGATTCCTGTTCAATATGCCAAGCAGATGGCAACAAAGGGGACAACTCCCGCCAATAGTAAGAAATTGCAACAAATGGGTGGACAGCGTTCTTACTTACCGCTGAAGGTAAATGCGGCTGGTGTTATGCCAATTATCTTTGCCCAGTCGCTCATGTTTTTACCCTCATTGCTCGCCTCACTCTTGGCGGATAAGTATGATTGGGCGAATTACGTAGCTACCACATTTGCCGACTTTACATCTTGGCAGTACAATGTGCTCTTTGCGTTGCTGATTATTGTGTTTACCTTCTTTTATACAGCCATAACGGTAAATCCTACGCAAATTGCTGACGACATGAAACGAAACGGTGGTTTTGTTCCGGGGGTGAAACCAGGCGAAGCCACTGCGGAATTCATCAGTTTGATTATTGACCGGATTACTTTTCCGGGTGCTATTTTTCTAGCTCTGGTGGCCATTATGCCCGCATTTGCAAGTATGGCCGGAATGAACGGTGATTTTGCCCAGTTTTATGGAGGTACATCCCTGTTAATCATGGTAGGTGTTATTCTTGACACACTGCAACAAATAGAAAGTTATTTGCTGATGAAGCACTATGATGGTATGATGCAGACTGGTAAGGTAACCAGTCGGCAGAATGTGGCGGTAGCTTCCTAATTTGAACAGGGCAGCATGGGGATGATTTATTATAAAACCGAGAGTGAGATTGCGGCAATGCGGCTAAGTGCTGACTTGTTGGGACGCACCCACGCTGAAGTAGCAAAAATCCTCAAGGAGGGAGTAACAACGAAGCAATTGGATCAACGGGCGGAAGAATTCATTCGCGATCACGAAGCTTCACCTTCCTTTTATAAGTTCAATGGTTTTCCAGCTTCGCTCTGTATTTCAGTAAACGAAACAGTTGTACACGGAATTCCAAGCAGTTATGTACTTAGGGATGGAGATATTGTTTCCATTGACTGTGGTGTTTTATTGGGTGGCCTTCACGCGGATTCCGCTTACACCTATCCAATTGGAAATGTAAGTACTGAAGTGTTATCGCTGCTACGTGCCACCAAGGAGTCTTTATATGAAGGAATTGCTGCAGTAAAGGTAGGTAATCGGTTGGGTGACATCGGGTTTGCTATTCAGCAATATGTGGAACGCAAAGGGTTTACCGTTGTTCGTGAGCTGGTTGGGCATGGACTGGGCAAAAGTTTACACGAAGCCCCCGAAGTTCCCAATTACGGTCAACGTGGCAAAGGCATTAAGATCCAAAATGGGCTGGTCATTGCGATTGAACCCATGATAAATCTTGGCCGCCGCGACATTGTTCAAGAGCGCGACGGATGGACAATCCGTACTAAAGACCGGAAACCTTCTGCCCATTATGAGCATACGGTTGCCATACACAATAACAATGTTGAGGTAGTGACCACTTTTAAATATATTGAAGAGGTCTTCAAGTTCTAATAAAATTATTTATGCCGAAACAATCTAACATAGAATTAGACGGTACAATTGTCGAGGCATTGTCAAACGCAATGTTCAGGGTGGAGTTGGAAAATGGTCATCAGATTATTGCCCACATTTCCGGTAAAATGCGAATGAACTACATTCGAATCCTGCCTGGTGATAAGGTGAAGTTGGAAATGTCGCCCTATGATTTGTCCAAAGGGCGGATTATCTATCGTTATAAGTGAAGTTTGTATAAATTTTACTTTAATTTTGTCTTCCGTTTTTAAGCAGAACTTTTTATTATTAAATATTTTTCAGTAATGAAAGTAAAAGCGTCAATCAAGAAAAGAAGCGTTGATTGCAAAATAATCAGGCGCAAGGGCAAGTTGTACGTCATCAACAAAAAGAATCCAAAGTTTAAACAAAGGCAGGGCTAACATTTACAACAGTCGTTATGGCAAGAATTTCAGGTGTTGACATTCCAGACAACAAAAGGGGTGAAATATCCCTTACCTATATTTTTGGCATTGGTCGGTCTTCGGCAAAGAAAATTCTGGCAAAATCGGGTGTAGATGCGAACCGTCGTGTTTCTACTTGGAATGATGCCGAATCAAAATCTATCCGGGACACCATTAATGCTGAATTTAAGGTAGAAGGCGAACTCAAGTCAGAAGTACAATTGAGCATCAAACGCTTAATGGACATTGGCTGCTACAGAGGATTGCGCCACCGCAAAGGGCTTCCCGTGCGAGGCCAGAGCACCAAGAACAACGCCCGTACCCGGAAAGGGAAACGTAAGACCGTGGCTAACAAGAAGATAGCATCTAAGAAGTAACAGGAATTAACAATGGCTACACAGCAACAGTCTAAGAGAAAAGACAAAGCAAAAAAGCGGGTAGTGCACGTTGAGCCCGTAGGGCAAGTCCATATTCGGGCTAGCTTCAACAACATCATCATTTCCATCACCAACATGTCCGGGCAAGTAGTGTCGTGGGCATCGGCTGGTAAGATGGGATTCAAGGGTTCCAAAAAGAACACTCCTTATGCAGCTCAAACGGCAGCTTCGGATTGTGCCAAGGCCGCTTTTGATCTGGGGATGCGCAAAGCAGAAGTTTTTGTGAAGGGTCCTGGAGCTGGCCGCGAGTCGGCTATCCGAACCATTCAAGGGAGTGGTATTGAGGTGACGGCCATAAGGGATGTTACCCCTCT
>JBBQXF010000065.1:0-27584 GCA_038209965.1 Cytophagales bacterium | reverse complement strand
AAACAAGTGAGTTGAATGAAGCTGAATAACTCCTATTTAATGTTCAAACGACACTAACACCATTTAAACCGCAACGTAATGGAATCACACTATTATAATGTAGATGTAAATTGGGAAAACAGCCGCAAAGGCATTGTGTGTTCCCCCGAGTTGAACAAGAAAAATGGTGTTTGTATTGAAATAGCCACTCCACCTGAATTCCCCAAGGGGATCGAAGGCGTTTGGTCGCCGGAACATCTGTTCGTGGCGGCCATTAGTGGTTGTTTAATGACTACTTTCTTGGCAATTGCCGAAAACTCCACATTGGAATTTGCAAGTTTTTGTTGTAGGGCAAAAGGTAAACTGGAAATGGTGGAAGGCAAATTAATGATGAGCGAAATCCTGCTTGAACCTACCGTCGTCATTCATAACGAGCAGTATAGAGATAAGGCAATCCGTATTCTAAAAAAAGCCGAAGATGCTTGTTTAATAGCCCATTCTGTTAAGTCAAAAATCACGATGGAAATAAATGTTGAGGTAAAACTCATTTTAATTGAGAGCAAATGAGAAAGCCATAGCCATACCCAACGTGCTGAGTTATGGGATGGCAGAGAGAATTACTGGGGAAAGAGAGTTATTCCTTGCGCATTGAAAAAATATTTTTACTTAATTATAAACAGAAAAATGAAAGCTCACAACAATTTAGGTATTTGGATGGATCATTCAACTGCCCATTTGATTGATTTATCTGCGGATGAAAACAGTCATTCTATCTCATCAAAGTTTACTTTTACCGTAAAAGCAGAAGCATTGAGTAGAAATGAAGATATTATGCACAATAAAGAACAACAAATGCAGGGAGCTTATTATAAAGAAATCGCAGATGAGATTTTGAAATATGATCATGTGCTCCTGTTTGGTCCAACCAATGCCAAGTCAGAACTGCATAATTACTTGGATAAGGATTTGCGTTTTAAGCATATAAAAATTGACATTGAATCAGCGGATAAGATGACGGACAACCAAAAAGAGGCTTTTGTGAAAAATCATTTCAAAGAGCAATTGGCTTGAACTTCCACTGAATCTTGTAACGTTTTTTTACCGTTGTTGGTGTTAGCGGAACGCACCAACAACGGTAAAAATATAAGTATATTGACTGTTTAAAGCACAAATCTATTTTTTTGGGCGCACTGAAACCTTTAATACTGAACCTAATGTGTTTTTTTAAGAATGTGTTTTGAATTTTAAACAATGGATGTTCAATGTATAGTATTAATTTTTAGACTTTTGCTCTTTTCTTGGTTGGCTTAAATTGGTACTAGATTTTTCAAGTTTTCAACCATTCAATTGTAGAAGGTTCTAAAAATTAATAGTTTGACTCAACTATTGAATTACCAAATAGTTATGAATCCAAAACATACTCTAAGGGTAATATAGATTAGTCGTTCGGCTTCTGTTTGCAGCAGTACCAAATTTATCGTTGTGCTTGCTAATCCCCGTCTTTGCCAGTGCTTTTTCGGTGTTTAAAACTCCACTGATAGTACGATCACTTCAGCCCCGCGCAGCACTTTGACCTTGGTCGCTTCGCCCTTGTTGAACTTACCCAGCGCACCCATGTAGGACTGGATGTCGGTGATGGTGTGTTCGCCAATGGCTTGAATGATGTCCCCGGGCAAAATCCCGGCTTTCTTGGCCGGCTTGCCCTCAGACACCCCGTCCACTTTCAAGCCTTTGCCGTCGGCGGCGTAGCTGGGCATCACGCCCATGGTCACTTTCATCCGGGTGGACGCGCTCATCTGGGCATTGCTCTTGGTGGGGGTAAAAGGCAGCTTGGGGAGGGCATCGGCGGCATCGATCACCCGGGCAATGTGGCGCAGCACTTCCACTTCGCCCGGAAAATTGATCCGTTCGGTATCGTCCACCGTTTTGTGGTAGTCACCGTGGGCCCCGGTAAAGAAAAACAGCACGGGCAAGTTTTTCAGGTAGAAGGACGTGTGATCGGAGGCCCCCGTGCCCGATGAATCCAAGGCTATTTTCAACTCACCCGCAGTTTGTTGCACCAGCCCGCCCAGCGCTGGGCTAGTTCCCACACCCCCCACGATCAGGTTTTTGTTGGCCGATAAACGGCCGATCATGTCCATGTTGACCATAAAATTAGCTTTCCCAAAATCAATGGTCGGGTGTTCAGTATAATATTTTGACCCAAGCAGGCCCAGTTCTTCGGCCGAAAAACAGATGAACAGAAAGTTGTGTTTTTCCTTGCGGTCGTTGGTGGCATAGTAGCGGGCCAGTTCTAGTACTCCTGCCACGCCACTGGCGTTGTCGTCGGCCCCATTGTGGATTTTGCCCATCGGCTCGGGCTCCAGTGAGTTGCCGTCGCGGCCGAGACCCAAGTGATCATAATGCGCACCGATGATGATGGTATTTACCGCGCCGTTGTCCAGATAGGCGACTACATTCTTCGCTTGGCGGGCCGAGGTGTCAATGTTGGGATTGTGGGTGAGGGTATTTTTGACCCCAAAAGGCTGGAGCCAAGTCCCGTTTTCACCTTTGGGCTGTAGTTTCAGTTTTTTGAAATACTGCTGGATATACTTGGCCGACCGCTCCTCCCCCGCGTAGCCGGGCCCGCGCCCCTCAAATTTGTCGCTGGCCAAAATACCGATGTGCTTGCGGAGGTTTTTCTCGTTGATTTCTTGGGCATTGGCCAATGAAACGACCAGTAGGAAGCCCAACAGAAGTAAATATTTCATGATTATGGATTTGAATAGATTACAAAATATAAAAGGCAAAATTGAAACGTTTTGTTCACTATTCAATGCTCAAACCTCGGTTTGGCGGGGCGCGGTTCGGAAGACACTCATCCATTCCCGTGCAAAATCGTCCGATAGCGGACGGTTGTTGGTTATAAAAACCGCACAATCATTTGATAGCCAACAAATTAAGTAGTGGCATAAAGCTTGGTCGGTAATGAAGAGAGATTGGCATTGTATTGTTGGCCACCGCACCAAGTTGGGCGCAATGTTGGCCAAAGAGTAAGGGATCAAACTTAATTTGCAAATACCACTATGATGACCGAAATTGTTGCCGAAGAACAAAAAAACGGAAAGCCTAACCCTAATGAGAGCATGGATCGAAAAATACCCAAAAAATATTGGACCACCCAGCGGATCGGGCTGTTTGGTGGTGGGGCCACTTTGTTTTGTGCCATTGTTTACCTGATATTTTTTGCAGACAAACGGAGCAAGCTCAATATAGATGCCGAAAAAATTACGATCGCCACGGTGGCCAAAGGGACTTTCCAAGAATTTATCGTGCAAACTGGCAACGTATTGCCCTTGCAAACGGTCTTTATCGATGCCATTGAGGGGGGAAATATTCGCAAAATCGTGCGGGAATCGGGCACGGTGGTGGCCGAGGGCGACACCATCCTGCTCATGACCAATTCTACCCTGCAATTGGAGGTGATGAACCGCGAAGCCCAGTTGTTTGACCAAATCAATAACCTGCGCAACTCGAGGTTGCTCTTGGAACAAAACGACATCAACCGCCGCAACCAATTGGCCGAGATCGACTATCAAGCCCAAGTGCTCAAGCCCCAGTTTGAGCGTTTCAAAACATTGTTGGTCAGCAAGGCGATTTCGCAGCGCGAATTTGAGGAAGTCAAAGAAAACTACGACTACCAACGTAACCGCAAGAAGTTGATGGTCAATGCCTATCGCGCCGATTCGTTGTTCCGGATCCGCCAGTTGACCCAGTTCACCCAATCCGAAGAACGCTTGTGGCGCAGTTTGAACGGGGTGGGCCAAATTTTGGATAATTTGGTGGTGCGGGCCCCTGTGGCGGGCCAGTTGGCCGCTCCCGAATTGCAGCCCGGCCAGGCCGTCAACCGGGGGCAGCGCCTTGGCCAGATTGATATTATGAACAATTTCAAGCTCCGGGTGCGGATTGATGAGTTGTATTTGCCCCGGATTGGAGTGGGCCAAGCGGGCAGTTGCGAGTTCAACAACGAAAACTACTCGTTGTCGGTGTCCAAGATTTATCCCACCATCACCGATGGCCGTTTTGAAGTGGACATGGAGTTTACCGTTAAAATGGCCCCCGGCATCAAACGTGGCCAGTCCCTGCGGGTGCGCATTGAGCTGGGCAATTCTTCGGCAGCCATTCTGTTGCCCATCGGTGGATTCTACAAGGATACCGGAGGCAACTGGGTATATCTGGCCGATGCAACGGGTAAAAAAGCCGTTAAACGCGAAATCAAGTTGGGCCGCAAAAACACCGAGCATTTTGAAGTGCTCGAAGGGTTACAGCCCGGTGACAAAGTAATCACATCGTCCTACGAATATTTTGGCGATAATGAAGTGCTGGTGATCAAGGAATAAATGGCTATTGCACATAAGGGCGTAAAAATCGTTCTGTCCAGTATTTTATCAATAAAAATTCAACTTTAACACCCGATTGAGATGAACATGATCCGCACCAAGGATTTGCGCAAGGTGTACACCACCGACGAAGTGGAAACCACCGCCCTAAACAATATCAACATCGAGATCCGGAAGGGCGAGTTTGTGGCCATTATGGGGCCATCGGGGTGCGGCAAATCCACCTTGATGAACATTATTGGCCTGTTGGACAACCCCTCGCAGGGCGACTACACTTTTCTGGACCAAGAAATTTCCAAATTTACCGAGTGGCAGCGCGCCCGGATGCGCAAAGGCAACATCGGGTTTGTGTTCCAGAGTTTTAACTTGATCGACGAGTTGACGGTGTATGAAAATGTGGAACTGCCCCTGCTCTACCTCGATGTGCCCGCGCCGGAGCGAAAAACCAAGGTGGAAGAAGTGCTGAAGCGAATGGACATTATGCACCGCCGCAACCACTTTCCGCAGCAACTTTCGGGTGGCCAGCAGCAGCGGGTGGCCATTGCCCGGGCGGTGGTGGCCAACCCCCAGTTGATCCTCGCCGATGAACCGACCGGTAACCTTGACTCCGCCAACGGCTCGGAAGTGATGAACCTACTGACCCAGCTCAACCAGGCCGGCACCACGATTGTGATGGTAACGCACTCGCCACACGACGCCAGTTTTGCCCACCGCATCATCAACCTGTTCGACGGTAAAGTGGTGACGGAGAACATCAAAGAGCATTTTCACATTTAACCAGTAGAAAAAACTTAAACTTTACTCCGATCAATGCTAGCGGGGCGACGTGCAACCGCGAGCCGGTTGTGCGTCGCCCGCTTGCTGCGCTCAGGCGGTGGCCCTGTTTCCCCAACGATCATGGCCGGCCAATTTGCCAAACACGCTGCCCGTTGATTTGGCGAGTATTTGGCAAATACCCCAATTGGCTGGTTAAAGGCACGATCATCTTACTCGCAGTTCGGGCTGGCTAGTAGGTCTTGTCATTGATCCGGCGGATGACCTCATCCAGTTTTCTGGCCACGGTATCGATGTACGAAATAATGACTTGGTTTTCCGCATTGCTGGGGTCTTCCCGATCGTACAACTGGAGTAGGCCCAGCAAGGTGGCGAGTGGGGCGCGGGTTTCGTGTGAGTTGAGGTACGCAATTTCGGCCATCTTCTGATCATGGGCCATTTGTTTGAGCTTGTTCAGGTTGCGCCAATAGAGCACCCCCAGAGATGTGGCCAGTACCAACAAGCACAAAAAAGCGATCACTATTTTTTGCAGGACTTGTTGCTTTTCATTGATCGCGTTGATTTTTTCTATTTTCAGTTGTTGGTTGGTCAGCCGAAACTCCCGCTCCAATTCCTTGATCTGATCCAAGTTTGCTTGGTTGAAAATACTGTCTTTATAACAGGTGTACAACTCATGAAAATGGAGTGCTTCGGCCGTATTATTTTGGGCTTTATGGCATAAATAGAGCAATTCAGCCGCATTTTGGACTTCACTGCGGGCATGAACCTGTGTGCCGATTGTTAAGCTTTTTTGCGCATACCAGATCGCGCTGTCCAGTTGGCCCAATTGAAGATAGCCCCTACCGATCATGTGGTAATCAATGGCCAAGTCTTGGGGAGCGCCCAGTTGCTGATCGATGGCCAGTCCATCAAATAAATAAGCCAACCCTTTTTTGGCTTTGTTCATTAATACATAAATTTCCCCAAGATTGTGCTTGGAGACGGCAATGGCCAATTTGTGACCCGTTTTTTCGCGGATGGCCAAGGCTTTGAGGTTATACTCAATGGCCAATGGATAATTTTTTTGGAGCTTATAGATTTCAGCGATCCCGGTAAGCGGCGCGCTGGTACTTTTCCAATGCCCAGTTTTTTGCATCAGATCAATGGCCCGGGTGAAATGGGCAAGGGCTTGCGGGTAGTTTTCGTCTTGGTGATAGAGCCCGCCCAAGCTATTCAATAGTTTAGCGATGCCGAAGGTATCCTTTGCCTGCTCATAAGCACGGAGCGATCTGATATTATTTGCCAACGCTTGCGGATAATCGGCTGTATTAAAATAGGCGTTCCCAATTCGGAAATATGCTAAGGCTGTTCCGAGCGGCCAAGGCATCTCTTCTGATATTTCAAGGGCTCTTTTGGCAAAATGAATGCAACTGTCCCCCCCGTTTTGTTGATAATAAACCTTGGAAATTTGTAGCAAGATGGTTACACGCAGGCTGTCATTGGCAAAAGTCTTTTTTGAGCCTTTGATCAATCGTAGTTCTTTGTTTAGGCTGTCCAATTGGGCCATGACCGGCATCGATCCCCCCAACCAGCCAATCATAATCAAAAAGGATATCGCTGTTTTCATTGAGTATAATGTTGACTCCCGATGCTCTAATGACCTCAAATGTAAATCATTTTCATGAGTTGGCAGCCAAGATGAGCCGTCCACCCAAGTTTCGTGCGAAACTAGGGTGGACCATTCAGCCTGAACAGCGATAAAGTGGCATTGCTTGCGTACGTTTGGGGTAAAAACCAAGATAGGATGAGATTATTGCTTACTGTGTCATTGATTTGCCAATTTTTTGTTGGGGGCCTGCTGGCTCAGCCGCTCACCCAGACTGTGCGCGGCCGAGTGACCGACCGCGACACCAAGAGTGCTTTGCCGGGGGTATCGGTTTTTATCCCCGGTTCGCAGCCCTTGTTGGGTGCTGTGACGGATGTGGACGGAAATTTTCAATTGGCCAATGTCCCCGTGGGGCGGCACCGCCTCCAGTGCACGTTTGTGGGTTACGAACCTTATGTCATCAGTGAATTGTTGGTCAGTGCGGGCAAAGAAGTGGTGCTGGTCATCGGCTTGGTCGAAGCGTATCAACAGATTGAAGGTGTGGAAATTACCGCCAGTGGGCAAGACAAGGACAAGCCGCTCAACGAAATGGCAGTGGTGAGCGCCCGCACGTTTTCAGTTGAGGAGACCCGGCGGTTTGCGGCGGCGTTCGATGACCCCTCCCGCATGGCGGCCGCCTTTGCGGGAGTGGTGTCGGCTGGTGATTTTAGCAACGAAATCGTGATCCGGGGCAACTCGCCCAGCGGTTTGCTCTGGCGGCTCGAGGGAGTGGAGGTCCCCTCGCCCAACCACTTTTCCAACGAAGGCGCCTCGGGCGGGGGCATTGGCATCGTCAGTTCCCAACTGCTGGCCAATTCCGATTTTTTCACCGGAGCCTTCCCCGCCGAATATGGCAACGCTGTATCGGGCGTGTTCGATATCAACTTGCGCAAGGGCAACAACCAACAGCGTGAATGGACCGCCCAAGCCAGCGTGCTTGGCCTAGATGTAGCGGTGGAGGGCCCCTTTGATCGGCGCAGTACCGCAGCCAATAAAGCGGCTTTTTTGATCAACTACCGCTATTCCACCCTCACATTGCTTTCCCGGATCGGCTTGCCCCTGCCCGGTGGGTTGATCACCTTTCAAGACTTGTCTTTTAACTTGACCTTCCCCACCAAAAAAATGGGCACGTTCGGCTGGTTTGGCATTGGGGGACTGAGCACCCAAGACTATCCCGCCGTGCGCGACTCAGTAGCTTGGCGCACCGGGGCACGACGCAACGGCCAACGCTACAATTTTGGCATGGGAGCCACCGGAATTTCACACCAAGTGGGCCTTGGATCCAAAACCTACCTTAAAACCACGCTCGCCCTTACCGGCAACGGCAACGGTGAATTGCAGTGGCAACTGGGCAGCGGCTATGTGGAGCAGGTGACCCGCAACAACCAGTACCGTGAGACGCGCCTCACCCTGGCCTCGGTGATCAACCACAAGTTCAATGCCCGCCACTTGCTGCGGGCCGGCTTTTTTATGACCAACAACGCTTACAGTTTGCTCACCCAACACGCGCCCCAAGCGGGCAGGCCCCTGAACACCACCTTGGATGAGCAAAATGCCGCTGCCACTTTTCAAGGGTATGCCCAGTGGAAATTCCGGGTGCTGGCCCGCTTGACCCTGCTGGCCGGGGCCCATTACCTCCATTTCGGGCTGAACGGGCGGCGTTCATTGGAGCCGCGCGCCTCGCTCCAATGGCAACTGGACGACAAGTCAAGCCTTAGTGCCGGGTTTGGGGTGCACAGCCGCAGCTTGCCCCTGGGCACGTACTTTGCCCAAGTGCAGGTGCGCAACGTCGGGATGGTACAGCCCAATGTGAACCTGGATTTCACCAAGGCTAGGCATTTTGTATTGGCCTATGATCGCCTGATCAAAGCTGATTTGCGGGCCAAGGCCGAGATCTACTACCAGCAGTTGTACCAAGTCCCGATCCGCCCGGTTCCCAACAACTACTTCTCGCTCTTGAACCAGGCCAACGGTTTTGTTGGTGACACGCTGGCCAACTTGGGCACGGGCCGCAACTACGGCTTAGAACTGACCCTAGAAAAGTTTTTCGGCAACAATTATTATTTTTTGTTGGCCAATTCCTTTTATGATTCAAAATATCGGGTATTGGATGGCATAGCCCGCAATACCCGGTACAATGGTAACTTTGTCATCAGCTTACTGGGGGGCAAGGAATTTGTCAAGGCCAAGACCAGCCGCCGGGGCCAGCCCGTTAACCGGGTATTGGGGATCAATGTACGCTTGGTGTGGGCGGGCGGGTTCCGGGTCACTCCGATCGATCTGGATCGATCGCGCCGCGAGAATGGAGAGCGGCGCTTTGAAAACCGCGCTTTCGAGGATCAATTGCCCAACTATTTCCGGCTGGATCTCCGCCTGAGCCTCAAAAAAAACCGCCCCAAGTACACCCGAACTTTTTCGGTGGATCTGCAAAATGCCACCAACCAAGCCAATGTGGCCCGGCGCTATTATGACAATTCAATCCGCAATCTCAACACCGAATACCAACTGTCACTGCTGCCCGTGCTGGCCTACCGGGTGGAATTTTGAAAGCAACAACCCTTAGTTGAACAAAGTTTGTGACTTTGCCGCCGATAATAAGCGAAAGTCTGCATTGAACAATAAAAGAACTTGGCGGACGATTGGCAATTGATTTATAACTCCACAAACGAGGAACCACCAAGGGTGACGATTGGAACAAGTGAGAGTTTTGTAATAGAACTTGAAAATTTATTTATCGACTTTTCTAAAGACTTTAAGATATGCGGGTAGAAAAACTGGACAGCCTAAGTGCTTATCAAAACGCATCTTTATTTACCAGCTTTTTCGCAAGGCGGTAAAAAGAGCCAAAGAAATCAATCGCAAAATGGCTTGCCCAACGATTTTGTTGTGAAAGGGAAACGTTTTTATGAATTACCCAATGGAGAAATCACAACCGAAAATCCATTGCTCAACGACAGCACGAAAGAGTAAAGTCGGCCTAAAATAGTGCATTTAAAAAGAGGCAAGGATGGATTGCTTTCAGCATTGGTGCGCCCGTTCGGCAAAGTCTGTAACTTTGATTATCAATGCCGCCTGTTCGGCAAAGTCTGCGACTTTCCTCACCAATACCTCTAAAAATTCCCTCGCACTGTAAATGTGAAATTGCGGCCCGGAGCGCTGATGCCCGAAGAAAAATAGCGGTAATGCTTGTCCAACAGGTTTTCCAAGCCCCCCTGAAACTGGACAAAGCGGTTGAGCTGATACGCCGCCCGGAGGTTGAGCGTCCACCAACTGGGCATCCCATCGGGAGTGGCATATTGCAGGTTATCTTCACCGCTCGGACTGTAATCCTTGAGCCGCTTCCAGCCGTTGTATTGCGACCAAAGCTCGGCCTTGAACTTCTTGATCTCCACTTTCAGCGCGGTTTGGCCAAACAGAGGGGGGATGTGGTCCAGCGGCACGCCTTCCTGTTGTACCCAGCCGTAGGTGTAGGTGAGGCCAGTTTGGAAAGATAAAAAGCGGGCCAATTGGGCCTTTACATTGGCCTGAAACCCGGAAATGGTAGCACTTTGGGCATTCACGTTGGACAGCACTCGACTTTTGACCCGGTCATAAACCACTGAATCAGACCCATTGAACTGTGAGGGCCGCACCAGAATAGCGTTTTGGAACCAAGTGTGGAACCCAGTAAACTCGATGAACAAGCGATTTTGGAAATTGCGGGAAACGGTCAGATCCAAGTTGTAGGTGTATTCGGGTTTAAGATTTGGATTGGGCACTACCACCGAGCCGGGCTGCGAGTCGAACACGCGGCCCATGTCATCCACATTGGCGGCCCGGAAGCCCGTGGCCCCCAACATAGTCACCCGCCATTGCTGGCTGGCATTCCAAACCAAGCCCAAGTTGCCGTTGACGGCACTGTTGCGCTGCGAAGCATTGTCAAACGGGAAGGGAAAAAATGCTTTTTCGTTGAATTGGGCCATGAGCGAAATGTAGGTGTAGCGCAGTCCTTGCGAAAAAATCAATTTTTTGGTCGGGCCCACTTCCCAAGCGTGGGTCACATAGGCCGCAAAATTTTGCATTTCACTCCCGCCGCCGGGGTAGCGGGTGCTGGCCGGGGTAATGGTCCCATTTTGCACATTGGTGTTGTAAGCCACTGATTTTACCCCATTGTGCGTGGCCTCGAGGCCATAGCGCAATTCATTGCGCGGGGTCAAATCTTTTTGCATGTCTATATTGAGCGAAAACACGTCTACCGTTTCTTCGCGGCTGGTGCGCTGGGCACTGTTCCAGCGGCGGGTAATCCGATCTTCGCTGATGTTTTGGTAGGCCATCAGGATTGTTGCCTTGTCATAAAACTCCGATTCTCCCTTGAATTCAGCCTTGAGCGAGGCCAACAAGCGGGTTTGGGGGCCATAGTCCCAAGTGGCAAAATTGGGCAACCCAGTCCGGGCCACTTCCGTCAAGCGGTCGTAACGGGGAATGGTCGACGAGTTGGAGTATTGAAAATTAAAGGTAAAAATATTGTCTTCGTGCGGTTTAAATACGATTTTTTGCAAAAAATCATACTGAGTATAGCCCGAGGAAGTTTGCAGGTTTCGGTCGCTGTTGGGCGTGGCCACATCACGCCCGTTGATAAAATCCTGGGTAAAGTTGCGCTCCCAAATGCTGGGATAGCCACTGGGGCGCACCGTACCCGCCCGCAGATCGCCAAAATCTTTGTAGGTGAACGAGGTGAACGCCGCCAGTTTTTGTCCGCCCAAGCTCACTTGCCCGCTCACAGTGCGCTCGTTGTTGACCGACGACCAACGGGTAAAGGCACTGCCATTGAACAAGAGTTTATCCGACTGCGAAAATGCTGGGGTGCGGGTAAAAAAGTGCATCACCCCGCCCAAGGCATCGGAGCCATAAATGACTGACCCGGGGCCGTACACCACCTCCACTTTGTCCAACATATTGGGATCCAGGGTGAGCACGTTTTGTAAGTGACCACCCCGGTAAATGGCGTTGTTCATCCGTACACCGTCCACCACGAGCAGCACTTTATTGGCCTCAAAGCCGCGCAATACCGGGCTGCCCCCACCTGCTTGGCTCATTTGAACAAAAATATTGCCCGTTTGCCGCAACAAATCACCCGCAGTTTGGGGATTGTTGAACGCAATTTGCTTGGCCGTGATGGTCTCCACCTTGTTGGGCAGGTCGGCTTTGGTCTCATTGGTCCGGTTGGCCGAAAAAACCAGTTCATCAAGATTAACCACTTTTTCTACCATAAAGAAAACCGATCCGATTTTTTCCAAATCTCGCTTGGTAATTTTGTCAGTTTGGAAAGCAATGTGGGAAAAAACCAAGGTGTCATCGGCGGTGAACTTGTCCAAGTCGGTCGATCCACGCCCGTCGGTGACCACGCTGAATTGCTGTTGCTGGTTGTAGATCAACACGCCCGAAATGGGCCTCAGGTCAGATTTGTCCAATACCTTGACCCGCTGGGCCCAAGCCCCACCCGCCAACCCGGCCCACATCAACAATAGCAAAAAAAATTGGCGAAATGAGGTGAAATGTACCATTGCTCAATAAAAAAGTTTGTGGTTGCATCCAAATGCCTCCAAAAGTAATCAAGATTTCTAAAAGTAAGGGCCACTCTGCCGCAAATCCCCGATTGACTTTGTCATTAAAAGTCAAAGATTGCCTACTTTTGCTTTGGCAAGGGCTAGTGGCATGAAGCGCCCGGATGTCTTCGTCGATAGATCATCATCCCCAGTGGCGATTTTACGCCTAGTCAATCACAATACCGAGCAAACCAAACCCCAAACAGTGAATTTTTATCAATCATTTTTTCGACAACACACATTGAAAGAGGCTTTAATGGAATCGGTCATTTGCGTAGACGGAGTGGTGGGAGCGGGCAAAAGTACGCTGGGGGCCATCTTGGCCAAAGAAATGGATTTGCGTTTTTTCTTGGAACCGGTGGAAAACAATCCCTTATTAGATAAATTTTATTACGACCAACAGCGGTATAGTTTTCCATTACAAGTTTATTTCCTCAATAAGCGGTTCCGAATGTTGAAAGAAGCGGCCCTGTTGCCCGGCTGTGTCATGGATCGGAGCATTTATGGCGATGTAATCTTTGCCCGGCTATTGACTCATGCCGGTAAAATGTCAACCGAAGAGTTTGATCTGTACGAAGAATTGCTCCACAACATGTTGGAACACGTTAGTCGGCCTCGTCTGATGGTGTATTTGGACATTACGGTCGAGAATGCCGTGGCCCGGATCCATGAGCGGGGCCGCGATTACGAACAAGTGGTGGCCCGGCAATATTGGGAACAACTGGGCGAACATTATACCGATTATTTTAGCCACTATAACTATTCCGATCTCTTGCGGATCGATGTGAACGGCTTGGACGTGCGCCACAGCGCCCAAGATCGCGCCCACGTGTTGAGCCAGATCAAGACCCGGTTGGCAGAAACCGTCCCATTGGCGGTTAAATAATTACTCGGTGTTTTACCCCCATTTGTATTTGTTTATCGTCCTGTTTTCACGAGTTGAAGCTTTTTTGCGCCTTGTTTTTGGGCCTACTTGGTGGGCATTCCCTCGCACGGGCACAGCCCGGTAGGCCGCTCCAGGATCGTCCGAACAACGGCGTGAGAGAAGGAGTTTATAAATTTTTTTACCCGAACGGCCGTGCCCAACAAATGGCCACTTATCACTTGGGCCAACCCTTGGGCAAGTGGACGATCTATGACTCATTGGGTCGCCGTTGGGCCGAAATAGGCCGTTGGGGGCAGCTCCGACATGGGCAAACGATACTGTACGATCCGATAACTGGGAGCAAGCTACTGGAAATGAGCTATCTGGCCGATTTGCCCGAGGGCAAGTGGCTGGCCTATCACCCCGGTGGTGGCCCGGTCCTGCAAGGTTGGCTCAAGGATGGCACACCCCACGGCACTTGGGTTGCCCTTGGCCAGGGTGGCCAGCCGATTTGGCGGGCCAGCTTCCGAAACAGCCAGTTGGAAGGGAGTTTGGATAATTTTATTGATAGTCTGCGCCCCAACCAACAAGCCGTTTACATGCAGGGGAAAATTGTTACCGTCAATTACCTTGGGCCATTGGCCAAAAAAACGTTCCCAGCCGGAGCCCTCCAAAATGGCCACGGCAATCGGTGGTTTTATGCGGCAAATGGCCAACTGCGCGCCCAAGCTACTTACTTGGACAGCTTGCTCCACGGTGATTTCACTTTTCTGGACGATTCCCAGCGGGTCTATTTGCGCCTGCCCTACCGCCGGAGCCAAGCCAGTGGCCAGTGGCGGGCCCATTATGCCAACGATACGCTCGCCCACGCGGGCACGCTGGTCGATGGACAATTGACCGGTAAATTTACCCAATATCGTTCAGATGGAAAATTATTGATTCAGGGCGAGTACCATTCCAACCAAGAGGTGGGCACTTGGCAAAGTTATCACGCCAATGCCCGTTTGGCCAGTCAATACCAGTTGGTCAACGGCCAGATCCAAGGCAGCGCAGTGGCGTTCCATCCCGACGGGATCACGGTGGCCGCCCAAGGACAATTCCTACAAGGCGAGCCAGTCGGCCACTGGGAATTTTTCTCCCCCGAAAAAATTAAATTGGCAGAAGGCAACTTGGCGACCACTGGACCAACCGGGCCTTGGAAATTTTACACTGCGTCGGGCCAACTGGCCAGCCAAGGCGATTTTATCGCTGGCCAGCGCACGGGGCCATGGCGGATCTATCACCCAATGAACAACGTGCCGCAAAGCTCCGGGGCCTTCCTCGATGATCAAATGCACGGAGACTGGCAACATTTCCACCCAAATGGCCAACTGGCTCAGCAAGAAGTGTGGGACAACGGCAAGCTACAAACGGTCGGTAATTTCTATACGGCCAGCGGTAAGGAACTTGCGCCGGGATCACTCCTGCAAGGCACAGGAACCCGGTTTACTTACCACGCGAACGGCAAACCGGCGGCCTCGGGCGATTTTCGGGCTGGCCTGCCCACGGGATACTGGCTGTATTTCGACGAAAAAGGCCGGCTCAGTGGTGAAGGGGGATTTAGCCAAGGGCTGCGCACCGGCCAATGGCGCTGGTATGGCCAAGGCAAACTGGAAGCCGAGGGCCAATACGATCATGACCTGCCCGTGGGCCAATGGAAAACATTTGATACCCAAGGCCGCCAAACCGAGGTCATTTCCTTCTGAATTGCCCAGTGACCAATGCGAAAAGCCGCCCAATGCCGAATTTACACTGCCGGATAAGCCGGAACCTGCTACTGGGCAGGCTGGGGTTTTCCCATTACTGTGCCGCATTGTTGGCAAGTGCACAGTGCCTGCGTGTCATAAAATTTCTTCATTAATGGGGGCAATTGTTTGACAATATCGGTCAGGCCAAAATATTCTTCGTATAATTTATGGCCACAATTTTCACAAAACCACAAAAAGCCGTCTTGCTCGCCCGCCCGGCGGTAGCGCTCGATCACCAGTCCGACCGTATTGGCCTTGCGTTGGGGCGAATGTGGCACTTTGGGCGGCAACAGAAATATCTCTCCCTCGCGGATGGAAATATCGACCGCATTGCCATCTTCAATCACTTTGAGGACAATATCACCCTCAACTTGATAAAAAAACTCCTCTCCTTCGTTGTAGTGGTAATCTTTTCGGGCATTGGGGCCACCCACCACCATGACGATGTAGTCGCTATTGTCATGAAAAACCTGCTGGTTGCCCACGGGCGGCTTCAGCAAATGACGGTGCTCGTCAATCCATTGTTTAAAATTAAAGGGCCGGGTGATGGGCATATTGTCTAAAAGTTGATGAAAGATGGAGAAGCGGATCATTTAGCTAACTCTGGGGCTAAGTTAAACCCTTTTTTCAAAAACGGCGGGGTTCAGGCACGCTCAATTTTTTTCAAATCAGCGATCACTTGGCCCGGATCAGCCGCGCTGAACACAAAATTGCCGGCGACCAACACGTCAGCCCCCAGCTCGATCAATGCGGCCGCGTTTTGCAGGTTCACGCCCCCGTCGATCTCGATCAGGAGGGCCGGGTGAAGTTGGTGGGCCATTTGGCGTAGCTTGCGCAGCTTTTCCAAGGTTTGGGCGATGAATTTTTGCCCCCCAAAACCTGGATTGACCGACATGAGACACACCAGATCCAAATCGGGCAGCAGATCCTCAAGCACCCGCACGGGAGTGTGCGGGTTGAGGGCCACGCCCGCCCGGCAGCCCAGTTCGCGGATTTGCCCGATGGTGCGGTGCAAATGGGGGCAAGCTTCGTGGTGGACGGTCAGGCCGCTGGCCCCCGCCCGGTGGAACTCGGCCAAATATTTTTCGGGCTGGACGATCATCAGGTGGACATCGAGCGGTTTGTGGGCATGCCGGTTGATAGCGGCGCACACGGGCAGGCCAAACGACAAGTTGGGCACAAATACGCCGTCCATAATATCGACATGGATCCAGTCAGCCTGACTGTTGTTCAACATTTCCACTTCACGCTGTAAATTGGCAAAGTCGGCCGAGAGGATGGAGGGGGCAATGTAGGTCATTTTCAAGAAATGGCTTGGGTGAACAAGTCGCGGAATCTTTGCAGTATGTCGGTCATGGAAGGAACCAAGGCCGAGGCAATAGTAATGACAAATACATAGATTTTTTTTACAATAACATAGGTGTAAGATGTTGCCAGCAGGTTTTGTTCGTTCAATACGCCCGCCGCAATGAGCAGTTGGATAAAAAAGCCCAAGGTGACCGCATATTTGAGCACTGCAAACACCAAGCCCATAAAGTTATCGAACCCTTCAAACACTTGGATGCCCAGCCCCACCACTTTTTTGCCCACCCAGTGCACCGCCCCCACCACCAGGCAATAGAACAAAAAGTAGAACAAGAAAGAACCCACTTTGGGCACGTCTATGGCGAGTCTTTCAGAAATTTGGCCCAGCGAAGTGGTGACGAGCCACATGCCAAAAAACAGGGCGAACAACAACATGAAAAGAGAAAGGACTTCGGCAAAAAATCCTTTCTGAAACCCCTTATAGCCCCCCCAGCACAACAAGAAGGCAACCATAACGTCCAAAACAGGGAGGGAGGTATCTAAATAGCTGCCCATGATACCTACGCCAAGAGGGTTTTGACAAGTGCGGAAACTACTTTGCCATCGGCTTGACCGGCCAGTTCTTTGGTGGCCACCCCCATTACTTTGCCCATGTCCTTGGCCGAAGTAGCCCCCACCCGCGCAATGATTTCGGTCAGCCGGGCCTTGGTTTCATCCTCTGAAAGCATTTTGGGCAGGAACCGCTCGATCACGGCCAATTCCTCCAATTCCACTTTGAGCAAATCGGCGCGGCCGTTTTGCTCAAAAATGGTGGCCGAATCCCGGCGCTGCTTGGCTTCTTTGACCAGTAGTTTCATTTCCGATTCTGCCGACAGGACACCCACTTGACCCTCGGCAGTTTCAGCCAACAATATCTTGGACTTGATCGATCGCAATGCCTGAAGGGTTCCTTTGTCTTGCGCTTTCATGGCCACTTTGATTTCTTCGTCGATGCGTTGTTTTAAACTCATTGAAGTTTTTGTTTTGGGGTTCACAATTTATTAATGGTCAACGGATCAGGATTTACGCCGACAATGGCTAGGTTTTCGCCATTTTCTTTGGAATGATCAACATTGGGTTGAAGCAATCCAATTAGCTTTAGCTCACTAAAATCACTTAACGTTATTTTAGTGAACAATAAATCAATTATTTTTAAATTTAGCAGTAAAGCACAAAATGTTATCGGCAAACTTTTTGGTATCCTGTCCGGTTAAAACGGTTATCCCAGCTTAGGGCAACAAATAATCTCGATCATTGATTCGGTTTATCTACTCAAACTTAACCTAACTTCGCACCCAGATTGACCATACGCTACGTTAAACTTTTAGTTTAAAGATCGCTTCGCAAATATAACATAATCAGCTTAAAACAAAATATTGGAATGACAAAATTGAGCGTCAATATCAATAAAATGGCCACCCTGCGCAATGCCCGTGGGGGAAACAACCCCAACTTGTGCCAAGTCGCCCTTGATTGTGAAAGGTTTGGGGCCCAAGGAATTACGGTGCATCCCCGGCCCGACGAGCGGCACGTCCGCTATGCTGACATATTTGAGCTCGCCAAAGTGGTGACCACCGAATTTAACATCGAGGGCAACCCCAAGCAAGGGCGGTATTTGGAGATTGTGCTCGCCGTGAAGCCCGCCCAGGCTACCCTCGTGCCCGATGCCGAGGGCGCGGTCACTTCCAATGCCGGCTGGGACACGGTGGCCAACGAGGCTTACCTGACCGAAATCATCGGTGAACTGAAACAACAGGGCATCCGCACGTCCATTTTTGTGGATCCGGTGGAGGCCATGATCGAGGGTGCGGCCAAAGTCGGCACCGACCGGATTGAGTTCTACACCGAAAGTTATGCCCAGCAGTTTGGGCAGGATCCGACCGACGCACTGGCCCCTTACCTGCGCTGCGCCGTTTTGGCCAACGAACTGGGTCTGGGCATCAATGCCGGGCACGACCTGGACCTGCGTAACCTTGGCTATTTGCACCAACACCTACCAGGTCTGCTTGAGGTGTCCATTGGCCATGCGCTCGTGTGCGATGCACTCTATTTCGGGCTGGAGAACACCATCCGCCTGTACCGACGGCAATTGGCCTAGCCAAAAGTTTGGCTTTGGGCAAACAAGCCTGCTCAAAAATGCGTTTTACTTTTGAAAAGCATCATCTACTAGATTTAATGTCCGACGAACACAAAAATATTGGCAAGGCAATCGATGTTTCTTTGATTGATCTTGATAAAATGAAAGAAAAGACCACCGAAAACCCGGGTCTGTTGCCCTATGCGCATACGGTGGGCGGGGTGGCCATTAAGCCGGTGGACGAAGGATCGATTAAGGCCAATGCCTTGGAGGCCATGTACCAGCAAACGGATATGCACATGCAGCAGATTTATGAGCAGATGCAAGGTCTGGCCCGGCAAGCCAAGGAAATCCAACTGCGCAAGGAGCTTTCCGAGCGGATCTATGTGGCCCAGATGCGCTTCAACCCGCTGATTGGCCGTGAATACTACCTGTATCAACGGGACGATGACACCGATGTGCTTTCGCTGGTGGCCCCCCACGAATGGGGCCGCAGCCGGAGCTACCAACGCTTCGTGGCCAAGGCTCGCTTGCTGGCCGACCATACTTGGGATGTGATCGAGGCCCATTTTTAGCCTTGATCCCCAAATCAGTTTCAGAAAACGATTTTAGAAGTCGGGCGAGTATGTGAAGAAAAAATATAAAACAGCATTCTCCTTGTACAATATATCTGCTAGCGCAGGGGCCGGGTCTTCAAATGTCAAGGTTAGCCTCGGAGGGGCAATAAGTGCCTGCCAAGGGTGCGGCCCTTGGCGGGCAGGGGTATACCAGCATCCAGCCCCGAAGGAGGTGTCACGCCCTGCCCACAATGAGTTTGGCCCGCCGGGGTGCGATCCCCCAAATTGGGCATCCCCGATCCGAAGGCTATTTTTAAAGCCCGGTGAAACCTCAAAATGCAATGAAATTAGCCAAAAAAGACTCAGATTTTTCTTTTAACCCCCTATTCATCCCTAATCCTGTCCCAGAGGACATGACTGGTGCGGCTTAAATAGCAGACAGATTGCTTGTAAATTTATTTACTCAGTGCACGGCAACCCAGAGCACTGAGTTTAACGCGTTTTATAAGAACCAATACTGTGATAATGAAGATTGGGAAAGTGGAAGAGGTGTCGGAGGGCTAGCCGGCCAAGAGAGCCCGGATTTTGCCCGGGCACATCATTCAGGCCATTGGCGAACACACCCTCACCGACATCCAGTCCTACATGGGTGCGTTGGGCAAGTTCAACAAGGGTAAAAAAACCAAGGTCAAAGTGCTGTGCGGGGCTGAATTGATCGTACTATCGGAGGTGTTTTAAACACCGGAAAAGCATTGGCGAAGGCGGGGATTAGCAAGCACAACGATAAATTTGGTGCTGCTGCAAAGGGCATAAATGCTATATTGCATGTCTGCTCCACTTTTGCCAATGTAATACTGGTGGTTGGCTTTTTAGGGTGTCTTTACTTTACAGCTTGGCACATCTTTTTTGTCAATAGTTCTGCCATCGGCTTTTTGTTTCTTCACATAGCTTGCCGCTGTAGGGTTTGTTCTGAACTCTGCTAATATCCCGTGATTCCTCAATATAGTAACTTCTTGGGTAAACTTTTCGGTTTCAGTATTGCTGATGTTCACTACTTTAAAAATATTGTTTGGGGTAATTTCTCTGTCGCCAAGTCCGAGTAAAATAATCTGTTTTTAATTTTTGGTCAAATTGTAGTTGTTGAATTGGTTTAACCATTCTAATTGTTTAGTACTGAATATCGTTTTATTTGATAGCGTAACTCTAAACCCAAGCCCATTGGAGTACAATTCGGGTTTTTCAAGTTCTTGCTCTCGCATTAAACTAAAAATCCTTTTCATCCCTTCGCCGAGTTCACGCATTAAATTACTTTCTTTCAATACTTTTACAATGAGCGGGTTTCTTGAGTCATGGGAATTTTCCAACTTATACAAATTTTGAACAGATAATGTTGAAAGCAAAGCGCCAGGGCTTCTTATTTCCATTCGGTTGTCAAAAATAAAAACTTCAATAGCATTGGTAATGCTATAATCTCTATGGGCAATGGCATTCAGAATGGCCTCTCTTACAGCATCTTCAGGATAAATATACTTTTGTTCAAATTGTGCATTTGAGCCAAACGTTGTTTTGTAGGCCAATAATGATCTTAAATGTTCCCAAGATTTTATGACCAATTCAAAAATATTTCCTTTTACAATGTCATCACTGATCACATTGTATTTTTTGCCCGACTCCAATGTATTTCCTTTGATTTTTAGAAATCTGACTTGGCTTCGCGGATGCCATCGGTCAATATCGGTGGCGAAAAGTAGCAAAGCTGCTCGTTTTAGTCTCAGTCCGTTTTGAACATATTCGGCTAATCCAATTTGCTGTAAATATCGCTCAATACTCAACCCTTTAATATACTGGTCGGCTATCCCTTGAAGTAAGCCAACATCTAAATGGGTCACGATGGCGCCACCCACAAACTGGCTATCATATTCTCTTGATCTTGATTCTTGTCTTTCAAATTGGATTTCTTCAAACAGTGCTGGTATCGTTGCATTATCTTTTCTCCTCACGCACCTTCCGTCTGGAAGTTGATAAATCATGGTCGTCCCTTTATTAACTGAAAAATATAAAATTGTCTTACTATCCAAAACGAGTTTACTGGCATTATTGAGCGGAAGCTGTTGGTTTTGGTAAATATGAGTGTGGACAGCATTAAGCATAATTAAAATATCCTCCTCAGAATGGGGAATTCCCGCAATCGTTCCATCATCTTCTACACCGATTAATATTGCACCACCGTCTGCATTGGCAAATGAAACTAATGCTTTACCAATATCAGCGCAAATGTGCTTACTTAATCTTGGTTTTTTGTTATCCGGTCGTCCCTCCAATGCAGACTTAAATTCTCTAAAATGGCTCTCGCCAAGGATGAGTGTATTCCGCACTTTATCGGCTAGTAATAATACATCGTCCATTTTATATTCTCTTAAGGTTTATTTGCAAAGTTAGTGATAATCTTCTGGGTTATATTTTTATGTTTACCGCCATCAGGTGGACGCGCGTATAGGCCACCAAAAAAGAGACCGCTGCCATCGGCAGCGGTCTCTTTCATAGCTAGTTGAAATTAAAACCACTCAAAAAATCGGCGTTGGGCGGTTGCCCGACTAGGCATTTTCCATGACCAATGGCTCAGCTTGGGGAACCGTTTTCTCGCCATTGATTTTGGCCAGGGTACGATCCGCCAGTAAGAACATGACCGGCACAATGATCAACGTCAAAAAGGTGGAAAAAGTGAGGCCATACACGACCGTCCAGGCCATTGGTCCCCAGAAATCGGCATTTTCGCCCCCCCAATAAATGTCGGGGTTGAAGTTGGCGTACAATCCAAAAAAGTCAATGTTCAGCCCCACGGCCAAGGGGATAAGCCCCAAAATAGTGGTAATGGCCGTGAGCAGCACGGGGCGCAACCGCATGTAGCCCGCCTGCACAAGGCTGCTCTCCACGTCGGCGCGGCTCAGGCGGGCATCGGGGGCCAGCCCCAGCTCTTCCCGGCGGCGGGCCTGCACCAAATCCGCACAGTCGATCAATACAATGGCATTGTTTACCACCACTCCGGCCAACGAGATGATCCCGATCCCGGTCATGATGATGACAAAATCATCACCAGAAATGGTCAAGCCCAAGAATACGCCGATCAGACTGAACGGCACGGTGGCCATTACAATCAGTGGCTTGACGAACGAGTTGAACTGCGACACCAAAATCAAAAAGATAAGTGCAAGGGCAATGAGCATGGCCTGGCCCAAAAATGCCATCGACTTGGCTTGTTCTTCTTGCTCACCCGTAAACTTGAATGAGTAGCCCTTGGGCAGTTGGTAGTCGGACGTCAGGCTTTGAATTTCTTGAACGATCAGGTTGGCGTTATAGCCTTCGGTCACGTTGGAGAAAACGGTCACCAGCCGTTCGTTGTTCTTGTGTTTCACCGAGCCAAAAGTGGAGCTGTACGTCATACTAGCCACGGCGGAAACCGGAATTTGGCTGAATTTTCCTTTATTGTCGCGGAAGGTGATTTTTTGGTCGTTCAACTTGGCCAAATCGTAACGGTAGGTATCATTCAGGCGCAGGTTGATCGGATAATCGTCTTGCCCATCTTTTACTTTGGAGATTTCTTTGCCGTAAATGGCTGTCCGCATGTTCATGGCCAACATGGCCGTGGACAGGCCCAACCGCTGGGCCTTGGCCCGGTCAATTTGCAACAACAATTCCGGTTTGCCGGTTTCAATCCCAATTTTGAGGCCATCAATCCCGTCGATTTTGGCTTGCTCAATGAGGTCTTTCATCTTGTCGGCTTCCTCGATCAGGGTCACGTAGTCGTCACCAATGATTTCAATGTTGATCGGTGCGCCCACCGGAGGACCGTTTTGCTGGCCGTCGGTCACGATTTTCAGGCCGGGGACGGTCTTGGCCATTTCGCTCATCTTGCGTTGGATCTCCCGGGTGCTTACCCCGCCCCGCAGGGCAAAATCCACAAAGTTGATGTTGATCTTGGCTTTGTTGGGGGTGAAACCAGTGCCAGCCACCAGTTCGTTGGGATTGCTGGTGCCTTCGCCCACGTTGCTAACAATGGCCTTGACCACTTTTTCGTAGGGTTTCAGCACTTCGTACACCTTTTTTTCCAGCTCCAGCGTTTGCTGGTTGGTGGTGGCCACGTCGGTGCCCAGGGGCGCATCCACATACAAGTAGATGATGGGCGGATCGGCCGTGGGAAACAACGACACCAGCGGTTGGCTGCCAAAATAGGCATTGATGGACACCACCATAAGGACAATGGTGCCAAAAAAGAACAGCAATGGCCTCAGCCGGCCT
Source organism: Cytophagales bacterium (assembly GCA_038209965.1). GTDB lineage: Bacteria > Bacteroidota > Bacteroidia > Cytophagales > Thermoflexibacteraceae > JALONO01. The sequence goes on along the minus strand of JBBQXF010000065.1, from coordinate 4,317 downwards.
TTGAGCGCATAACGCAGCAAGGATTTGTAGTTGGTCTCGAGCCAAACCAACACCACCGCTTGGAACCAACGCGCCGCTGGGCGGAAAAAGTAAACATTGACTACGGTAAGGATAGCCAGTGTCATCAATAAATTGCCCAGGCTAAGGGTTTCGGCCAGAAAATAGGCTGGAATAGCCAATCCCGCGCTGGCCGCCGCAAAAATCAGCAGGCGCTTGGGGCTGGTCTGGTTGCTGTCCAGTTTCATGTAAGTGGCTGCCACCACCGGGTTGACCACCAAACCCACGAAGAGCGAGGCCGACAATACGACGATGAGCGTAACGGGTAAATAGCTCATGAACTCGCCCAAAATGCCATCCCAAAAAATCAGCGGGAGGAATGCGGCCAACGTGGTGGCGGTGGAGGCGATGATGGGCACTGCCACTTCGCCTACGCCTTCTTTGGCAGCTTTGAGAGCCGGGTAACCCTCTTCCATCAGGCGATACGTGTTCTCGATCACCACAATGGCATTGTCCACCAGCATCCCCAAGGCGAGCACCAGCGCAAACAGCACCATGATGTTGATCGTCAGGCCCATGAAATTGAGGACAATGAACGACAGCAACATGGAGATCGGGATGGCCAAACCAACAAACAACGCATTGCGCAAGCCCATAAAGAACAACAGGATCAACACGACCAAGATCACCCCGGAAATAATGCTATTTTCCAAGTTGCTGATCTGGAGTTTCATGTTATCGGCTTGGTTCTCGGTCAGGATCACATTCAAATTGCTGGGCAAAGCGTTGGAAGCCTTGGCCTCGGCCAGGATGACCGCCACTTTCTCATCGGCCGCAATCAGGTTTTCCTTGTTCCGCTTTACCACTCGCAGTGAAACTACCGCTTGGGGGCCCGTTTTGAGGAAACTTCCGGTGGCCAAGCGAGTGAAGCTTTTGCGCTCCACGAAGCTGTCTTTTACCTCGGCCACGTCTCTGAGGTAGATCACTTCTTGATCCTCGGCCTTGACAATCACGTCGGCAATTTCTTCGGCGGTCTTGAATTCGCCCGATACCCGGAGCGAGCGCCGGTAGCCATCGGTCAGTACTTCGCCACCCGCCATGGTCACGTTTTCGCCTTTAACGGCGTTCTCGATGTCATTGAAAGTAACCTTGCGGGCCTCCATTTTGTAGATGTCGGCATTGATCTGGAACTCGCGATCCAGTGCGCCCGTGATGTCCACCTTGGATACTTCGGGCAGGGCCTCGATCTTGTCCTCCAAGTATTCGCCAAATTTTTTCAACTGATCCACCTCATAATCCCCCGACAGGTTGACGGTCAGGATGGGCAGTTCCGACAAATCGACTTCGAGCACGGTCGGATCTTCATCCAGATCGTTGGGCAAATCGCGCTTGGTCTTGTCCACGGCATCTTTGACATCTTGCAGGGCTTTGGCAATCAAGATGTTCTCATTGAACTCGATGACCACCGTCGAAACATCTTGGGCCGAAGTGGAGGTAATCTTTTTGACCCCTTTCAAGCCTTTGATTTGTTTTTCAATGGGCCGGGTAATCAAGTTTTCGATGTCAATGGGCGAGTTGCCGGGGTAAATCGTGTTGACAAACACCGTCGGGATCACCACTTCGGGGAATGATTCCTTGGGCATGTTGATGTACGAAAACAGGCCGTAGATGACAATGAGTGCCGTGAGGATGAACACACTCGTCCGATTGTTGATCGATAGTGAGCTGAGCCCAAATTCTCTTTTGATATTTTGATCTTCCATTTCCTTGATGGTTTGGGCCTATTTGATTGCTACTTTGGTCTCAGAAACTACTTTTACCGCATCACCGTTGAGCACTTCATTGTAGCCCTTGGTGATGAGCATATCGCCCGGTTGCAATCCTTCGGTGATCAAGGTCTTGCCAGCGTAAGATTGGCCCGAGGCAATGTTCACTTTCTCGCTCGTGTCTTTGCCCTCTTTTTTGCGCAATACATACACGAACTTTTGCCCGGTGGCTGATTGCTGGATCAAGTAAGTGGGGATGCTGAGGGCTTTTTGTTGGTAGAAATCGCGGATTTTCACCACGGCCAGCGTGTTGGGCTTTAAATAGCCATCGGGGTTGCCGGTCCGCATCAGCAGACGGAATGTACGGTTGATCGGGTTAACCACTTGTCCGGTGCTCTCTACCCGTAGGTTGAGCTCCTTGCCCAGGCTGGGGAACGACACCAACACTTGATCCCCACGTTTGATGGATCTAGTGTAGGCCTCCGACACGTCGGCAGTAATTTTGACCGTGGTATTGTTCACGATCCGGGCCATTGGCACGGCGGGGTTGCCCATTTCGCCCACATTTTGCATAAACTGCTCCAATATACCGCTGATCGGGGCCTTGATGTAAGCTTTGTTCAACTGGGACTTCATCGTGGCCAGCCCTTTTTCTAGGGCATCCATGGCATTTTTGGCTTGCAGGTATTGGATCTCCGTACCGATTTTCTGGTTCCACAAATTGCTTTGGCGCTCAAAGGTGGTGCGGGCCAGTTCCATGCGGGTTTCCATTTCGACAATGCTCCGCCGCGCGTTCTCTGCATCTACTTCGGCAATGATCTGGCCCGCCCTCACGGCTTGGCCCTCTTCGACCCGGCGGCGCAAAATCAGGCCCGGGATTTCGGGGGCCACCATCACGTTTTGATCCGAGGCCACGTTGGCCTGCACCTCTACGTAATGCGCGAAGTCTTCGGGGGCCAATGCCATGGTTTCCACCAGTTTAGTGGCAGTTTCTTTGGCCGAGGCGGGCATGGCGGCGCTGATCTCGCCTTCCAATGTGCTGATCTCGGCCTTCAATTTGGTCAGGGCCTCTTTTTTGGTGGCCAACTGCTTTTTCTTTTCCTCGATGCTTTTGGGATCGCCACAAGCGGCCAATAACAACAAGAGGGTGAGGATTTGGTAAAGTTTCATAGTGAATCAGAATGAATTGAAATAAGTAGAGTGAATGGTGGTTTTTGTAGTCTAGTTTTCCAGCAGTTTGCCTTGGGCTTTGTCCAGATCCACTTTGGCCACCAACGCTTCGTACAGCGCGTTGTAATAATTGGTCTCGGTGGTCTTTAACTCATTCTCGGCAGTTACCACTTCAATGTTGCTCCCCACGCCTTCTTTGTATTTGATTTTGGTCACCCGGGCCACTTCGGCGGCTAGTTCCCGGTTTTTTTGTTGGATGGCCATGTTGTCCACGGCGTTTTGCAAAGTCAGGACTGCTTGTTTCACCTCGATGCCGATGCCCCGGCGAAGATCCTGCATGTTGTTCTCGGTTTTGATCAGGGCTAGGCGTCGCTGTTCACCAACGTATTTTTTGCGCAAGCCATCAAAAATGGGCACTTGTAGGCTCAAACCGACATTGCCAAACGAGAACCAATGTTGGCCAAACTGGAACATCTCGCCCAAGGCCGGCCGGCCCGCAATGCCCGCATAGGCTAAGGTGAGGTTCAACTTGGGCAGATACTCCAGCGTATTGCGGCGGATGTTCATCCGGTCAAGTTCGCGCTGGGTTTCCAGGGCCGAGTACTCGATGCGTTGCATCGGATCAAAATTGTCCATCTTGGCCTCCCAAGCTGTTTGGGCCAGCTGGAGGTTTTGGAGGTTTTCTGAAATGTTGATCTCGTCTTCCTCGCGCAGGCCCATCTGGAACTTGAGCAGCACTTCGCTCAAAGCGACCAGGCGCTCCAGCTTTTGTTTTTCGATCTTGAGGTTGTTGAAAGTGACCTCGAGTCGATCCACATCGATCTTTTCCACAAACCCCTGTTGGTTGAGGGCACGGGTTTCGCGCAGGAGGACTTCTAGGCGCTGGTAGTTGTTGTCGATCAGGACCAACCGCTCCACGCCCACCACTACACCATAGTAAGCTTTGCTCACAGCGGCGGCCACGTCAATTTTAGAGCGAGTGAGGCCCTTTTGGCTCAGCTCTTGGTAAACCGTGGCAGCCTTCAGGCCCAGAAAGAAAGCACCATCAAACAGCAGTTGGGTGGCCGACACCCCGTAGTTGCCGCTGAAGGCAGGTTGAAAGGTAATCGGGACAAACGTCCCCAAGGGAGCATTCGCATCTTGGAACTGGGCCGGGAACAGGGCAACCTGCGGCTTAAAGTTGGCCGTCATGGCAGCGTTGGCATTTATCTGCGGCAAACCGTCGGCCCGCACCAAACCCACTTGGGCTTTGGCGGTCTCCACGTCCACTTGGGCATTCTTGACCGACACCGCGTGGCTGAGCGCATACTCTATGCACTGCTTGAGGGTGAAGTTTTGCAGTACCACTCGATCTTCGGTCAGGGCGGCGGGCTGGGCCAGGGCT
>JBBQXF010000064.1:0-28072 GCA_038209965.1 Cytophagales bacterium | reverse complement strand
CCTCTGCCTCACAGCGGATTATCTGGCCAATTTCTATTATTTCGTAGCCTTCTAGCATGGGTAGTGCTACCCGGGCGGGGAGGTTGCGCTGCTGCGAAGCGGACCGGTACCCTTGCCGAAGCACATCTAGCTGGGCAACGCTTAAATCCCGATTTTTTCGCTCTTCCCACCGGAGGAGCACACTTCTCAGTTGGGCTTCTTCCACTGGTTTGAGCAGATAGTTCAATGCGCTAAACTCAAAGGCCCGGATGGCATATTGGTCGTAAGCGGTAGTAAAAATGACCTCAAAGTTTATCGTCCCGAGTGCATCGAGCAAGTCAAAGCCCGAGAGGCGTGGCATCTCGATGTCCAAGAACAGAACATCGAACTTCGCTCCGCGAATAAATTCCACGGCTGCCTCGGGGTGATTAAATTTTGCCAGCACTTCTACCCCAAGATCAAGTTTGGCCAATTTTATGCCCAGCAGTTCGCTGGCGTGGCGTTCGTCATCAACGATGATGGTTCGGATCATAGTTTAGCGGGTTGGAATTTGGTACCGGAGACGCACCAGCGTGCCCGTTGGCAAGTCATTTACTTCCATACTTATTTGCTGGTCGTGGTTTCGGTTGAACAGCTCGATCCGCTCCGAGGTAATGGCCAGCCCGTAGGAGCGGCGCGGGATCGTAGAGCGACTTTTTATCTCTTGTGCGCGGGCCCGGCCGATGCCATTGTCTTCGATTTCAAAATCTAGGTAGTGGTTTCCTTTTAACACCCGGATCCAAAGCTGTTTTTCGGTTTTATCGCTGGGCATGAGTCCGTGTAAGATCGCATTTTCGGCAAAGGGCTGGAGGAGCATCGGGGGCAATAGGGTATGGTAAAGATCCGCCGTGTGGTTTTCCTCAATAAAGAAAGTAAAATTTTCTTCAAACCGGCTCGACTCCAATTCTAAATACAGCCGAAGCGCTGCCAGTTCCTCGCCCAAGCTTACCGCTTGCGCTCGCGAGTGCTGGAGCACCATCCTGAGCAGTTTAGAAAATCGGGATAGATAGTGGGCAGCCTTGTCCGTTTGGCCCGAAAGCAGAAAATACTCGATCGAGTTGAGGCTATTAAACAGAAAGTGGGGGTTCATCTGGCTGCGCAAGGCCATCATTTCAGTTTCGGCCAAGAGTTTTTCATATCCACTCCGGATCTGCTGCTCCCGCTCGGCCTCGAGTAGTTGATAGGCATCGGCCACTTCCCGCTTGGCCAAGTCTACCGATTCCTCCAGCTTGACATTGATCTGGGTGGTGAGTTGGTTATTGGCTTCCAACTGCTGGATATATGCCCGCTGCACCGCTACCCGCTCCCGGTCCAGCAACTGGAGCCGATAGGCCAAGGCCAAGGAAAATAGGATTAACTCGACTAAAATGCCCATTTCATAGATGATCGTGCCCCAAAAAGGGCCAGTGTATTGGTCAAAAGCAATGACCTTGTTGGCCACCAGTGAAGCCACTATTCCAGCCAGGGCCAGCAAGAAATTTCCAAGTAGAAAAAAAGGTAACAAGCGATGTTTAAGCCGGTATCCGAGCCAGACCAGCAGCGCTAAGTTGACGGGTAGCGCCAAGTAGCGACTCGCACGAAAATAAAACTCTTTAATATCCGCATCATTGGTGAGCAGTAGCAGAATTAGAAAAAATACCGCCGAAATCCAAAAGACATGGCCCATCCAGGAGATGAACCGAGCGGTGGGGGGGTGGTCTTGGGGCAGATCGAGGAACAGCACCACAAAAAAACAATAACATCCCAGGCCCAGCCATTGAATCGACTCCACTGCATAATAGCGTAGGTAGGGAAACTCTCCCACGAGCCGCCCTAAGTCAAAATAAGGGCGGGTATTGAGCACTGAATTTATAAAAAAGCAGAATAGATAGCCTGCATACCAGCCATAAATCGGCTGGCGGGAGTAAAAAAACAGGCAAGCCGCCAAAAAGGTGAGTAAGAGGGTGGCCCCCTGAAAATGCTGTTTCACCGTTTCTAGGACACCAGCCTCACTTGCTTGATCTGCCTGCCGACTGTTCGCGTATTCAGAGCGTAGTATCCTCAAAGCCACCTTTATATTTCTGGGCGGGTGAGCCAGGGGCGAAGTAGGGGTAAGTTCGGGGATCAAGGCTTGCCGTTTGGCCACTTTTAGCCATATCTGTGCGCATTCTCCCGCCGCTAGGGGAATGGGAAGATAGTAGTATTGGTCGGGCAGGCTCCGCCGCGAGCGCGGCACAAACGAACCTCCCCGGTATTCGTGGATTTCGCCTTTGGCCGTTTCTTTATACGCATGGGCAGTTTCCGCATCGATCAGGTTGATCTGGTATACTTCCGCTTGGGGCTGATTGTTGCACACTATAGCCCGGATCCAGTAGGCGCTGTCCTCGCGGGTGTGTTCGTTAAGGTGGATCGGCCGCCAATGGCTTGCTTGCCTCACCTGATCCAAGGTGGCTTCATGGCTAGTAGCAATATAATGGGCAAACGGCGCGACTAGCCATGCCTGCGTTGGATAGTCGGCCACGCGCAACGTGTCGGCCCCCCATGCCTGGCAGGCTGTCCCCACACTCCCCAACCAAAACCAAAAAAGCCGATACACTAGAGAATTTTAGAAATACAAAGATGGCCAGTTATTGACTTATTATCATCGGTAGTTTACCAAAAGCCCATTTGAATTTACCAGCGGCCTGTCTGAGTGAATAAGACCCTTGCCTAGGAATATTTACTCAAACGGGGGTTTGATAAACTCAAAACTCCATTTGGTAAACTGGGCCAAGAAATCTTAGCCCTTTAAATGAGTTTTGAACTGCTGATCCTCTTTGTTCCACCGATTTGCCCAAGGCTGATGCTCAGTGGCGTGGAACTGAAGGGTGAAACCACTCACTATGAAACTTCTGATTTATTTTCCATTTTTAACTTTTCATTGTCTCAAAATCATTAAAAAATCATGCTTTTAAATGAAACTTATTTCGGAGTAGGGCACAAAGCGGGTGGAATGATCATGGCAGGGGTCGAAAGCGCATGGGGAAGGTTATACAATTTAAATAATCCAGGCTACAATGTGATGTTTACCTGCTCAACTATTAAATTTGGTATTGGTGCAGGGGGTGGAATGGGCTCTATAATTGCTTTGGCGTTTAACATTAAAAAACTACGCGATTTGGAGAAAACCAACAAAGGCTTTGATTGGGGCATCGGCTTGGATATTGGGGTGGTGAAAGCCTCGGCGATCGCCAGTGCGGTTAAAAATCACAAAGCTTTGGCCGTGGCGGTCGAACTGGCCGCTATGTTAAAAAAAGGGGGAAACCCTAACCTTAATGGAAGCGATATCACGAATGTGCGCAATTTGGCTTCTGTTGTATTTAATTACAGCAAGCTGACGTCCAATGAGCCTGAACTTTTTTTTATCGATATTCCAGGCGCTGGGTTGGGGGCAGAAGTGTCGGTCTCCCTTAGCCTTCCACTAGAGGGTGTAAAAATTGTGTTTTAATTACAGCGAGCTGAAGTCTAACGACCCCGGACTTTCTTTTATTGATATCCCAAGCACTGGGTGTGGTACAGGAGTGCGGGTTTTCCCACTGGACCCCTCGCTAGCGGGTGTAGAAATTCTGTGCCAAGCGTGCTAGATGGAGTCGGTGGCATAGCCCAGCGGCATCCTTGGCTTGGGTAAAACCGGTGAGTTGGAGCCCCTCAGCACTTGCCGCTTTCGCCCGCTCGTGGCGGCTAAGAGTTGCTGGGCCTTGGTGTTGGTTGAACGGCCCGGGCAGGTTGGGCCGATTCGGCTGGGGCTGGTTCAAGCTCAGTCGAATCGGCTGGGCTGGTGGCTGTCCTATTTTGAGGGGTCTAGTACTTTGAATACATGACAAGATTAATTTTTCATCAGCCATCCACTATTTTGGTCCGAGTGCTGGTCGGTGGCGTTTCGGCAAACGTGCCGCTCGGCCTTTGGCGGCCACTTTTCTTTGATTTGTCCAAAAGGAAGAAAAGGGTGCATTGCGCAAGGCGGTTCCGCGCAGGCCGGATCTCCAGACCGCCGCCCATCCGAAACGTCAAAACAGTCAACTACGGGCGCTTGTATTTGCAAAAAAGTTAATCGCGAAGCTGTTCGCGGTGCAAATGCGCGACAAGGCCCGAAAGTCGCACAGATTAGCCAATCAAACGAGGGGTTTACTTTTCTGGCATATTTGGTGGCCAACCTTAAATGGGTTGGCCTTTTTTGCTTTCTCATTGAGCCTGAACCTAACCAGTGATAAAAGTAATTTCTAGAATTTACCAAATTTATTTAATTATAAATGATTTATTCCTCATATTTAGAAAAAAATTACTGGTTCAGTACAAGTTGAGGGGATAAAAGCGACTAAACTAATCGCTAAAAAAGTGTAAAAAATCAGCAAATTTCCTGTCCCGCATGTTCCACACCTGACCGGAAAAGGAAATAAAACCTGGATGATCGCCCGGGGCGAAGAGTTTGCCCGCAAACATTAGGCTAGGGTAATTTAAGAAAAGAGGAGGTGCCTCATGTAATTTTAATTTGGCTTAAGTAGGATCAGGCCCCTCTTTGGCTCAACAACAGTTAATTGTTGCATTTCTTACTCGCATTTTGGACTTTCGATCGTACTTTTTGTCATAATTCTTGTATAGGCATAAGTGTAGTTTTCCGGATAAAATCCGTCAGCCCATTTATTAAAGACCTTTACATGATCCAACCGCTATGTATCAGAAATACTTTTTTTGGACCTTATTGTGTTTTTTACCCATTTGGACTTGGGCCCAGCAGCCACCCCCGGACAAACAACTGCCCGCAAACCAACTTACCGCTGACGATCTGAGCCAATTAGAAACCAAGCAGCGGCAAACAGTAGTATCGGCCAGCCGATCGGCAAAAAACAGCGATCAATTACCCATCTCTGTCCATGTGGTCTTTGGCGATGATATCCGCAAAAATGGGTATATCAGTTTGGCGGACGTGCTCAAGCACGTGCCGGGCTTCCGGGTGTCCCAGCCAGGTTCGGGCCGCAAGGGAGAAACTTTTCTGATGCGTGGCATGTTGGGCAATCGCTACACCAAAATACTGCTCAACGGTATCCCCATCCAGCCTTCAGTGCTAGACGGGATGCCAATTGGAGAGCAACTGCCGATTCAGCACGCCGAGCGGATAGAGATCATCTACGGTACGGCTTCATCCCTTTACGGGGCCGACGCCATGGCGGGGGTGATCAACATTATCCTACCCAAAAGCGAAAAGTCGGCCTTTGCCCGGGCAAATATAGCTAGCCAAACCCTGGGCGGCTACATCCACGCTAATTTTACTGCCGGGGGCAAATTGGGCAAGAACCAAAACATATTACGCTACTCGATCTATGGTAGCCAGAGCCGCCGGGAGAATCAGCAACTGGCCGCCGATCCTCAGGGCGTATTTTCCCCTAGAAGTTATCTTTCACCCAGCGAGCAACAGAACTGGAACCGGTTGCGATCCGAGGTGCTTCCGTTTTTTGTGGGCACGGTCAACCAAGCCGATGTAGGCAATTTGCCCCATGAGAGCCAACTGGTGGGCTGGCAGCTCGACTGGCGAAAGTGGCGGTTTTCTTATAATTACATGTACCGACGCGATCACAGCTCGCTGGGCAGTAACCCAATAGGCTATTCCTATGCAGCGCCCAACAACTACTTTGGCGAGCGGATCCAACGCACCACCCTCAGCCGCGAGCATGAGACCGAGACTTTCTCTTCGCTCACTAACCTGAGCTACACCAACTACCGGATGGACAACGGATCTTCGTTTGGCGTTAACAACAACCTAGGAGCAGGGGGGAATACCGGCTATGTGTACTCCGCCTCCGACGATTTGTTTGTCGAGCAACTGTTCACCTTCCGCCCCGGCAAAGGTGCTTGGGAACTAGTATTGGGTGCTTCGGGCCAGTACTCGGGTAACTTGCCCGAAACCAACTTCCTCCGTAGTTCATTTGAAGATCAAAACTACCGGGCCTTTTCCACCAAAGCCATCCCAGAAAACCCTGACTTCGTGCACTTTGGATTGGGCAATTTTGGTTATAACCCTTTGACTTTTTACAATCTGGCAAGTTTTGCCCAAGTGTATTTTACTAAAAACAAGTTTACATTCATGGGTGGGCTTCGGGGCGACTATAATTCACGTTACGGCGCCGCGGTTTATCCTAGACTGGCTTTGAGCTACCAACTCCCCGATAAGTCGGCCTTGCGGCTAGCCATTGGTTCGGCCCAACGTGCCCCGGCCACCAACCTAGCCCTCGCCTCTCAGGCCACGCTCACTACGTTTACGCTGGCGGGCAACCAAACCCAGATCCGCCCAGTGTTTGGTTTTGTGCCCAACCAGGATCTCCGGCCCGAGGGGCTGGGTTCAGCAGAGCTGGGCTGGCGAAAACGTTTTGCCAGTCGGTTTATGGTCGATATCAATGCTTACGCGCACGCTACGATGGGCATGATAGTAGCTGTCATCACCAGTGTGGGCTTTGGTAACCAGGCGCAAGATACCCGCCAATACCAGAACACCTCGGAGTTGGGCAGTACCCTCTTTGGCTTACAAACTTCCTTACGAGGGGAGAACCTAGTCAAGAAGATTAAGCTCGGGGCTGAACTCAACTTGAGCTTGACCAAAGGTGTGACGAGACTTTCGGCCGAAACCTCGGTGGCCGGCTATCGATCCATGCCCAGTTTTCTAGCCCAATGGCGCCTACACGCCGAACCGATCCCCAAACTATATTTGGCTTTGGAAGGTCAAATCTTGGGGAGCGCACTCCGCTCTTACCTAAACCCCTTAGACCCCATGCAAGACTATCGGTACATCCCCGGTTACACTAACCTGGATGTACTGGCGCGCTACTACCTGAGCAAACAGTTGAGCGGTTTTGTCCGCATCACCAACCTCTTCAACTCGTCCTTTGGCGGCATAGATGCGTCAGGTACTAACTCCGACCTTATTTATAACCTCCAGCGACAACGCTACATCTATTTTGGCATGAACTTTTGGTTTGAATAGTACCCATGTAAGTTTTTGGCTAAAATGATAAAAACTAAGAAAGTTATTTTCCAAAACATATTACTTGTCAACTTTTACTTGATGGGTATGGCATAGACGATTAACTTTGTTTGCTAAAGTCAAAAAAATTGCCAATAAAAACCAAATTGCCGCTTTCTGGATTGCGAACGGCCATGTGCTTGGGCCGAAAAATAGTGAATGGTTGGTGAAAAGGTAATCTTCTGACTGTTTAATCTACACCTGGGGCCCAATGCCCAAAACTTCTACGTCCGAAACAAAAACGACTATTTAAGACACAGCCATAGCCATGAAACTCGCCAAAAAATTGACCCGATTATTTGCTTTGGTACTGTTGAGTCTTTGGTTTGCCTTGGGTGCAAGGGCCTCGGAAGTGGACAGTCTGCTCATTGCGGCCCGTTCAGCCCGCGAAAAAGGCGAACTCCCCTCAGCCCTTTTTGCCTACTTGCAGGCGGTTCGGCAGCTCGAGAAGGAGAACAACGCGCCCCAATTGGCCAATACCCTGCTCGAAATCGGACTAATATACCAAAACACTAACCTCCACGAGAAGGCCATCGAGTACTTGGCCAAAGCCCAGGCCGCCCAAGCCGATGCAGGGTTAAAAATCGAGGTGGCCGAAGTCATGGCATTTTCCCAAGTGAAACTGCACCAGCACGAACGGGCCATTAGCTCTTGGCAAGCGGCATTGGCGCATTATCAAGCCACCCAAAACCAACGACAAGCGTTAAAAGTCCGGCAAAACCTGGCCCGGAGCCACCATGCCCTCAAACAATATTCCTTAGTGGCACCTGAATATGAGGAGGCGCTTCGGCTAGCCCGCCAACTAGGTGACCAAAACGCTGAAGCCGTGCTACTAAACAACCAAGGCTATAACCATAAATATTTGAAAAACTACCCTGCCGCTTTTGCTGCATTTCGTCAGGCCCTGGCACTGCAAGAAAAAACCGGTATGCCAGACCACTTAAATCTCCCAGTGCTCATCAACTTGGGAATTACCAGCCAAAATGTGGGGGATTATGCCTCGGCACTCCAATACTTGCAGGCCGCCCTCCGGCTGACCGACGCCCCCGGTTTGGCCAACCGAAAGGCCGAGGTTTACGATCTGTTGGCCCTGGTGCATTACTACCGCCGCGATACTTATAACGCTAAACTGCAAAACGAAATCTCAATTGCCGAAGCCCTAGCCCATCACAACCGCCAAACTTTGCAACAGGCTTATAAAACCCGTTCGCTCATATTTCAAGAAGAGGACGATTACCAGCAAGCCTTGGATTACTATAAAAAACACCTTGCCCTGCACGACTCGCTCGTGATAGAGGAAATAGCCCAGCAGGAAAAACTGGTACAGCAGCAGTTTATGGCCGAAAAAAGCGAGCGAGATACCCGCCTCATGTTTGCCGCCGAAGAGGTGAAGGATGCTGAAATCAAACGGCTGACCAAAGAGCGTGAGCTACAGCGGCAAGCCCTCACCCTTTCCGAACAAAAGGCCCAACTCCAACTGGCCCAGCTCCAACAACAAGAAGGCGAGCAAAAACAGGCGCAGCAGAACCTTCTAATCGCACGGCAACAAACCGCAGCGGCCCAACAGGAAAAGAACTTGCTCGCCCTCCAAACCGAAAACCTTAAAAACGAGGGTGTCATCCGCGAACAAAAATTGGGCGAGGAAAAGAAAGAACAAGAAATAAACCTCCTCACTAAAGAAAAACAAGTGCAGGCCATCGAAGTGGAACGCCAAAAAGAAGCCACCCGAAATCTGATCTGGCTCCTTGGTCTGGGCATGCTGATCATGGTGCTCGCGCTGTTTGGTTTCTTCAAAATCCGCCAAAGCCACCACAAATTAGCCGAGCAGAAAGAGGAGATTACGGCCCAACGCGACACCCTGTCCGAACTCAACGAAGAGGTCAATGCTACTAACCAAAACTTGGCTGCCAAAAATGAGGAGATCGAGCGGAAAAACCATACCATCACCGACAGTATCAATTACGCAAAACGGATCCAGCAGGCCATGCTTCCCGATTTGGGCTTTATAAAACAGCACTTGCCCGAATTTTTTGTGTTTTACCGGCCCAAGGACATCGTTAGTGGCGACTTTTACTGGTTTTCGCCGTTGGCGCTCCCCGGGGGTAGCGAACTGCTAGTGCTGGCCGCCGCCGACTGCACCGGCCACGGTGTGCCCGGCTCTATCATGTCCATGCTGGGGGCCAATACACTCAACCAAGTGGTGCACGAACTAAAACTGACCGACCCGGCCCAGATTCTCCTTGAGCTCGACCGCCGGGTGCGCCAGTTGCTCAAACAAGAGGAATATGTGATCGGTGGCCTACAGGACGGGATGGATATGGCCATCTGTGTATGGGACCCCACTTCCTGCCAGCTCCACTTTTCGGGGGCCAAGCGCCCGCTCCTGCGGGTGCGGGCGGGCGAACTGACCGAGTTGGCTGCCAACCGCCACTCCATAGGTGGGGGCAAAGGCCACAAAGAATTTACCACCCAAGCTATAGAACTCCTTCCCGGCGACCGGGTATATCTCTACACCGACGGCATCACTGACCAGTTCAACCACGAAAACCGCAAACGCCTCGGATCGAACCAGGTAAAAAAACTTTTGACCGAGCTCAGCCACCTGCCACTCGCCAGCCAAGAGGCACAACTGGCCCAGGTACTGGACGACTGGCGCGGCCAAACCCGCCAAACGGACGATCTGCTACTGATCGGATTTGGGGTTTAGGCCCGGCCGGCTGATTCAGCCAAAGTACTGCCCGACCGACCAAAACCCTTAACACATGGCTCGGGAAAGCCTTTTGATAGGTATACACAACGTTGGGAATTCATCAAAACGAGCGGGAGAGAATCACTTTAATCAAGTCATGGAACTCGTCGATTGTCTAAATCAGTTTGTTTTAGGCTCGAAAATGGGCACGACAGTTATTTATGCAATTTTTTGATATCCGGTTTATGAAATACAAAACGAATCATTTTTTTGAAATTTTCTTTGTGCCTAAATCTTTAGGCCAATCTTTTAATGACCGGTATTTGAGCATTGATGCTCTCATGAGGATATTGGTGGTTTTCTTGTACAATCCTGAGATAAATCATTGCTAGCTTTTCTACCAGATTTGCCGCTATTTTATTTGCAATGCCCCAAGGCCCAGCACCTCAAAACACCCGGATCCCGGCCTGAAAGCCCCACCAGCGTTTGAGGTCATGGAGGCCAGCCTCGCTCATGCTCCCACCCGTGGGCACGAGGCGCAGCAGGCTCGAGGCGCGGTTGCGTTCCAAAAATGCCCAATTACAGGCTGGGCCGGCCGCAATAGCGAAATGTTCGCCAATTTTATATTCAATCGATAGGCCAACCCGGTACAACTGGCTGTTGACATCGTTCAGATCTACGTTGCGCGAGAAGGCCCAATAGCCGGTACCTTCCACGTTCACCATCACCCGTTTGGGCTTGCCCAGGTAAATGCCCGAACCAAAACCGTAGCCGATCAAATGGGTGCGGGCGGTGTCGGCCAAGTTGGTGCCGAGGTGAAAAATATTGTAAAACCATTTCACCCCGGTGCGCAAGCTTACATTGGCCCGCACCACGTCGTTGGTCGATATTTCAATGCGCTTGTAGCCACCGCGCCGCACAAAGCTGAACAGGCCCAATGAAACCCCACTGGCTGAGGCAGAATCGGCATAGTTGAACAGGCCAATTTGTGCGCCCTTGCGTACTTTGGTGGCATAGTTGACCAGGCCCACTTGGGCCCCGTTTTGGATCCCGCGCCAAGCAATGTTGAACAGCGCGGCCATTTGCCCGCCATTGCGCACTTGCCCAGCAATATTGAACAAACCCGCGCTTTGCGCTCCGTTGATCCCACCCCCGGCGATATTGTACAAGCCTGCTAACTGCCAACCTTGCACCCGTTTCCACCCAACATTGAACAGGCCCGCCGTTTGCACTCCCCGGACCGAATCTTTGGAAAAATTGAACAGGCCAGCGGCTTGCCAATAGCCAGTCTGGGCCCAGTTCAAGTTGAAAATTCCGGCAAACTGGGCCCCACTGAAACGCCCCCGCGACACGTTGAACAGGCCAGCCGCCTGCCAACCTTTCATGCCCTGCCCATTGAGGTTGCCCAGGCCCGCCACCTGCATGCCCTGAGTGTGTCCCCCGACCAAGTTGAACAAGCCGGCGTATTGAATGTAGCGCACATCTTGGCGCACAATATTGACCAAACCACCGATTTCCACCCCCTTCACTTCATCGGAATAGCCGGCCAAGATGTTGAGTGAATACTTGTTGACGGTGCTCCCCCCGAGCAAACGGTTGGTCCCGAGGGCAGGCAACAAAGAAATTTGGGCCGATCGCGCAATCCGCTCAACCAAGTTTTCAGTGTGGATGCGCTGTTCTTCCGGGACAAAGAACCGCGCAATAGGTTGATTGTCGATGGTTGGCAGGGCAATCGAGTCCAGCTTGACGACCCCCGGTTTGAGCTGCCCGATGGGGATGGCTGTGATCCGTACATCGGCGTAGGCTTCTTGCGCGGTGGGTTCGATTTCAATCTGCCGGCGGAGGTACGTCTGTTTACTCACGGTCAGGTTGATAGCCCCCCGGTTGGCGGGCAAGCGGATTTTGTAGAACCCGTAAGCATCCGAAATAGTCGAGGCCAAACTGGTGCGATCGTAAATACTCGCCCGGGAAATCTTTTCGCCCGTGGCTTCATCCACCACATAGCCGCTCAACCAGAAGTCGCTCGCCCGACTCGATTGGGCCTCGGTAGCTTGGGCGGCGCGGGTCAGGATGATGTATTGACCAGTCACTTTGTATTGCACCGCTCCGCGAAACGCTAAATTGAGCACTTCGCGCACCGTCAGGTTATTGGCTGTGAAAGAAACATTTTTCGCCACATTGATGGCAGCTGGATTGTAGGAAAAATTAACTTTGGCCAATTGCCCAACCTGATCCAGCACTAGGCTCAATGGCTGATTGTCGGCTCTGAAGGTAATGTTCCGTTCCAACGGAGGATCTTGGCCGTAGGTGCGCAAAGTGAAAATAACCAAGCTGAGGAGTAAAAGTAATCGCATGACAAACTTGACGATGAGTTCGGCGCAAATTTGCACGATTTCAGGGGGAAATCTATTGGTCTGGGGTTGGTAAAGGCATTTTAACTTGCCCCGTTCAGTTGCACCCCGGCCCACGCAATACCACTGCCGCTGGTTGTTGCTCAATGGTCAGTCCCAAGGTGTCGGCAATGATTTGCAATACAGTGGAAAGTTCTTGGTTGTCAAAGTCAACCGTTAGGAGGCAACTTTGCAGGGCCGGACTGGCCAAAGAGATATTGGCCTGATAGACTTCATTGAGCTTTTGGACAACTTCGCTCAGCGGGGTTTGGTCAAAATTGAAAACCCGGTTGGCATAAGCAGCAATATTGTTGTCAGTGTTGAGGTATTTGTGCAATTGTTGCGACTGCCGTGCGTACACCGCCCGATCACCGGCCGATAGTTCTAGGCTGTTAGCTCCCACCGAGAAAATCACCCGGCCCTCGGTCACCACCACCGACACGCTGTCGGGCGTGTAGGCTTTTATGTTGAACGCAGTGCCCGTTACCCGCACTTGGGTGCCTTGCGCCATGACGACAAAGGGTTGCGCCTGGTTTTTGGCAATTTGAAAATAGGCTTCACCCACCAGCGTAGCCTCGCGCGAATGGGCTTGCAGGTGGAAGGTCAGGGTAGAACTGCGGTTTAGGGCCACAGTTGAACTGTCGGTCAGTTTAACTGTGCTGGGTTGGGCTTGGGCTTGGAAAGTAGCAAGCGCGATGGTTTCGGCTGGTTTGTCCCAATAACCATACAAGAAATAGCCGGCCACGGCCAGCAGGGCCACAGCCGCTGCCATGCGCCAAATGCCCAATGGTTTGGATCGAGGGGCGAGTTGACGGGCGGGGGGCGGCGCACCGATCTCTGTTTGGGCGGCGGCTTGGACTTTTTTCAGGGGAATAAATGGCAACACCTTGGCCCCGGTGGGCAAAGCAGCGGCTAGGCCACCTTCCAGCGGCTGAGCACTGTGATCCATTCGTTGCTTTAGCTTGAGCCACGCAGCATCGGTATCGACTGGGCGAAGGATCCGTACTTTGGCGGCTGATTGCCATACCTCGCGCAGGTCGTCGTAATGGGCAATGTGATCCAGATCGGCCAGCCAATCTTGAATGACCCGCTCCTCGTCGGCCACGGTTTCGCCCGCAAAATGTTTCGCCAAAAGATCGTCGTCCACCATATTTTTATTGCCCGGTTATGCCGTCAATAATGTCGTTAATCGTCAATTAAAAAAACCAATTTGGGCAGCGTTTTCCCGCAGCCACTGGGTCATTGGCTCGGGGTATTGAGCCAGATGATCAGGAGCACCGCCAAGTATTCGGCCAAGTGGGTACGCAGCACCCGGAGGGCTTTCCCCATTTGGTTTTCGACAGTTTTGACCGAAATGCCCAATTGAACCGCTATTTCACTGTATTTTAGTTCGTCAAAACGGCTCAGCTTGAACACCAGCCGGCACTGTTCGGGCAACTGGTCAATGGCCAAGGCAATCCGTTCTTCCAATTCATTTTTGATGGTCAGGTCAGAAGCATAACTGAAATTGCGCTGTAACTGTTCTGCATTCTGGCTGGCATATTCCCGCTTGATCTTTTCGTGCTTCACCCGGTTGAGACAAGTGTTGTGCACCGCCCGGTAGAGGTACGACTTGATCGAGATCGTGATGTCAAAGTTTTCGCGTTTCTCCCATAATTTGAAAAACATGGACTGTACCACCTCTTCGGCTTCGTCCATATCGTGAAGCAGGGTGTTGGCGTAGTTGCACAAGCGCTCATAATACAGCCTAAAAACCTGTTCGTAAGCCGTTTCGTTGCCCTGCCGAATGGCCAAGGCGATGTCCGCTTCCTGAATTTGCACAATATGGGTTTAAATTCTTTGGCAAATTTAGGGTTTTGGTGGGCATTTCGGCATACCCTCCCAAGACAATTTAGCATGGATTTACCCCTATCTGGGCAGAAAAAAAAATGAACCAACGGGCCAAGTCGGTTTTGCCATGCCGTTTGCATCCAAGATGCCCCCGCCGACGGCAGTTTTTTCTCGTGCGCGAATGAGTTGGGCCAAGATCAGAGGAGGCTTGTCATTCCAGTTGCCAATCCGCCTTAGTGCACATAGCTGCCCGCATTCAGGTCGATGGTGGCCCCGGTGGCGTGGTCGGCCAATCCACTGGCCAACAGCACGATCATCGGAGCGATGTCCGCCGGCTCGGTGAGGCGGGGCAGGGCAATGTCCCCCAAAGCAATGCTCTCCCCGTATTGGTCAATAAAATCTTGGGCCATATCGGTGCGGGTGAAACCCGGGGCCAAAATAAATGCCTTGATGCCCTGCTTCCCGTAGGCACGGGCCAGCGACCGGGTGAGGGCTACCATGCCCCCCTTGGAAGCGGCATAGGCCAGGTAGTCGGCGGTGTCGCCCCGAAAAGCGGCCCGCGAGGCAATGTTGATGATCCGGCCCCCTTGTCGCCCGGCAAAGTGGGCCACGGCTTTTTTGCAGATCAGGGCCGTAGCCTCCAAATTGACGGCCATGGTGCGTTGCCAGTCGGCCAGCCATTCGCTTTCGGGCAGGTCCATCGGCGAGTTGAGGGCAATGCCCGCATTGTTGACCACCACGTCCAAGTGGCCCCAAGCCCGCACGACGCGGTCAAAGAGATGAACAGTGTCGGCTGGATCGGCCAGGTTGGCCTGAAACAGGGCGGCTTGGGGGCCAATCTGGGCCGCCAGTTGCTCGGCTGCTTCCGTTTGTTGGTGGTAATGTAGGGCAACTTTGGCCCCGGCCCCGGCCAAGCCCAAGGCGGCGGCCCGGCCAATGCCCCGGCTGGCCCCGGTGATCAAAATGTGCAACCCGCTGAGATCAATGGTCATAATGTGCTGATGTTTGGTCAAATTTAGACATAAAACCAGCACCCATTTAGCTAATCGGGAAGGGATTGCCCCAAATCAGTGTATTTTTGACCTGTCATTGGGGCAATTGCCATGAACCAACTACCAAATGAAAAAATGCTTATTGCTCATGCTTCTAGGATGCTCACTATCAGGCAACGCCCAAAAAGTGAAAAAAGAATTCATCAACCCGTCGGGCTGGCTCAAACCACCCGGCTACACCCATGTGGTGAAGGCCACGGGCGGCACCATGATCTACCTTTCGGGCCAAGTCCCGACCGACGTGCAAGGCAACTTGGTGGGCAAGGGCGATTTCAAGGCGCAAGTGGTGCAAGTTTTTGAGAACTTGCGCGTGGCACTTCAGGCGGCCGGGGCTACCTTTGCCGATGTGGTGAAAATCAACACCTACATGACCGGGCTTACCGTAGAGCGGCGGAACCTGCTGCGCGAAGTGCGCCGGGGCTACCTGAACATGGATGCCCCGCCGGCCAGTACGCTGGTGGGGGTGGAAGCCCTGTATGATCCCGAGGTCATGATCGAGATCGAGGTAGTGGCCCAGATCAAATAGTGGGAGGTGGGTCGGCGCTTATTTTTTGAAAGCCTAAAAACCATTGGCAATCCGTGCAATTTGCAGACATTATCGGTTTAACGGAAATCAAGCAAACCCTCGTGCGAGCGGTGCAGACCGGCCACGTTGCCCATGCCCAGTTGTTTCTTTCCAAACCAGGGGGCGGGGCTCTGGCCCTGGCCCTGGCCTACGCCACATTGGTCAATTGCGAGAACCTCACCCCAGAGAGTACCGATGCTTGCGGCACCTGCCCAACTTGCCACAAATTCAAGAAACTGATCCACCCTGATCTGCATTTTGTGTTTCCCACCGCCACTACCAAAAAAGTGGCCAAACGCGAAGATGCCGTCAGCCGAGCCTTTTTGGTCGAGTGGCGGGCGTTCCTGTTGCAGGGCGGGGGCCTTTACGCTGGCTTGCCCGACTGGGCCGCCGCAGTGGGCGCGGAAAACAAGCAGTGCATCATTCCAGTGGCCGAGGGGCGCAACATCATCCGGGATCTGTCGCTCAAAGCCTTCGAAGCGAACTACAAAATAATGCTGATCTGGCTGCCGGAACTGATGAACGCCAATGCGGCCAATGCCATTCTCAAAGTACTGGAAGAACCGCCCGATCAGACCCTTTTCCTGATGGTGTCCCAAAGTTTGGACAGCCTGTTGCCCACCGTTTTATCGCGCACCCAGCTAGTGGCAGTGCGGCCTTTTACCGATCGCGAAGTCAAGCAATTCTTGGTAGGTGCTTTTGGGCTGCCCGAAGCACACGCCCACTCACTGGCCGTTTTGGCGGACGGGAGCTTGGGGGAGGCCCGCCGGCTGAGCAATGGCGCGGCTGATACCAGCCAAGGACGCTTCCGCGATTGGATGCGCCTGTGTTTCCGCATGGATGTGGGCACGCTGGTGAAAGAGGCCGACAAGTTTAACGCCCTTGACAAAGAAGAACAAAAGGGACTGCTCCTATACGGCCTTACCACGCTGCGCGAGAGCCTGATCTACCTGCACGCTGGTGAGGCCCTGCTCCGGCTCGAGGCCGAGTCGCTCGAGTTTGTCCGCAATTTCTCCAAAGTGCTCAACGACCGGAATGCCAGTTCCATTGCCCAAAAATTCAATGAAGCCCATGCCCATATTGAGCGGAACGCCAGCCCCAAAATGGTGTTTCTGGATTTGTCCTTGCAAGTGGCCCAATTGTTTCGCGTCAAGTAGGAAATTGGGGAAGATCGGCACCCTTTTTCCAATGAGGGGAAGCATAAAGGCCGGTAAATGGTATTTTTGCGCCAAAAGCCCCGCTAGTGGGCATCCATTCGGCCCATCATTTGTAAATTCGCTCCAATCTGGTGTAGTTTTGTCCACAGAATGAAAACGCCCTTCTTTGTCGGTATTTCCGGGGGCAGTGGCTCCGGGAAAACGTACTTTTTAAAAAAACTGCTCAGTGCTTTTGGCCCGGAAGAGCTGTGCCTTATTTCGCAGGACAATTATTACCGGCCCGGGGATCAGCAACCAATTGATGGGCGCGGGTTTATGAATTTTGACCTGCCCGAGTCCATCGATGAAGCCGAATACACCCGTGATCTGCTCCAACTGCGCAACGGGCAGCCCGTTCAACGGCTTGAATATACGTTTAACAACCGTTCCATCGTCCCGGCAATGCTCACTTACCAGCCCTGCCCCATTGTAGTGGTAGAGGGACTTTTTGTGTTCTATTACGCGCAAATAGCCAAGTTGTTGGATTTGAAGATTTTTGTCGATGCGAGCGACGTGGTGAAAATCCGCCGCCGGATCATCCGCGACAACATGGAACGGGGCTGCGATCTGGACGACGTGCTCTATCGCTATGAGCACCATGTACTGCCCTCCTACGAAAAATACATCAACCCCACCAAGAGCAACGTGGATTTTATCATCCCCA
Source organism: Cytophagales bacterium (assembly GCA_038209965.1). GTDB lineage: Bacteria > Bacteroidota > Bacteroidia > Cytophagales > Thermoflexibacteraceae > JALONO01. The sequence continues at coordinate 10,638 of JBBQXF010000064.1, read as the reverse complement.
ATCATTATGACAATACGGGCATGGAAAAAGCCCTAGAAGTGATTTTGGCGTATTTAAAGGCTAAGCTATAGTATTATCGATCTCCCCCGCTGACTGGATAGTTTATTGGACTTGTTCAGCCAGTTGCTGCCGGAGGGTATTCAGTTCTTGGGCTTGTTGTTTCACTATGTTTTCGCGCTGGAGGAGCAATTGGGTGAGCCGTTCCACTTCTAGCTCGGCCACCCGCTGGCGAGTGACATCGCGAGAAAAGATAGCCACGCCCACGATCTGTTCGTCAAAAAGAATCGGGCTGACATAATAATAGCGGTAAGTTGAGTGGGCATCGTCGAGCACGTTTTGGAGTACCATGTCCAAGGATTCACCTTGCAACGCCCGGTCGTAATAGCGCTTCCAATCATCCCGGACGGCGGTTGGGCTGGCTTTTTCCATTATCTCCAGCACATTGGCTCCAATAGTCATTTGTTCGTAACCAGTCCCTTGGTAGCGGTTTTTGAGGGCTTTGTTCATGATCAGCACCTGATAGTTGCGGTCGATCATCAGCATGGTCTCTTGGGAGTTATCGGTTACGGCAATGATGTTGATCTGGGTCCGCATGAGCTCCTGCCCTTGATGTTGGGCTTTTTCCGTTAGCTTTTGCCCTTGATGTTGCGCTTTTTCCAGCAGAACACGGATCTGTTCTTCGTTGTTCATTTGTTTGGTCACATCGCGGGAGATGACCGCCACGCCCAGCACTTCATGGCCATCGCGAATAGGATTGAAAAAGTAATGGCGATGCAGTTTTTCGTTTTTAACATTACTGAAAGAGGCAAAATCAAAACTCTCGCCACTTAGGCCCCGTTGGTAATATGCTGTCCATTCCTGTAGCACTTGGGGGCCGCTCTTGGCCAACATTTCCAACACATTGGCGCCCTTGGCTATGCCATCATACTCAGTTCCTTTGTAGCGCCGCTTTACTTCTTCGTTGACAAACTGGATCTTGTAGTCTTGCCCCACCACCATGATGGAATCTTGGGTGGTGTTGATCAGCGAATCGAGCATATTGCGCCCCCGGCTGGCTTCCTCCTCGGCACGGCGGGCAGCTTCTTGGGTGGCCTCCAGTTCCTCCATGTTTTGCCGCATTTCTTCTTCGCGCTGTCGAAGTTCATTGCTTTGCAACTGCGATTCCCCCAACAGTCGCAGGGTGCGTTCGGCATTCTGGACAGACAGTATGGCCGAGGCAATGCTCTCCCCCACTTTTTCCACAAAGCCAATCTCATGGGCCTTGAACTGCCGGAAAGCGGCCAGTTCCACCACGCCAACCACTTGGTCGTTGGTCTTGAGTGGTACAATGAGCACCGAAGCCGGGGTGGCACTGCCCAAACCGGAGGCAATGCTGAGGTAATCGGGAGGAACTTGGGTAAGGAATATGGTGTCCCGTTCCAAAACGGCTTGGCCCGCCAATCCTTCGCGCAAGCCAATTTTTTTTTGTAAATATTTCTTGCGGTTATAAGCATAACAGGCGATCATCTCCAGCACCGGTTCAGCCTCATTTTCTTGGTCGGCCAATAAGAACAGTGCCCCTTGATTGGCCCCGGTGTAGTTGACCAAATGGGTGGTGACGGTATCCCCCAGGCTTTTGAGCTCTTGTTGTTGGCGGAGGATGTTGGCAAACTGGGCCAAACCTTCGGTGGCCCAATTGCGCTCCTGCTCCTGGGCGGCGATCTGTTGCAACCGGGCCTGCATGCTGGCCAGTGCAGCCAGCAATTGGTGGTCGGCATCGGCCATAGAAATGCTCAAGTTGCCCCGCTCTATATTGGCCACAAAATCAGTGGCCTGCCCAACGATTTTCTCTAGGTTGACCACTTGCCCATTAAGGTTGAGCAAGTCTTGTCGCTTGATCAATCGCACCGGAAAATCCATACGTTAGAATTTTGAAAGTCAAATTAGGGTGATACCCGCCCAAGTAACACCTCAGTGGCAAAAAACCTGCCATTCCCCAGTATTGTCTTTTGAAGTGGAGGATTCATCCCGTCGAAAAATCGGATCAAACTTTTGCAGGACTGAACCGATCCTAAATTTGGGCAAACCAGCCCCAAACCTTACATGATCACCCAATATCCGACAGCCCAATGCCAGTAAGCTAAAGTGCAAAAGGACTTATTTTTGTACAAACATTTATGCTTACTTGTTGGTTGGTGGCCTGTTTGCCAAGGTGTTTGGATTAGGCGTTTAATGCCCCAAATGCCAACAAACCAGCCGTCCTGCCATTCAACCCTGTAAATCTTTCCCCAAGAGTTTCTTTGAAAATATATTTATTTGATTATCAAATAGTTAGATAAAAATATACTTCTACCAGCTGTTTAGGCTAGCCTAATTTATATTCAATACGTAAAGATGGACAACGGTTCAAATCTCTTGAGGAACCCATTTTATACGTGTTGAATGTACAGTGTATGAGATCTGGACATCTTTTGAAATTTGACTACTTTTAGAAAATTAAACAATTATGCCAACTTTAATTTTGACATTTTTACAAATTTAATTCCCCAATATGTTCTAAAGAACTGAATGAGATTTTTAACTATCCTGCTGGGTATATGGGTAGGCATGGGGCAAGTCTGCGCAACCCCCGGCCAAGGTCACCTTGATCGCGACAGTTTGGGCTTAGAACTTACTCATGCAAAATCCGAGACCGAAAAAGCAGTTCTAATCAATGGATCAACCACCCAATTGCCTGATCATGCACTATTGAGTGCCCTGGGATTAAGCTGGGAAGCCCATAAGTTGATTCAAGATAGCCTCAATTTGCAAGGTTCCGGGGCTGCTTATAACTACTGGAGTGTAGTGCTCATGCTCCAAAACAGGTATACCTATGCCCTTGAGGCTGCCTTGCAAGCCAAAGATCTGTTGCTCAAGGACAAAGATGAGCGCGAACTTTCCCGCACTTATATCAACTTGGGGGAAATCTATAAACTCAAAGGAGAGTATGGCAATGCAATGGAGTATCAGTCTCAAGCCCTGCGCCTGTGTAAACAGATCAACGACACGATAGGGATGAGCCTATCTTACAACAACATTGGCGATATTTATTCGATCAACAAAAGCTATAAATTGGCTTTGGAAAATTATCGCCAAGCCCTTCAACTCGCCCAATTGGTCAATGATCGCTTTAGCAACATCTCAAATTATGCCGATATTGCCCGCGTTTGGCAAACAATTGGCAAAACCACTGAAGCGTTGGACTATTATTTGGCTGCCCTAGAACTGGGGCAAAAACAGGGCAACACCGACAAAACATCCGAAGTACAGTCTTATGTTGCCGAACTTTATGCCGTTCGGGATGAACCCCAAAAAGCCCTTGGCTATTTGGAACTGGCCATTGCTCTTGCCTCGGGCAGTAAAAACCTGCACAACCAAATGATGGTGTATTACCAAGCGGCAGTAGTGTATATACGTCTTGGGCGCGATTATCAGGCCATTAACATGGCCCAAAAAAGCATTGATATGGCCAAAAGTGCGGGCAACAAAAGCGTAGTGCGTGATGCCAGCCAATTGCTCTTCGAGCTCTACCTCAAACGCAAGGATCTGGAGCAGACCAGCTTTTTTCAGAACCAGTTTGCCCTCTACCGCGATAGCTTGCTGGTGGAAGCACGCAAACAAGATTTTGCCCAAAAAGAAACCCTGTTTGAACTCGACCTCGAGAAGCGCGAAAATGAACTGCTCCGCAAAGACAAGGAACTACGGGAGGCCAAACTGGAGCAGAGCTCGTATCTAATACTCGCTGTGGCATCGATTTTGGTCAGTTTATGCGTTATTTTTTGGTTCCTCTACCAGCAAAACCGCCAAGAACACCGAAACAATGCCCACTTGCTGGAATTGAATCAAGAATTAATCAACAGTAAAGATGAAATAAAGGTGTTGAACGATAATTTGGAACAACGGATCACCGAGCGAACCGACGAACTGTGGTTGGCAGTCGAGACCTTGACCACCCGCAACCTCGAACTGCAAGAATTTTCCTATATTCTGTCGCACAATATCCGTTTGCCCATTTCTCAAATGACGGGACTGATCAATCTGTGCCGGATGGATTCGGCCAATTCGCCGGTTAGCCCCGAAATGTTGGATCACTTGGAAAAAGCATCGGGCGACTTAAATCAAGTGGTGGGCGATCTGAATGAGACGTTGATCGTTCGGCGCAAGGTCGAGCACTTTGCCGAGTTCACTTCCATCCCCGAAATCCTCGCGCAGGTGCTAAGATTGCTCAATGATGAGATCGTGCACACGCGGGCCAAGGTTGACTGTTATTTCACTGGTGGCGAAACTATCAACGCGGTTAAGTGCTATATTGATAGCATTATTTATAACCTGATTTCCAACGCCATTAAATATCGTTCGCCCAAACGCCGGGCCACAGTCACTTTTCGTACCGAACGTGCCGGCGGCTGGCTGTGCTTGGTTGTGACGGACAACGGCTTGGGCATCGATCTAGCCAACACTGACCCTTACAAGATTTTTGGCCTTTACCAGCGGATGCACACCCATGTGGAGGGCAAAGGGTTGGGGCTGTACATGGTCAAGGCCCAAGTGGAAGCCATGAAGGGGCGGATCGAGGTGCGCAGTGAATTAGACGAAGGTAGCGAGTTTAGGGTCTATCTGCCATTTTTACCCGAATAACAGCCGCCAGCCCCGATCCAAGAAGCTGAATGGGAATTGGTCATCAAAAAAGGAGCGGCTCTGCCGGGCAGAGCATGAGGGGGGAAGCGCCAAGTAGCCGGGGCATGGGGCTTGCTGGGCAGCTCGGGCCGGCGCTTGGACAGTTGGGCAAAATAGACAATCAACATGGCCAATACCAACATCAGCACGATCACCGGGATGTGCTTGTTGAGCCGGGCGACCGAGTCGTGCAGCGGGCTCGATTTTTTGGAGCGGCGGTATTGGGCCAGCACTCGGTTAAAATTCTTGTGCTGCGCAATCTCCACTTCGCTGGGCGGTGGCTCGTTCACCTTGATGTGATACTTGTCGGGCACGGGGCTATCTCTATTTAAAAGTTAGGACAACTCATTTTTGGCAATTTTGCGCAGCTTTTCTATGATCCGGTACGTTTTTACCTTGGCATTGTTTTCGGTAATGTCCAAAATAAACGCGATCTCCTTGAATGGCCGATCTTCAAAAAACCGGAGTTCCAGCAATGTTACCTCGGCCTGATCCAGTTGGTTGAGCAGGTAGCTCACCAGATCGCTACTTTCGGTCTTCCCCGTTGCACTGATTTCACTGAACAACCGGTCCAAGTGCTCCTCCCCGATGCTCACCACCCGCCGGCGGTTCGAATTTCGGTAAAATTCATTGACTTGATTGGCCGCGATCCGATAGAGCCAAGCCGAAAATGGCAGCCCCTTGAATTGGTACTTGGGCAAATTTAGCATTGCTTTCAAGAAAACCTGCGAAGTTAGATCATCGGCAGTCTGGCGGTCGGCGGTCCGGCGGTCAATGAACACGAAAATAGCGCGATAGTACTTTTCGTACAGAAAGCCGAAGACTTCCGGGTTTTCCTTGGCCCGTTCCATTATCTGCTGCTCCTCCTTTATCGCGTCTTCGGTTTGGTGCATAAATCAGGGTTTTCAGCCTATTGGCAAAAGGGGGGTTTTCTTGGACACACAATCATCAAACGAATGAGCGGGCCAATTTACAGATCCGATTGATTCTGATCTCCGTTCCTCAAACGCTTAATGAAGCCAACCGGCAAAAAGTTACAACCAGCCCCCATTTATTGCCAAAAACCCTTGGATCGTTTACTGGCAGATGGGCCAGGGTTGGGATTGGGTTCGACTAAAAGCAGGGATTGGGCCATGAATTAACAAATAGTTTTAAAAAATAAAAACCATTTATTTGGCATTCACTGACAAATGGTTAATTTTACTTTTTAAACACTTTCTAAATATGAAAATGAACTACTCTCAAAATTACCTGCGAAAAAAGACAGCTTTTTCGCACGGATGCAGGTTGTTACTAACTTTATTGCTAGTAGTAAGCTGGCAAACGGATCTTCACGCCGTTTCGCCCGAAAACCCCGAAAACGGCCTCAAAGCTAAACACGCGTTTGCAAAAAGAACAAATTTCTTCGCAGGCAAAGGTTCTTTTCGCGAGGTAGTAGTGTCTGGTAAAATCACGGATCAAACTGGTGCATCGCTCCCAGGAGTCAATATTTTGGTCAAAGGCACCAGTACCGGCACCACTTCCGACGTATCCGGCAAATACACCTTGCGGGTGGCCAACGAGTCGTCCGTCCTAGTTTTTTCGTTTGTTGGCTACACCTCCCAGGAACTGGTGGTTGGCTCGCGCAGCACCATTGATGTGGTCATGGCCGAAGATGCCCGCGCCTTGGAAGAGGTGGTGGTAATCGGTTATGGAACGGTGAACAAGAGCGATTTGACGGGTTCCGTCTCCTCCATCGGATCCAAAGAAATCCGGGCGTTTCCGGTGCAGTCGGTGGATCAAGCCCTGTCCTCGCGGGCAGCGGGTGTAGTGGTAACCCAAGCTTCCGGGGCACCGGGCGGAGCGGTGACCGTGCGCGTGCGCGGGGCCAACTCGATTCAAGCCGGCAGCGAACCGCTGTATGTAATCGATGGTGTGCCCGTTTATTCGGACAACGACGCCTCCAGTTCGGGTGGCAACCGGGTGTCATCCAACGCACTGGCTTCCATCAACCCTAGCGACATTGAGTCTGTCGAGGTGTTGAAAGATGCTTCGGGCACCTCCATTTACGGCTCACGCGGTTCCAACGGGGTCGTGCTCATCACCACGCGCCGGGGCAAGGCCGGCAATACCAAAATTGACTACGAAGGGTCACATTCGCTGCAAATGCCGGCCAAACTGATGGACATGCTCAATGCCACCGAATATGCCCAATACCAAAACCTGCGGGCGATTTCCCGGGGGCAGTCGGTCCCGTTTGCCAACCCTGCCCAGTTGGGCGAAGGGGTCAATTGGCAAGAAGAAACCATGCGCACCGGCAGTATTGCCAACCACCAACTGTCCTTTACCGGCGGCAATGAACGCACCACCTTTGCGGTGATGGGCGGTTATTTCAAAAACAACGGGATTATCAAAAATACCGATTTTGAGCGTTACAGCCTCCGGGTCAACCTGGATTCCCGTTTCTTGAACGACAAACTCCGGCTGGGTGTTAGTTCCATGATCAGCCGGACGGGCACCAATGCCGTACCCACCGACCGGGGCGGGCCGGGCGGGGCCATTATCACCATCTTGGGCCAGTCCCCCATTGGCCCCGTATTCAACCCCGACGGCAGCTATACGTTTGAGCCTTATGACGGGCGTTTTTTGACCAACCCACTGGCCGAAGTGCAAGAAGTGATCGACCGCGATCAAGGTACCCGGATGTTGGGCAATCTTTATTTGCAATACCAAATCACCAAAGATTTGTCCTTCAAAACTTCGTTGGGGCTTGATCTGGTGTCCAACAACCGGGTGACCTATTATTCAGACCTGACCCGGTTGGGCCGTGAGCGCACCCGCTCGTATGAACTGGGCACCCGCGACATTACCAATATCTTGAACGAGAACATCCTGAACTACTCCAAAGCATTTGGGGTCCACCAGTTCAATGTCTTGGCGGGCTACACTTACCAGACCGACAACAACCGTTTCGCGGCTGTCCAGAGCAACGGGTTCAGCTTCAACGACTTCTCGATCAACAACATCCAGAACGGCGTACTGCCCCAGATCCCAGTTTCGGGCAAGCGCCAATGGGTGCTCCACTCCTACTTGGCCCGGGTGAACTATAACCTGATGAACAAGTACTTGTTTACGTTTACCGTCCGCCGGGATGGATCCTCCCGCTTTGGCGAGACCAATAAGTGGGCGGCCTTCCCCGCCGTCGCTTTCGCGTGGAAACTTTCCGAAGAGGGTTTTATGAAGAACATCACCCAAATCACTGATGCCAAGTTCCGGGTAAGCTATGGGGTGACTGGCAACTCGGAAATCCAAGTGGGCCAATCGCTGGCTTCGCTGGGCACCAGCCAATACTTGCTCAACGACAATGTGGTGCCCACGGTGGCCCAAAACCGGGTAGCCAACCCCAATCTCCGCTGGGAATCGACCGCGATGTTCAATGCCGGGCTTGACTTTGGCATTCTGGACGATAAAGTAACTTTCACAATGGATTACTTCATCAACCAGACCCGCAACTTGTTGCTGAACGTGGCCCTGCCACCCTCTTCTGGCTTTGGGACGGCCCTCCAAAATGCGGGGACGCTCCAAAACCGGGGGTTTGAGTTTGCCACCAATGTGATAGCGATGGACAAAAAAGATTTCCGCTGGGACATCTCGGCCAATATGTCATTGCTGAGCAACAAAGTGACCGATTTGGCCAGCACCCCATCTTTTTACTCTTTTGTGGGCAGCCACCTCGGTCCTGAGGGCAGTTATGTGTCCGTTGGCCAACCGCTGGGCGGCTGGTTTGGTTACGATTACATTGGCCTGTGGCAAAATGCCGACGAGATTGCCCGCAACCCCAGCATCGCCGGGATTGACAAGCCAGGCTACCCCCGCTACCGCGATGTAAACGGTGACGGCACAATCGACATCAGTGACCGCACCTACCTGGGCGATCCCAACCCACGCGTGGTCTTGGGCCTCAACACTACGCTTCGCTACAAAGGTTTTGATGTCAATATCTTTGTGCGGGGCGCTTACGGTCAGAAAATCCGCAATTTGCAGGCTTCCGAGCACGCCGATGGTGTGGGCAACTACAACCAATACCGGGCAGTCCTCGATGCATGGAGCCCCCAAAACACCGGCGCTACCCGCCCTATTATTGATGCTACCCGCGAGTTTCCGAGCTTCTTTCGCCGGTCAAACTTCTTTATCGAAAATGGTTCTTTCACCCGTTTGCAGAACTTGTCCATCGGCTACACCCTGCCTTCGGTGAAACACATCCGCAGTGCCCGGGTCTATGTGAGCGGCCAAAACCTGTTCGTGATCACCAAGTACACCGGGTTCGATCCGGAGGTGAGCAATGGGGGGCAGAGCCCACTTAACCGGGGCGATGATTATGATGCCTATCCCCGCCCCCGCACTTTCACCTTTGGCGTGCAACTGGGCTTCTAGGTTTTAAAACAATCGGCTTCAACAAATTGATTAGTACCTAATTAACAACCGTTTATATATGAAAAATGCTGCTCGAGTATTCCTCTCCGCTGCGCTGACGGGTTCACTCTTACTCGCTACACCAAGTTGCAAAAACTTGACGGAGCAACCCGACTTTGCCAGCCCGGTATCGTTCTACAAGACCGATCAAGACATGTTGGCTGCCGTCAACGGAGTCTATCGGCCTTTCAACCAGCAATGGTTCAACACGTACTACAACCGCTGCGTGTTTGACTGTGCGCTGGGCACTTCCACTGGCTACGAAAAAGGCCCCCAATATTACAAACAAGGGGCTTATGTGGCCAGTGACGAGTACATCCAAGCCTATTGGGGCGACAATTATGATGGTATCAACCGCGCCAATGTGGTAATAGATGCCACGCCCAACTCTTCGGCCAAGGCTGATCTGAAAAAACGGATCAATGCCGAAGCCCGCTTCCTCCGCGCCATGTACTATTACCAGCTGTACGTTTTCTTTGAAAACATTCCGGTAGTTGACAAGCCGACCCGTGAACTGGGCAGCTTTGCTTCCAACGAAGGAGGCAAGCAAAAAGCCCTCGATCTAATGATCGCCGACCTGAAAGTGGCTGAGACCGATCTGCCCGCCGCCTTTACGGGCGATGATCTGGGCCGCCCCAACCGCTGGGCTGCCAAAACGCTGTTGGCCAAGGTACTGCTGGAAGCTGCTCAGTGGCAACCCGCCGCCGAGAAAGCCCAAGAAGTGATCTCCCAAAGTGGCCGGGCATTGTTCCCCAATTTCAACGACCTCTTTGACCCAGCCATGAAGAACATGGGCGAGCGGTTGTTTGAAGTTCAGAACAATTTTGTCAAGAGCCCTGCCAATTTTAACAACATGCACGCCCACTTTACCCCGACCGACTGGGACGGGGGCGATCCCAACACCCTTGCCCCTGGCGACGGGGTAACAGCGGCTGGCTGGGGCGATGCCTGGATTGTTGGCGATGTGGCTTACCGTGCCATGTTCCAAACCGGAGACCGTCGAATTCCGGTCACGTTCATGGAGCAGTACCGCTCCAAAAATGCTGGTGGTGAGGTGGTGCGTTTTAGCCCTACGGCCAACTCGCCATTTGTAGCCCCTAACAGTGCCGAGCGTACTTTTAAGAACGTGATCTTCCAAAAAGTGATCGAGTACAACATCGGGGGCTGGCAATTTACCCGCAAAAATTACTTGCTCTTGCGGGTGGCTGATGCCTATTTGGCCCACGCCGAAGCGGTGGCCAATGGTGCTTCCGGCAATGGACTGGCCAGTTTGAACGCCATCCGCCAACGGGCTGGCATCCCAGCCATGGGGGCACTGACCAGAGATGCCGTGTTTGATGAGTACATGCGTGAATATGCGGGCGAAGGCTGGAACTTTGCTACAGCGCGCCGCTTTGGCCGCACGGCCGACATTATCCGTCGGTTTGCTGGCCGCACAGTGGACAATGCCAAGTTCCGCGTGTTGCCCATCCCACTAGTTGAGATCAATGC